>JAQTYE010000037.1 GCA_028749255.1 Paracoccaceae bacterium | reverse complement strand
GCTACGGAAACCGCTCGAGATCGGGCAGGAAATCGTGGACGAGGTGACCGAGGCGCTCGACAGGTTCAGCCGCTATCTTGGGCGCGTCCCCGATGGGCGTGGCAGCATAGAGGCACAGGCCCTGTTGCCCGCCGAGCTGCGCGCGCTTTTCCCTTCCGAGGCGCTTGAGGCCTTGCGGGCTTGGGCGACAGAGCAGGTCGCCCAAGGCGGGATGGTTCCGTCCACCGAGATCATCACCCGCCTTGGGGGAGCGCGCCCCGAGAAGCTGACGAAATCGGTGCTGACCGGTGCCGCCGATACGCTGGCCCGGATAGGGTTCGGTCTGGCGCCCGACCCGCGCTTTGCGCTGCGCGCGCCGAAGATCGACGAGCCGCTGGTGATCTTTGCGCTAGGGGACACTATCGAAAATCTTGAAGAGGTCTCAGAAGCCTATCGAGCGGCGCTGCTCGAACTGGCGCTTGGCGCTTTTGTCGTGCAGGCGGACGGGGTGATTTCCGAGGCGGAGCGCGCTGCGTTGATGGTGCGGATCGAGGAGACTGCCGGGCTGAGCGAGCCAGAGCGCCAGCGGCTGAAAGCGAACATGGACTGGTTGCTGGCGGTCCCCTCCGATATGGCGCTACTACGGCGCAAGCTGAAAGAGACCGAGGCTGAGCCCCATGTGGCGTTGCGTGCGGCGTTGATTGCTGCGGCCCATGCCGATGGGATCATCCAGTCCGAAGAGGTTGCGGGGATCGAGAAGCTTTACAAGGCGCTCGGCCTTGATCCGGCGCTGGTCTATTCCGACATCCACGCGGGCGATGTTTTCGATGGGCCGGTGCGGGTGAAACCCGCGACCGCTGGCGCCCCGGGCGAGGCAATCCCCGCCGAGACGCGTCGGCCTGTGCAAAAGCTCGACCCGGCCCTGATCGCCGCGATCCGTTCGGATACGGCGCGCGTCTCCTCGGTGCTGGGCGAGATCTTTGGCACGGAGGCACCAGAGGCTGAGGCCCCGAGGCCTGAGAGTGCACTAGTGCTTAAAGGACTGGATCCGACCATGACGGCATTGGTGCGCGAGATCGCCGAGGAAACGCATCTGACCGACGCGGCCTTCGAGGTGGCCTGTGCGCGCCACGGCCTGATGCCCGCCGGGGCATTGGAGGCGATCAACGAATGGGCCTTCGACACCCATGACGAGGCCTTGCTCGACGCATATGACGGGTATGATGTGGCGCCCGGGATTGCCGCAGCCGTGAAGGCCGAATTTGCCAAGGAGGGACAGCATGTCCACGCTTAAACCGCGCGAGCGCGATGCCATCGTCCAAGCCCTGCGTGCAGGCGTCGTGCCCAAGCAGGGCCTGCGCCATATCCAGGTCGGCCGGGTGCGCGAGATAGAGGAACTGGTCCGTGACATGGAACGGATCGCCGAGGGCGGCTCTGCGATCCGCTTCGTGATTGGCGAATACGGCTCGGGCAAGACCTTCTTCATGAACCTGATCCGCCTTGTCGCACTGGAGAAGGGGCTTGTGGTGATGTTCGCCGATCTGGCCCCAGACCGTCGCTTGCATGCCACGGGTGGGCAGGCGCGGGGGCTTTATGCCGAGATGGCGCGCAATCTGTCGACCCGCACCAAGGCCGATGGCGGGGCGCTTGCCAGTGTGGTCGAACGCTTCGTGTCCCAGGCGCATCGCGATGCGGAAGAGCGCGCCATGCCGACGAGCGCCTTGATCCGTGAGCGACTGGCGCATTTCGAGGAACTGACTGGCGGGTTCGACTTCGCCGAGGTAATCCGGCGCTATTGGGAAGGCCATGAGGCGGGTGATGACGCGCTGAAATCTGCCGCTCTGCGCTGGCTGCGCGGCGAATTCACCACCCGCACCGATGCGCGCAAGGCGCTTGGCGTGCGCACGATCGTCGATGATGCGAGCGTCTACGATCAGCTTAAGCTGATGTCGGCCTTCGTGCGCGAGGCGGGATATAAGGGGCTGCTCGTCGGTCTCGACGAGATGGTGAACCTGTTCAAGCTGACCTCGGCGCAAGCGCGCAACGCGAATTATGAGCAAATCCTTCGGATCCTCAATGATGTGCTTCAGGGCAGCGCCGAGAACCTCGGTTTCCTGATGGGGGGCACGCCGGAATTCATGATGAACACGCGGCGCGGGCTCTACAGCTATGAGGCGCTACAATCGCGACTGGCCGAGAACACCTTTGCGCGCGACGGGCTGGTCGATCTGTCCGGTCCGGTGGTGCGGCTCGCCAGCCTGACGCCCGAGGATCTTTTCGTGCTCTTGCACAATATCCGCGCGGTGATGCAAGACGAAGCGACGATGATCCCGGATACGGCGCTCGAGGCCTTCATGGCGCATTGCGCGGACCGGATCGGCGAGGCCTATTTCCGGACCCCGCGCAATACAGTCACCGCGTTCGTCAACCTGCTGGCCGTATTGCAGCAAAACCCCGGCGTGGCCTGGTCGGACCTGATCGAGGGGATAGAGGTCCGCTCCGATCAGGGCGATGACCTGAGCGATGTGGACGAAACCGCTGGGGCAACGGCTGAGCCTGAGGAGGGCGATGACGAGTTGATCAGCTTCCGCCTGTAGGTGGCAAGGATGAGCAGCGCCTATGACAAGCTCGCCCGGCCGGTCCAGAAATGGATCCGGGCCCAAGGCTGGGCAGAGTTGCGCGAGGTCCAGGCGCGGACGATCCATGCGGTCTGCGGCGGGTCGGGCGATGTGATCGTCGCGGCCTCGACAGCGGGCGGCAAAACCGAGGCCGCTTTCCTGCCACTGATCTCCCAGGTGTTGGAAACCCCGGCAGAGGGGCAGGGGTTCGATCTGCTCTATATCGGCCCGCTGAAGGCGTTGATCACCGATCAGGCCAGACGTCTGGAGGATATCTGCCAGGACATCGGCCTGCCCGTCGTGCCCTGGCATGGCGATGTGTCCGGCGCGATTAAGACCCGTGCGCTTAAGGCTCCGCGAGGGATCTTGCTGATCACACCGGAATCGCTTGAGGCGTTGTTCGTGCGGCGCGGGCTCGAGATGGCGCGCTTGTTCGGCACAACCCGCGCCGTGGTTCTCGACGAGCTGCATTCGATCCTCGACAGCGAACGCGGGGTTCAAGTCCGTTCGCTTCTTGCGCGGCTGGAACGGGCGGTCGGACACCCGATCCGACGGATCGGCCTGTCGGCAACTCTCGGGGATATGGATCTGGCACGGACCTATCTGCGGCCAGACACACCCGGTGCGGTTACCCTGATCGAGGCAACGGGGGGCGATGCCGAACTGCGGCTGCAAATGCGCGGGTACATTTCGGGCGACGAGGACGAGGCCAGCCCCTCGGCCACCGATGCCGTCGCAGCCCATCTTTTCAAACACCTGCGCGGCAGCGACAATCTGGTCTTCGCCGGGGCGCGCCAACAGGTCGAGATCTATGCCGATCGCCTGCGCCAGCTTTGCGAAGCCGCGCATCTGCCGCAGGAATTCTATCCCCATCACGCCAATCTGTCGCGCGAGCACCGCGATTTCGTCGAACGACGCCTGAAGGATGCGGCGCAGCCCACAACAGCGATCTGCACATCGACGTTGGAGCTTGGCATCGACATTGGGGACGTCACCTGCGTGGCGCAGATCGGCGCGCCGTTCAACGTGGCCTCCTTGCGCCAAAGGCTGGGACGGTCGGGGCGGCGCGCCGGGCAACCCGCGATTTTGCGGCAATATGCGATCGAGACCCGGCTGACGCCGGACAGCAACCTGGTCGATCGGCTGCGCCTTGGGCTGGTGCGTGCGGTCGCGATGATCGACTTGCTGCTTGAAGGGTGGTGCGAGCCACCCAGACCCGAGGCACTGCATCTGTCGACCCTGGTGCATCAGATCCTGTCGATGATCGCGGGGCAGGGGGGCGCCACCGCGGCGCAACTCCATCGACAGCTCTGTCACGAGGGGCCGTTTCGGCAGGTGACGACAGGGCTCTTCCTCGAGGTCTTGCGCGCGATGGGCGCGTCCGAGACCCGACTGATCGAGCAGACGCAGAACGGGCTTCTGCTCCTTGGGGCGGTCGGGGAACGGCTGGTCGAGCATTACGGATTCTACGCGGTGTTTCCGACACCCGAAGAATATCGGCTGGTCGCCGGGGGCAGGGATCTTGGCTCGATTCCGGTCGAAAACATTCTGGCGCCGGGGATGATGCTGATCTTTTCCGGCAGGCGTTGGACCGTGCAGGAGGTCGACCCCCAAGACAAGGTGATCACCGTCACCCCGGCGAAGGCGGGTGTGCCGCCGAGGTTCGGCGGCGCGCCGGGGCTAATCCATGATCGGGTGATCGCCAAGATGCGCGAGATCTTCGAGTGTGCGCAGGAGCCGGCCTATCTGGATGCCACGGCGCGTGATCTTCTGGCGGAGGCACGCCGTAACTATCGCGCGCTCGGCTTTGCCGAAACGCCGATGGTGCAGGTGGGCGCGGATGCCGTCTTTCTGGCGACAGGCTGCGGGACGGTGAAGACCATGACGCTGGCCCTGGCGCTGCAAGGCTTCGGCCACGAGGTGCAAGAGCATGATGGGTTCCTCGAGATCCGCAGCGCGCAGGCCACCATGCCGCTTGCGGACACGCTCAGGCATCTGGCGGCGGGCAGCAGGGTAGATCTCTTTGCGGGTAATCCAAATCTTGTATTCGAGAAATTCCACAGCTATCTGCCCCCGCACCTGCTGCGCGCCGACGCCTTGTCCTGCCGGTTGCAAGCCGAGGCGCTGCTGCAGCTCTGTTCCGACCTGACCGACGTGGAGAGTTCGAAAGACCAGATGCCCGACCTGTCAGGGATAGATCCGCTCGCTGCAGTTCCCTGCGGCACCTATCGGTTCATTGCGCTGGATGTGGAGACCGCCAGTGGCGACTGCGCCAGCATCTGTCAGATCGGCATCGCCTGCGTCGGTGCTGACGACCGGATCGAGACATGGGCGTGCCATGTCGATCCGCAGACCGAGTTTTCCGCGTTCAACATCCAGCTTCACGGCATCGGGCCTGAGCAGGTGCGTGGCGCGCCGGTGTTCCTCGAGGTGATGCGCGCCCTCGAACCGCTGCTCTCGCGCCACCAGCTGATCCAGCACAGTGGCTTTGATCGCCGCGCCATCCAGGGCGCCTATGGCTTGGCCGGGCGGGAAGCCCCCGACTGGAGCTGGGGCGACAGCGTGCAGATCGCGCGGCGCGCCTGGCCCGAGTTCCGCGGCAACGGTGGGCATGGATTGGCCCATCTCAAAGAGCGCCTTGATCTGATCTTCGAGCATCACGACGCGGGCGAAGATGCGCGCGCTGCGGCTCTGGTGGTGCTGCATGCGGAAAGGGTGACGGGAATCGAGTTTGTGCATCTGCTTCGTGGCCGATGAGGCCGGCGGAGTTGGCATTCAGCGCTGGGACTGCCGCATAGGCCCGCACGACGACACGATCGAAACCTGACATGCTCTGCTGATTTTTGCGATACTGAGCACGACGAAGCGGATCGTGCCGTAGTGACGGATCGACACCGGAGCGGCAGGGGCGGCGGCGAGAGCAGCATCAGTCTTGTTGGCGAGTTCGGTGGACGAAAAATTGCGCATCGACAATCCTCCTGCGAGGGCGAATTAACTCTGACCTCGGCACGGCTGACGTTATTGGTCTGAGAAAAGACCGGTGATGAGCCCATCCAGTCTCACGAAATGAGTCTCATCTATAAGGGACTTTTACAGAGTTCTCATCAGATCAACAAAAGTCCGATAATCGGTATTATGTAAAATGTACTACACCACAGACCGCCGCTTCAGGCCCTAGATACTGCCACAGCCCAATGAACAACGCATTAATCTGTCGCTTCCGCAGCCAACCCCACCAGTGTCAGGCACAGTTCGGTCGCTTGCGCCATGTCCTGCACCGACACCCATTCCAGTGGCCCGTGGATGTTTTGCATGCCGGTGAACAGATTGGGCGTCGGCACGCCGAACTCGGTCAGGCGTGATCCGTCGGTGCCGCCGCGGATTGGCACGGATGTGGGCTCGATCCCCAACTTGCGGCACGCTGTCCGCGCCAGATCGACCGGCGTCATATCTGTCTCCAGCCAATAGCGCATGTTGCGGTACTGTGGCCGGATCTCGCAGGTGATCTGCGCGCGCGGCTCGGTGGCTTGCACGGCTGCGCAGACCTGACGCAACAGCGCGCCTTTGTCGGCCAGACCTTCGCGTTCGAAATCACGCAGGATGAAGGTGATCTTCATTTCCGACGAACCACCGGTCATATCCGTCGCGTGGATGAAGCCTTCAAGGCCGTCGGTCACCTCGGGCGTCATCGTGGCCTGTGGCAATGTCGCGATCAGTTTGGCGGCCAGATGAATGGCGTTGACCATCTTGCCCTTGGCTTGCCCCGGATGGATCGAAACGCCGGTAATCGTGACCTCGGCACCGTCAGCCGAGAAACTTTCGAATTCGATTTCGCCCACGGCACCACCGTCGAACGTATAGGCAAAATTGGCCCCCAGATCACGCGGCAACTCGGCGCCGACGCCACGACCGATTTCCTCGTCGGGCGTGAAGGCAATACGGATCGGCCCATGCGGGATTTCGGGATGCGCCAGCAGGTGCCGCGCCGCCGTCATGATGATCGCAACACCGGCCTTGTCATCGGCGCCCAGCAGCGTCGTGCCCGAGGCGGTAATGATGTCGTCACCCTGTTTTTCCGCCAGATAGGGAAATTCCGCTGGCGACAACACCAGTGCCGGATCGTCCGGGAAGCTGATATCACCGCCGTTATAGCCCCGCAAAACCCGCGGTTTCACGCCCGTTGCGTTAAACTGCGGCGCGGTATCGACATGCGCCAGAAAGCCAATGGTCGGCCCCGGCGCATTTCCGGGAATCGTTGCCAAAACAACGCCGTAGTCGGTCAACTTCACGTCCTGCGCACCGATTTGAACCAGTTCCGACTGCAGCATCCGCAGCAAATCCAGCTGAATCGCGGTGCTGGGTGCACTGCGCGCCCCGGCATCGCTTTGCGTGTCGATTGCGGCATAGCGCACAAGGCGGGTTTCAAGCTCGGTGTCGAAAGGGCGTTGCATGGAACCTCCTGGGCCTGTTGGCGCCAGAAGGGCGGCTCGGCGCGGCAAAGTCAAGCCGCCCTGCCCCGTTCAGCGCCGCGCGCCGAACAAAAACGCCGCCAGCGCCGCCGGGGGCAGCGGTTTGTTCAGCACCTCGGCGCCCAGCCCTTGCGCCCGCGCGCGCAGGGTCTCGCTGCGGTCGGCGGTGACGATGCGTGCGGGCACATCGCCCAGCTGCGCACGCAGCGCCTCAAGGCAGCGCAGCCCGTCCATGCCATCGCCCAGTTGATAGTCGATCAGACAGAAATCCGGCTCGACCCCGGTCGCGCCCAGCAGCTCCAACGCTTCCTCGCCGCTGCTGACATCCAGCACCGTCAGCCCCCATTTTTCCAGCAATTGCACCATCGCGCGCGACAGTTCGGCATCGTTTTCGATCAGCAGAACCAGACGGTCGGCATGTTCTTCGGCACGGTCCGGGGCGCTGCTGGCGAATTCATCGCAGGGGGCGCGGGCCACCTGCCCCGGCGCCGCGCGCAACCCAACCGAAAAGGTCGAGCCCTGCCCGGGGGCCGAACGCAACTCCAGCGGATGCCCCAGCAACGCCGCCGCCCGGTCCACTATCGCCAACCCCAGCCCCATCCCCTCGGACGCCGAGGCGCGCGCATTCACCCGGTGGAATTCGCGGAAGATCAATTCCTGATCGTCCTCGGCGATACCCGGACCACTGTCGCGTACCTCGGCGCACAGAAATGCGCCCCGGCGGCGCAAGCCCACGAAGATGCGGCCTTTTTCGGTGTAGCGGATGGCGTTGGAAATCAGGTTTTGCAAGATCCGGCGCAGATAACCGCGGTCGGAAATCACCACAGCCTCGGTCGGACGGATCACCAGATCCAGACCTTTCAGCGCGGCCAGCGGCGTAAATTCATCGCGCAGCGCCCGGAACAACGGCCCGAGTGCGACCGGCCCGACATCGACCGAGGCATGGCCCGATTCCAGACGCGAAATATCCAGCAGCGCGCCCAGAATTCCCTCGACCGACCCCAGCGCGCTTTGCGCCTTATTCAATGTGCGCCGCGCCGGATCGGTCAGCGCATCATCGCCCAGCGAGGCCAGATACAGCTTGGCCGCCGACAGCGGTTGCAACAGATCGTGGCTGGCCGCCGCGACGAAGCGCGCGCGGGACGCATTGGCGCGCTCTGCCCGGGCCAGCGCATCCTCCAGCTCCAGCGTGCGCTCCAGCACCCGCGCCTCCAGCGTTTCGTTCGCGCGCCCCAGCGCCGCCAGCGCCGCGCGCTCGGCCGAAATATCGGTCAGCGACATGACGAACCCGCCGTCAGGCAGATCCTGCGCGAAAATTTCAAAAATCTGGCCGTCCTGCCGCGTCACCTCCATCGAGAACTGATCGTGGCGCCGCGCCCGGCGCACCCAGTCGGCCAGCCGATAGGCGCTCAGGCCATGGGGAAACAGGAACTGGTCGCGAACCTGTTCCAAGAGCGCGTCGAAATGCATGCCCTGCCGCAGCCGGGTGCGCGGCAGCGTCAGAAAATCGCCCAGCCGCGCATTCCACCCCAGCAAATGCAGCCGGGCGTCGAAAATGCACACGCCCAGTTTCAGATGCTCCAGCGTGGCGCGCAGGATCTGCGCCTGATCATCAAGCATCCGGCCGCGTTCCTCGCGCTCGGCGCGGATCAGATCGGTAACCTCGGTCTGCAAGATCACGGTGCCACCGTCCAGCGTGCGCCGTTCCGACACCTGCACCCAGCGGTCCGCCCCCATTTGTTGGGTCAGGATGAAATGCTGTTCCTGATGGCGTTTGGCCCGCATCCGGCGCCAGCCATCGGGCGTCATCCCTTTGGGCATACCCAGATGCACCGAACTGGCGGCGATCCGCAGATAGTCCTCGAACCGCAGCCCGGGCAGCAGCTGCGGGCGAATATCGGGCAGCAGCGCGTTAAACCGCGAATTGCACATCACCAGCACGTCTTGCGCATCAAACAGCGCAAAGCCTTCCTGCACGGTTTCCAGGGCCGCGGCCAGGTTTTGCCGCGCGGCCTCGGTCTCGCGGTTGGCATCGGCCAGCCGCGCATTCGAGGTGTTCAGCAGATCGAGCGCGCGTTCCAGATCGCGGGTGCGTTCGCGAACCTGATCTTCCAGCATCGCGGCGCGCTGAAACTGCGCATAGGCGGCGCCGCGATCCTCGGTCATTTCCTCGGCATGGCGGATCAGCACCTCGGTGATGACCAGCAACTTGGCATTCTGCCGCTCCAGCGTGTCGGCAGGATCAATCAGCGAATGGGTCAGGGCATTGCGCATCACTCGTCCCCGCGGTCGTCAGGCGGATAAAACGCCACGCCGGTCATCGTCTGGTTGACATGCATTGCACCGATCTGCTCGCCATAGGTGGAAAACCCGGTCACCCGGTGACGCGCCAGAATGGCCGACAGTTCGTGCTGGCGCTGGCGGCCCTCAGCCTCGATCCGGCGAAAGATGCAGTCGAACCCCAGAATGGCCGACGGCGCGCCCGTGGTGGCCAGCTGGGCAAGTTCGCGGTCCAGATGCGCGACGATATCGTCTGGCTCGGCGATGGTCAGCACCAGCCCTTCGTCAATGGCCGCAAAGAATTCCAGCTGATCGCCCTGCCCCACGCGCTGGATTGCGCGCACATGGTGCCGCCCGCCCGCCCGCACCAGCACCGGGTGCGCGGCAAAGACAAAGGACGACAGCTGATCCGTCTGCAGCCCCAGCAACCGGGCATATTCCGCGGCTGCCGGCTCGTCATTGATCCGGGCCACGCTGCGCCGCGCCGGGTCTGCCCGGGTCACCACCATCCGCGCCCCGGTCGGGCGCAGATGATCAAGCGAGAACAGCCGCACCTGACAATCCGATCGCACCAGGCTCAGCACCGCCGCGTTTTCATAGACCTGCCCCCGCGCATGGATCAACGTGCGCCCGAAGGATGCCCCATCCCCCGCCGAACCGCCAATGATGGGCACGGGCCCAAGCCCCCCCGACAGCGCCGCCACCAGCGCATCTTCCTGCCCCGACAAACCGTCCACCAGCAAGATCGCAAATTCATGGCGCCGTTCAAAGGCCCTGCGCGCCAGGCTTTGACGCAGCCGCAACAGATCAGCGATCAAGGCCCGGGCATCCAGACGGTCCAGCCCTTCGATGACCAGAGCCTCGACCTCGAACCCCGTGCGCGGCAGCGCAAAGCCCACCAACTGACCCTCGGCATACCCCTGTGCCGTGATTTCCCCCGCCGTGGTGCAGCCGCAGATGATCGCCTGCGGAAATTGTGTGGCCGCCTGCGTCGCGAGATGGTGCAGATCCGCGCCGGGGCTGGCAAACAGCAGCACCTGCGCGAAAGGCCCCGGCCCCAGCGCCTGCGCCAGTTGCGCGATAGCATCGGGTGCAAACGCATCGACAGACGCGGACACCGGACAGCCTGCGCCGCGGGCCTGCCCCGCCCTGATACCCGGGTCATTGCCTGAAATCATGCGGTCCTCCCGCGGTGATGCTAGCGCGAACGCCAGCTCTCGGGCAATGGGCCAGTGGCCTGCGCCTCGCGGGCCAGCAATACCGCCTGAGTGCGCGAATAGACCCCCAGTTTGCGCATGATCGCAGTAACATGCGCCTTCACCGTGGTTTCGGCAATCGACAGATCAAAGGCGATCTGCTTGTTCATCTTGCCCGCGCAGATCTGCTCCAGAATATTCGCCTGTTGCCGGGTCAGCTGACTCAGGCGACGGATCGCCTCGTCCTGCGGGCTCAGACCATTGCCCTCTGCCAGCGTGTCACCGGTGGAATCGGGCACGAAAATCTCGCCGCGTGCGATGGCGTTGAAGGCCGCGCGGAACAGCTCGCGGCGCGAGTGCTTGGGCACGAACCCCGCAGCCCCCGCCAGAATGGCCGAACGCACGACCCGCGGCTCGTCGATGGACGAGACCACAACAATCGGCAAATCCGGCGCGGCCTGACGCAGCCGCATCAACCCGTCCAGCCCGTTCACATCGGGCAGGTTCAGGTCAAGAACGATGATATCGGGGCGCCCGCCCGCCGCCTCGGCGGCCTCGAGCTGTTCCAGCGCCGCGGCCAGTCGGTCGGCATGCGCCACAGTCTCGATCCCCGCCACCGCCTGCAAGGTCATCGCAAGCGCGTCGCAAAACAGCGGGTGATCCTCGACGATCAACGCGGCACGAAATTCGGTCCGGGGGGCGCTGTTTGGGGCATGAATCATCGAAAGGCCTCGGTCGGTTTGAAAATCTGCCGTCTGACCGACCCTAGCGCGAGGCGGCCCCCGGCGGAAACTATCCATAAGTCGCAGCCGCACTGCGGCACGGGCCCGGCACCAAGGGGCCCAAGCGCCCAATCTAGCATCTGGAAGCCTCCGGCGGGGATATTTTAACTTTGTTGCAACCAGGATCTGTCAATCTGCCCTGACGGGACAGGCGGGGACGCCGATGACCGTCTTTGTTGCAGCGAAAGCGCCCCGGCCCACCGGAACACCGCCCTTGGCGGGACCGCGGGGTTGCGGGGCGCGGCAGCGCTTCAACAAAGCCGAAATATCCCCGCCGGAGGCTCCGCGAGCCAGACCGGGGCGGCCAACGCAGACGGGCGCGAGGTTTCCCCCGCGCCCGTCCTTGGGTCAGCCTGTGCTGTCAGATCAGTTGGCCATCGCCAGTTGTTTCGGCAACTTAAAGGTCCAGACAGTGGCACCCTGGTTGAGGTAGTTCACCTTCTTGGCGACTTCGCCGCCCCACAGCGGCACTGCCCCGCCCCAGCCCGAGATCACCGAGACATATTGCTCGCCGTCGCGGTCCCAGGTGATCGGTTGGCCAACGATGCCCGAGCCGGTCTGGAACGACCACAGTTTCTCGCCGGTGTCGGCATCGAAGGCCAGGAATTCGCCCTCGGGGTTGCCGGTGAACACCAGCCCACCCGCGGTGGTCATCACGCCGCCCCACAGCGGGGCCTCGTTTTTATATTCCCACTTGATCTCGCCAGTGGCCGGGTCGATCGCCTTGAGCGAGCCGATATGGTCTTCGTACAGCGGCTTGATGGTGAAGCCCGCCCCCAGATAGGCCGCGCCTTTTTTATAGCTGATCGGCTCGTTCCAGATGTCCATGCCCCATTCGTTCGAGGGCACGTAGAACAGGCCGGTGTCGGGGTTATGCGCCATCGGCATCCAGTTCTTGCCGCCCAGGAAGGACGGCACCGCAAAGACCTGCTGGCCCTTGCCGCCTTCGGCAGCCGCATCGGGGGCACCGGGGCGGTTGTCTTCGTTGTAGATCGGGCGCCCGTTTTCGTCGATGCCCTTGGCCCAGCTGATCTGGCTGACGAACGGCGTGGCCGAGATGAATTTGCCGTCCTCGCGGTTCAGAACATAGAAAAAGCCGTTCCGGTCGGCGGTGGCAAAGCGCTTGTTTCCGTCTTTATCGACGAAAGCCACGACCTCGTTCACGCCATCAAAATCCCAGCCCTCGCGCGGGGTGGTCTGGAAGTGCCACTTGATCTCGCCCGTGTGCGGGTCGATCCCGACGCGGCTTGCGGCATACAGGTTGTCGCCGGTGTTACCGTCAACCGGCGTGCCCGCGTTGCGCAGGTGACTGTTCCACGGCGCCGGGTTGCCCGCGCCGAAGACCAGGGTGTCGGTGTCGGCATCATAGCTGCCCCCCAGCCAGGTCGCACCGCCGCCGGTTTTCCACATGTCGCCCGGCCAGGTCGCGTTCAGCGTCCCGGTCATCGTCGATTCCTTGCCGTTGAGCGTGCCCATGTGGCCTTCGATCATCGGACGGGTCCAGACCAGCTCGCCGGTTTCGGCATTGCGTGCCTGCACTTCGCCGACGATGCCAAATTCACCGCCCGAATTGCCGGTGATGACCAGACCGTTCACAATCAAGGGGGCGGCGGTATAGCTGTAGCCTTCCTTGTAATCGGCGATCTTTTTGTTCCACTTCACATCGCCGGTCTTCAGATCCAGCGCGACAATCCGCGCGTCCAGGGTGCCGAAATAGATGTTGTCGCCATAGATCGCACCGCCGCGGTTGATCACATCGCAGCACGGCAGAATGCCTTCGGGCAGGCGGGCGTCGTATTGCCAGACCTCTTTGCCGCTGGCCAGATCAATCGCATACATCCGCGAATAAGATCCGGTGATATACATCATTCCGTCATGGATCAGCGGCTGGCTTTCCTGGCCACGCTGCTTTTCGCCACCCAGGGAGAACGCCCAGGCCGGAACCAGATTTTTGACGTTGTCCTTGTTCAGCGTCTCCAGCGGGCTGAAGCGTTGCAGGTTGCGCCCCATGCCGTTGGTCAGCACGTCCTGCGTGCTGGTCTGATCGTTGAGCAGGTCTGCTTCGGTCACGCCCGCATGGGCCGCGCCGAAGCATGAAACGGCCAGCACCGTGGCCAGAATAAAGCGGTTCATTGTCGTCCTCCCGATATCTTCCGGCCCGTCCCCGCCTCTGTTCCCTTCGGACGGCGAGCCTCTGGGGCCAGTATCGGCGCGGCGCGGCGCAGGTATATTGTCCATTGGTCTTACGACCTTTTGCGCAGGGCCCCCTGCCCCAAATCACCGCCCGCGACCGCATCAAAAAACAGGCCGTGGCCCCTGCCCCCGAAGGACCAGACGCCACGGCCCGCCCGGCTGCATACCCACAGCCGACATCAGCACCGCTTACTTCGACAGCGACGCAAGGTAGCTGACGATGAAGTCCTGAACCGTTGGGTCGGTGATGCCGACATGGCGCATCTTGGTGCCGGGGACCAATTCGTCATTGGCCTCCATCCAGGCCCGCAACGCGCCCTTGGTCCAGACAAATCCGGCGCCCGCCAACGCCTCGGAATAGGGATAGTCGGGGAAGCTGCCCGCACGCCGCCCGATCACGCCCTCCAGCAGCGGGCCGTAGCTGGCCTTGTCGGCATCGACCGAATGGCAGCGGCGACAATCACTGGCGAACAGCTCGGCGCCCGCGTCGATCTTGACGCGCTCGAACGTGTCGGCGGCCGCGGGGGTGCTCAGCGGGGCGGTCAACATGGCAGCCAGTGCAAGGGTGGAAAGGGATTTGATGAACATCTGCGTCTCCTGTCATTCGATCTGGGTCAGTATTAGGTCTGCGGGTGCGACATCGGGCTTGATGCAGGTCAAGCACCCTCTTGGACATTGGTCGTAGAAAACCGCCCGACGGGGCATCAGGACAGCGGGGCATATTTCCAGGTGTCGGCATCGGGCGTCACCTCGTCGAGGTCATACCCCGCGCCCTGCAACCGCCGCGCCACCGCCAGACCCGCGCGCGCCGCCTGATCGACCAGCGCCCGCCCTGCCGCCGGATCACGCGCGACACCCCGTCCGCGCATCAGATCCAGACCGAAGTTGAACTGGCCTACCGGATCGCCCGCCTCGGCCGCCTGCCGATCCCAGTCGGCGGCGGCCTGCGGGTCCAGCGGGCCGCCCAGACCGTTGTCGTCGAGCTGGCTCATCCATGTCATCGCCCCGGACCAACCATCCTGCGCGCAGCGTTCAAACAGGGTGCGGGCCTGCGCATGACGGCCGGACTTGGTAATGAAATACCCCGTGGCGCAGGTCGTCATCGAGGTTTCGCCCCGCGCGATATTCTGCATCATCCGGTTGATCGTCATTTCCTCGGGGTTCAGGTCGCCCTGCCCGTCCTCCGCCGGATCGGCCCAGACGGGTCCGGCCGACGCGGCCCCAAGCACTGCCCAGACCGCCAGTCCAAACCGAAATGCGCGCATCGCGTGATCCTCCTATGGTGCTGCCCGCAGCCTAAGCGGCCAGAGCGCACAGGACGGCCTAGACATTGGTCGTATTGCGACCCCGACCCTCGCTTCGCACTGTGGCGACAGCCGGAAGAGGACCGGCCAGTGTGGGAGAGTTTCGTGGCACGGATTTCGGCGGTGATCGCAGCGCTTTGCGCGGCCTGGCTTGGCACATCCGCCGGGGCCGCGACACTGCGCATTGACTGGCTGGAACGGCAAGTGACGCCGCCCCCCGTCCTGTCGAACCTGCAGGCAGAACCCGGCGATCTGGGGCTGGCCGGGGCCGAGCTGGGCCTGGGCGATATTACCACCACCGGAAAATTCACCGGGCAAACCTATGACCTGCGTCAGACCGTGGTGCCGCCGCAGGCCGCGTTTTTGCCCGCGGCCCGCGCCGCATTGGCGGATGGCGCACGGGTGCTGGTCGTGCGCGCGCCCGCCGCTGATTTGCTGGCGCTGGCCGATCTGGCGCAGGCGCAGGGGGCGCTGATCCTGAATGCCGCCGCCCCCGATGTGGCGCTGCGCGGCGTCGATTGCCGCGTGAACGTGCTGCATACCGCGCCATCCGATGATATGCGGACCGACGCGCTGGCACAGTTCATCGTCACCAAACGCTGGACCGATCTGGCACTGATCGCGGGCACCCATCCGCGCGATCTGGCCTTTGCCGACGCGCTGCACGCCAGCCTGACCAAATTCGGGCTGACGCTGCGCGGCGAAAAGACCTGGGCGTTTGATGCCAATATGCGCCGCGCCGCCGGGGCCGAGGTGCCGCTGTTCACCCAAGGCCTGCCCGATCACGACCTGCTGCTTGTTGCCGACGAGCCCGGCGATTTCGCCCGTTACATCGCCTATAACACATGGCTGCCCCGTCCGCTGGCGGGGTCCGAAGGGGCGCGCCCGGTCGGCTGGTCGGGCGTTGTCGAACAACATGGTGCGGCGCAGCTGCAAAACCGTTTCCGCGAAGCCTTCGGGCGTGAAATGCTGCCCGGCGATTACGCCGCCTGGGCCGCAATCGCCGCCCTGGGCGAGGCCGCGACCCGCGCCAAGACCACCGATCCTGCAGCTCTGCGCGCCTATCTGCTGTCGGATCGGTTCCGGCTGGCCGGCTTTCTGGGGCAACCGCTGTCATTTCGCGACTGGAACGGCCAGATGCGCCAGCCGATCCCGATCGTGACCGAACGCGCAGTCGTCGCGCTGGCCCCGCTTGAGGGCTTCTTGCACGCCACCAATGAACTCGACACGCTGGGTCAGGACCGTCCCGAAACCCGCTGCACCGCTTTCGGAGAGATGAAATGATCCGTTTTCTATTGCTGACAACCCTGCTGAGCACCCCGGCGATGGCCGATGAAATCTGGGTGACGAACGAGATGGACGACAGTGTCAGCGTGATCGACACGACCACGCTCGAGGTCATCGCCATCTACCCCACCGGCGAACGCCCGCGCGGTATCACCACCAGCCGTGACGGCAGCCTGCTGTATATCTGCGCCTCGGACAGCGACGCGGTGCAGGTGATGGACCCGACCAGCGGCGCGGTCTTGCACGAGCTGCCCTCGGGTGAAGACCCCGAACAATTCGTGCTCGCCCCCGATGACCGGCTTTTATACATCGCCAACGAAGATGACGCGATCACCACTGTCGTGGATACCCGGACCCGCAAGATCGTGACCCAGATCGACGTTGGGGTCGAACCCGAGGGGATGGCGATTTCGCCCGATGGGCGGGTTCAGGTGACGACCTCGGAAACCACCAATATGGCGCATTGGATCGACACAGAAACCCATGAAATCATTGCCAATACGCTGGTTGATCCACGTCCGCGCTATGCCGAATTCAGCCCCGATGGCGCGCAGCTGTGGGTCAGTGCGGAAATCGGCGGCACGGTCAGCGTGTTCGAGGCCGCCACGCAATCGGAACTGGGAAAGATTTCCTTTGCAATCAAGGGCGTGCAGCCCGAAAAACTGCAGCCCGTGGGGATCAGGTTCAGCCCCGATGGCGCGCGGGTCTTTGTGGCGCTGGGGCCTGCCAACCATATCGCGGTAATCGACGCCGCGACCTTGCAGGTGGAACGCTATATTCTGGTTGGGCGGCGGGTCTGGCAGATGGCGATTTCCCCCGATCAGACGCGGCTGTTCACCACTAATGGCGTGTCGGGCGATGTGACGGTGATTGACCTGAAGACGTTGGAGCCGATCAAGACGATCAAGGTCGGGCGCTATCCCTGGGGTGTAACTGCGCGAAAAACGGATTGAATGACAATGCCTTACGCGGCGGTATTCATGTTTTGCGGGCGGTGGCGACATGGCTGATGCAGTGCGCGTCACGGGGCTCAGCCATGACTGGGGCGCGAAACCGGCGCTGCGCTCGGTCAGTTTTGCCGTCCCGGCGGGGCGGTTTTGTGCGCTGCTGGGGCCGAATGGCGCGGGCAAATCCACCTTGATGGCGGTTCTGACCGGGTTGATCCGGCCGCGCCCCGGGGTGGTCCATGTGGGCGGCGCCGATCTGGCACGCACCCCACGCGCGGCGCTGGCGCAGATCGGCGTGGTGTTTCAACAGCCAACGCTGGATCTGGAGCTGAGCGTGCGCGCCAACATGCGCTATTTCGCAGCGCTGCACGGATTGGCGGGGCGCGCGGCGGCCAGCCGGATTGACGCCTGCCTGGAGCGGCTGGGCATGGCCGAACGGGCAGATGAAAAACTGCGTGCGTTGAACGGCGGTCATCGTCGCCGGATGGAGATTGCCCGCGCCCTTCTGCACCGCCCCTGCCTGCTGTTGCTGGACGAGCCGACGGTGGGGCTGGATGCCGCCGCGCGCGGGGCGATCACCGATCATGTCCACGACCTGTGCGACGACGGGATTTCGGTGCTGTGGGCTACCCATCTGAGCGACGAGTTACGCACCACCGACGATCTGATCTTGCTGCACCACGGGCAAATCCGCGCACAAGGCCCGCTGGCGCAGGTGACTGGCGGCGCCCCGGTGGCGCCCTGGTTTCTGGCCCAGACCGGAGGTGCCGCATGACCCCGCTGATCGCTGCCCGGGCCATCATCGCGCGCGAATTCGCCCGCTTTATCACCCAACGCGAACGGTTTCTGGCGGCGCTGGTGCGGCCACTGGTCTGGCTGTTCGTCTTTGCTGCCGGGTTCCGCGCGGCCTTGGGGTTGTCGATTATTCCGCCCTATCAAACCTATATCACCTACGAGACCTATATCCTGCCGGGCCTGTGCGGCATGGTTTTACTGTTTTCGGGGATGCAAAGCTCGCTCAGCCTGGTGCATGACCGCGAAAACGGCGCGATGCGATTGTTGCTGACCGCGCCCCTGCCGCGTTGGTTCCTGCTTGGTGCGAAACTGTTGGCCGGGGCTGCAACCGGGCTTGCGCAGGTTGTTGTTTTCCTTGCAATTGCATGGATCTATGGGTTGAAGTTGAAGTGGTTCGGCTATCTTGCCATGCTGCCCGCGCTTTTGCTGGCGGCGCTGATGCTTGGGGCGTTGGGGCTGGCCCTGTCTTCGCGGATCCGCCAGCTGGAGAATTTCGCGGGCGTGATGAATTTCGTGATCTTCCCGATGTTTTTCATGTCCACGGCGCTTTATCCGTTGTGGAAAATGCAGGAAAACGCGCCGATCCTTGCCAGCCTGTGCCGCGCGAACCCGTTCACCCACGCGGTCGAGCTGATCCGCTTTGCAGCCTATGGCCAGTTGAACCTGGCCGCACTGGGCTGGACGGTGATGGCCACGGGCGTGTTCTTTGCCGCCGCCGTTTGGGGGTTCGAACCGGCGCGCACGCGGGGTGGCCCGCGCGGCACCGGCGGCGCTCAGGGCTGAACCAGTCGCGCGGGGCGGCCTTCCAGCCGCAGTTGGCGATGTGCCAGCGTGGCCAGTTCATGCGCCGAATGCGACGCCAGCACCACCGCCGCGCCGGTTTCGGTGATCAGCGCCGCCGTCAGGGCAATCAGATCGTCGATCCGTTCGGCATCAAGCGAGGCGAAGGGTTCGTCCAGGATCAACGCCTCGGGGCGCCCGACAAAGGCGCGGGCAATCGCCACACGCCGCGCCTGGCCCAACGACAATTGCCCCGGGAACCGATCCTCCAACCCTTGCAAGCCCACCCGCGCCAGCATCGCGCGGGCTTCGGCAGGGGTGCAGCTGGTCGGAATCGCGACGTTGTCCAGCGCGGAACGCCAGGGCATCAACGTCGGGCTTTGGAATACGATGGCGCGGCGGGCAGGCAGGCTGATCTGGCCGTCAAACCGCGAGTCCAACCCCGCCAAAATCCGTAGCAGCGTGGTTTTCCCCGCGCCCGAGGCCCCGGAAATGCCCAAGACTTCGCCCGGGGCGACCTGTAGCGACAGCGCCCCCAGAACCGGCACTGCCCCATGCGCCTTGGCCAGCAGATCAAGGGCGATCATGTCTGCCTCCAACGGTTCGCCCGCGCGGCCAAAGGCGCCAGCACCAGCCATTCGACCGCCAGCATCACGGCCACGAAAGCCAGCGCATTGGCAATCACGCCCGCAATGTCAAACATTTGAAAATTCATGTGAATCCGAAATCCAATCCCGTTGGAGCGGCCAAGAAATTCAACCACCAGAACGATTTTCCAGATCAGCGCCAGCCCCGCGCGTGCCGCCGACAGCAGATGCGGCACCAGTTGCGGCAGCACGATATGGCGAAGCCGCGCGGCAGCGCCCATCCGGTGCACCGCCGCCAGATCCGCAAGCCCAGGGTCCAGCACCCGCACCCCTTCGCGCAGCATCACCGCCACCATCGGGATTTTATTCAGCGCCACCGCGACCACCGCCGCGGTTTCAGTCAGCCCGATCCACAGATAGCACAGCACGATCGTCACCAGCGCCGGGATATTCAGCGCCACCGTCAACCACGGATCGAACCAGCGATCCGCGCGGGGCGCCAGCCCCAGTGCAATTCCCAGCGCCGCCCCCGCCGCCATCGCCAGCGCGAACGCCGCGCCGACCCGCGCCAGCGTGGCGCCCAGATCGGCCAGCATCCGCCCCCCCGCCAACCCCTGCCACAGCGCGGGCAGCACCTCGGCCGGGCCCGGCGCCCGGCGCGGGTCGCCCGCAATCCAGGAAATCAGCGCCCAAAGCCCGATCAGCGCCAGCACCGACAGCGCGCGGCGCCAGCCGTCATGGCGCCGCGCACCGGGCGATGGCGCGGCCTGCGCCACCCCCGCAGGGGCGCGCAAAACCGCGGGTTTCTGGCGCAGACCGCTCACGCTCATGTCAGTTGGTCAGGAACGTGCCTGCGGGCAGGGTCGTCGCAGGCCCCACCAGATCGGCCCCGCCCAGCTGCGCCATCAGCGCCAGCATGCGGCCCGCCGCGGCCTCGTCCACCGGGCCGTCACCGGGAATGCCCGCGCGATAGCCCGCCACCAGCGCGTTATATTGCGCATCGGTTTTCGCCCGCATCTGGTCGCGCAGCCGCGCGAAAGCCGCATCGTCATTGGCCAGTTTCGCCTTGGCCGCGCGCGAGGCCCTCGCCAGCGCCGCTACCAGATCGGGCTGTTTTACCACCAGATCGCCCGGCACAACATAGCCCAGCAGCGGCGTTTCCGGGTCAAGCCCCAGCGCCTGCGCCGCATCGGACACCGAGACCAGCGTGTGCATGCCGCCCGCCTCCATCTTGGCCATGAAATGCCAGAAGTTGATCGCCGCATCGACCTGCCCCGACAGCGCGGCCTCCATGATCAGGGGCGGCGCGCCAAACACTTGCTCGGTCTCGGCTGCCAGATCGAAGCCCAGCTCCTGCTGCGCATAGGCGCGCAGGATCAGCCAGCTTTTGTCCAGCGGTCCGCCCGCGATGCCGATCTTCTTGCCTTTCAGATCGGCAAGCGAGGCAACGGGGCTGTCGGCCCCCACCATCAGCCCACCAACCGCCTTGGAATAAGGGATAAAACGATAATCCTGCCCTTCAGCCCGCATCCGGGCGACCCAGAACCAATCGGTCACGATGCCATCCACCGTGCCACCCTGAAGGGCCACCTGGGCGGCCGGATTGCCTGCAAGGGGCAGCACTTCAAGGGTGAACCCCTCGGCCTTGTCCAGCCCGTAATGGCGAATTGTGTCCAGCTCCCAGTTCACGGTGCCGCCTTCCAGCGCCGCGATTTTCAACACCGGCTCGGCCTGCGCCATCCCAAAGCTCAGCACCACGCCCGCAAGCGCCGCCGCAACCGTGCGGCCCAGTTCCGTCAGTTTCATGTCAACCTCCCCGGCGAGCCTCCCGCCCGCATTCAAGATCCACCCTAAAAGCGGCCCCCGCCCCGGCCTATTAGACCAAAGGCCAATAGCGATACGCCCCGCCCGCGACCAAGGTCGAATGGTGGCACGACCGTCCCCCGGGTAAATCCGAGGAAACGCAAAGTTCCAATTTGGGAGGAGAACATGCTTGACGCCCGCACGCGCCGCCTGATGGCCGCGATGACCCTGGCCGCCCTGCTGCCCGCACAGGTGTTTGCCCATGGTGACGTCACCCCGCAAGCGGTCAACACCGATGCCCTGCCAGATGTCGGAGAGGAATGGTTGAGCGAAAATCCCTATCGTGCCGCGACCGCAGGCGATGAGGTTTGGGCCAAGGCGGTTCAAATCGGGGACAGCGGTTTCAACCAGAACTGCGCGCGCTGCCATGGTCTGGGCGCGGTGTCAGGTGGTCTGGCCCCCGATCTGCGCTTCCTTGAGGCCGAGGAATATGGCGATGAATGGTTCGTCGAACGGTTCCAGCACGGCTATACCCAAGACGGCACCACCAAGATGCCGGCCTTCGGTCCGGTGCTTGGGCAAAAGGCCGGTTGGGCGATCCGCACCTATATCGAGACCCGGCCCGAGGATGGCGCCCTTGACAGCCACGCCGCCCGCCTGCACGCGATCCGCGATCAGTTGGCCTCGGGAGAGGCCGATGGCGAGGCGATCAAGACCGAACTGCAAGCCATTGCTGTTGAAGTGAAAACCGCCTCTGGCGCGCCCGTGGCCGACAGCGTGGTCAGCCGTGCCGCCGCCCTGCTGAGCGCAGATCCGGCCAGTTACAAACACGCCGCCGAGGTGTTGACCATCGGCCTGTCCGCAGCCGAATGACGGAGGAAAAGATGCAGCGCAGGAGCATCGTGGCGATACTTGTGCTGTGCCTTTGCGGGGCGGGTCTCATCCCCCGCCCCGTTTTGGCGGCCTGCGAAGACGTGCCGCCCGAGCAACGCCTGCAAAATACCGCCCCCCATGATATCGGCCGCACGCTGGACAAGATCCAGGATGACGGTTGGATCGAAGTGGCGATGTACGAAGATTTTCGGCCCTGGTCGTGGCAGGAAAGCGGCCAGGTGCGCGGCATTGACGCCGATATCGCCCGGCTGATCGCCGCCGATCTGGGGGTCGAGGCGCGACTGCGGCTGGTGCAACCCGGCGAGACACTGGACCAGGATCTGCTGAACTACGTCTACAAGGGCGCGTTGATCGGCGGCCATGTATCCGATGTGATGCTGCACGCGCCTTATGACGTCGCCTATGCCTGCCGCTTCGATCAGGTGGTGTTCACCGGGCAATATGCGACCGAACGGCTGGCGATTGCCTATGGTCAGGCCGATTACCCCGAAAAAGGCCCGGTTCCAGCGGTGTTCCGCTATGATCCGGTGGGTGTCGAGAATGACACGATTTCGGATTTCTTCCTGACCTCGGTCGGACATGGCGCGACGGCAGACAAGGTGCATCGCTATAAATCCACCGGCGCTGCGATGGCGGCGCTGGCGGCGGGCGACGTGATGGCGGTCATGGGCCCGCGCGCAGAGCTGGACGCGAACCTGACGCCCGGCCAACTGGTGCATGAGCCGCCGTTGCTGGGGCTTGCGAAATCGAACTGGACGCTGGGGGCGGCAATTTCGTTCCAACACCGGCCCTTGGCCTATGCGGTCGATGATGCGGTGGCGGCGGCGCTGGCCGATGGCCGGATTGCCCAGATTTTCGCAAGTTATGGCGTCGATTTCCGCCCGCCAGTCAGGTGAAGACCGCGTTGCAACGCTCTAAATAACCTGTAGATTTCCTTCAAAATCCACAACGGTCACAGGCCCGGTCCGCAAGCTCCGGGCCGCCTGTTTCAGCGCCGCCTTCTCCAGCAAGACAAACGCGGTCGAGGCCGCGTCCGCCAGCGCGGCGCTTTCGGCTTCGACGGTCACGGTGGACCAGACCGGGCGCTGCCCGCGCGGCCCCAGAATATGTGACCCTCCGGGCAAGGCCAGCGCGCCGGGCGATGACGTCGCCAGCGCCCGCTGCCCGCCGCGCCCATCCAGCGTGCACCGGCCCACAAGCCCGGCATCCGGGTCTTCGATACCCAGCCGGAACTGACCGTCCAACGCGCAATACTCGCCCATGTCGATCAGGCAATCGCCCACACCATGCCGCGCAAGGATCTGCGCAACCCGGTCAGCAGCATAGCCCTGCGCAATCCCGTTAAAGGTCAGGGACTGGCCGTAGCCAAGCGTGATTTCCGGCCCTATTTCAACATGTTCCAAGCCGATCTTTGTGCGCGCTTTGGGCACGTCACCGGCCTCGGCCAGCGCCGTCCATAGCGATTGCACGGTCGGATCAAACGCCCCCTGCGTCGCCTGGTGCACCTGCTGTGCCACCTTCAGGGCCGCCCGCAGATGCGCGCTGCCCGGGGCTCGCCCTGTGGCATTCAACCGCGTCACCTCGCTGTCGCGATACAGCGAGAAACAGGCCTCGATCGCCGCGATTTCGGCCAGAACCTCGGCCATTGGCGCAGGGCCTGGCACCTGGATCGAGACATCAGCCCCGAACGCCCGGCCTTGCCACGTGCTCGCCTGTGTGCGGGTGCCAACCAGACTGGCCGCCGCAGCAATCTGCAAAAACCGCCGTCGTTTCATCACGCCTTCCTTTCGCGCTTCGCGGCCAAGACCAGCGGCACGCACAAACCCGGGTCATCATGGATTTTTACGCAGTCAAGACATTGGAAACATTCTGAATATTTGATTTCCCCCGTTTTCTTGATGGCGCCATACCGACACCGGACGCGGCACAGCTGGCAGGGGCTGCCGCAGGCCGCGCGGCGCGGAATCCAGCGGCGCAGGCGCATGAGTCCGCCGATCCGCATCGCGGCGCCCAAGGGACACAGCGACCGACAAAACCCCTTGAACCAGACCATCGACACCACAACCCACCCCGCAGCCCACAGCACATAGGGCCAGGGTCGCGCAAACTGCATCGTGATCGCGGTTTTGAAGGGCTCGATCTCGGCCACGGTTTCCGCGCGCTCGGGGGCGAGCAGAGCCACGATCAACAGCACAGCCAGCGCCACCGGCCCTGTCCACAGCAATGCGCGGGCCAGATTTGGCGGCGGCTCCACCTCTGGAAGGCGCAGTAACCGACCGATATGATGCGCAAATTCCTGCAACGCACCAAAGGGGCACAGCCAGCCGCAGAAAAATCCGCGCCCCCACAGGACGAACCCCAGAATGGCGGCCGCCCAGACCATCAACCCGAACGGATCATAAAGCAGCACCTCCAACCCGCCCGCGCTTAGCCCGCGCAGCACCGCGAGCACGGTGACAATCGACAATTGCCCCTGCCCCCAAAATCCGACAAATCCAATCACACCCGCCAGAATGGTCAACCGCACCGGGGTAAAGGCATGTAGCCCCGCAAGTTTCGACTGCGCCAACAGGGCCGCGATCAGCAGCGTCAGAAACCCGGCCAGCCCCCATAGATCCGCTGCCCTGTTGCGCAGCGCCTCGCGCCACGGGGGCAGATGTTCGGGCGCGCTCGGACGCAGGAAGAACCGCTCGGGCGTGTGCAGGGTCAGAGCAAAATGCGCCTCACCGGCCTCGGGTTGGAACTGCCCGTGCAGCCGCACCGCCTGGGCGCGCAAGGTCCAGTCTCGGGTTGGATCAAAGCCCAGCCGCCGATCCATTCGCAAAACCATTTTCGTTGCATTTTGAAGATGTTCCGGGACGGAGTTCAGAAGTTCAGGCAAGATATCGGCATCACGCAGGGCCAAAGGCAACCCGTCTTGTTCCGCAGAAATCCGGTCGGGCGCGGTGTTGCGCACGAAATCCGGCGATACCAACCCGTGCCGCCCGGCCTCGATCAACAAGATCAGTTCGTCATCGGGGGCACGGGCGGTAAAGCGCTGCACCTCGGCCAGCGTGTCAGGCGCCAGCACTGCGCGGGCAA
>JAQTYE010000196.1 GCA_028749255.1 Paracoccaceae bacterium | reverse complement strand
AAGCGGTGCGCACGAAGGGCGGGCCATAGACCGGCGCCAGAACCAGATTCTTGCCTCCGATTTCGACGTTACGTTCGGAATTGCGGGCGTGTTGGGTGAACTGGGCGGGTGCCGTCGCGCAAAGTTGCCGGGCCAGACCGCGGGGAATACGCACCCGTTCGCCCTGCACATCGGCGCCGACATCACGCCAGCGCTGCAAAGCGGCGGGGTTATCGACGAAATTCACACCGATCTCTTCGAGCACCGTCTCGGCGTTATGCTCGATGATCTGCAATGCCTCTTCGTTCAGCACCTCCAGATTGGGGATGTTGCGCGTGATGAAGCGGGTGAATTCCTGCTTCACCGCCGTACGCTCGGCGCGACGCGCGGCCCCACCGCCACCCCGTGCCCGGCGCCCGCCCGACTGTGCCTCGACAACCTCTTCCATTCGCGCCTCCGCAAGTGCTTTGGCCCGTTTTAGCGTGCCAAAGGCCGCCCCCATGCGCGCAAAGCGACATCAGCGGTAAAGAAGCGACCGCCCGGCGTGGAACAGGTGCACCCGCGAGGGATCGGCCCCCAGCGTCACCTGCCTGTGGCGCAGATCGGCGTGAATGCCCGGCAGTTTGGCAATCATCGCCGGGGCGTCCTTGGCATGGCTGAAATACAACAGCGTCACCTCGCCCAAGGCCTCGACGATATCGACCTGACCGGTGAAAACCCCCTCGCCGGTGGTCGGCTGAAAATCCTCGGGGCGAACACCGATATTGACCCTGAGCCCCAGATCGGCGGGCCGCGTCGGCACATGGCTGCGCGCGATGCCGCCGCCAGTCAGTTTCACCGTGGTTTGCGCGCCGGTCTCGATCACCTCGCCGGGTAGCAGGTTCATCGCCGGACTGCCGATGAACTGCGCAACAAATTCGGTTTCCGGGCGTTCGTAAAGTTCCAGCGGTGTGCCGACCTGCGCGATACCCCCGCCCGCCAACACCACGATGCGCGAGGCCAGCGTCATTGCCTCGACCTGATCGTGGGTGACGTAAATCATCGTGCGCTCGGGCATCGCCTCTTTCAGCTGGGCGATTTCGATCCGGGTGGCCACACGCAGCGCGGCATCAAGATTCGAGAGCGGTTCGTCAAACAGATAGACCTTGGGATCACGCACGATCGCGCGGCCGATCGCCACGCGCTGGCGTTGCCCCCCCGACAGCGCCTTGGGCAGCCGGTCCAGATAGGGTGTGAGTTGCAGGATACGTGCCGCATTTTGCACGGCGTCCTCAATTTCTTGCGCGGATTTCTTGGCGATTTTCAGCGCGAAGGCCATGTTGTCGCGCACGGTCATATGCGGATAAAGCGCGTAGGACTGAAACACCATCGCAATACCGCGCTGCGCGGGGGGCACATCGTTCATGTGCTGCGCGTCAATGTGCAGCTCGCCCCCCGAGATCCGTTCCAGCCCCGCGATCATGCGCAGCAGCGTGGACTTGCCGCAGCCCGAAGGCCCAACGAAAACAATCAACTCGCCAGCCTTGATGTCGAGGTTGATATCCGAAAGGATTTTCACCTCGCCATAGGATTTCGCGATGCCGCGCAGCGTGAGATCGGCCATGGTTTACCCCCTGTCGAGCAACAAAATGCTGGGCTGCCAGGGGCCCAGATGCAGACTGTGGTCGGGGGCGGGCTGGATCGAGCCCAATTCCCCGGCAATGGTCAGCCAATTGCCCGCAGGCACGGTGGTCGTGATCGGCTGATCCGAAAGGTTGAAGAAGCACAAGATCGTCTCGTCCTCTGACTGGCGCATAAAGATCAAAAGCCCGTCTTGTGCCCTGACCTCTGTCATAAGACCGTCGCGCAACGCCTTGTGATTGCGTCGAAAAGCAATCGCGCGACGATAGTGGTGCAGCAAGGCGGCCGGGTCGTTTTCGGCCACATCCACCGCCAGATTGAGCTGCGCTGACGACACTGGCAACCACGGTTTCGCGGGTGAAAATCCGCCATAAACCCCATCTTTTTCCCAGACCATCGGCGTGCGGCAGCCATCGCGGCCCTTGAATTCGGGCCAGAACTCTTTGCCATAGGGGTCTTGCAGATCTTCGAAGGTGATTTCCGCCTCGGGCAGGCCCAGTTCTTCGCCCTGATACAGGCAGACAGAGCCCCGCAGGCACATCATCAACGTCGTATAAAGCCTTGATGCAGCAGGGGAAAGATCCCAGCGAGAGACATGGCGTTCGACATCGTGGTTGGAATAGGCCCAGCAGGCCCAACCGTCAGCGGCCACCGCCGCGACCTTGTCAAACACCTCTTTGAAAAACGCGGCCGACAGAGGGGCATGGCCCGAGAGGAACTCGAACGCGTAGGACATCTGCATCTTGTCCCGCCCCGAGGTATACTCGCCCAGAATTTCCAGCCCACGCTGACTGTCCCCCACCTCACCCACGGCGGCGGCGTTGTAGCCATTCATGAGCGTGCGCAATTTTCGCAGGAATTCAACGTTTTGCGGGTGGTTCTTGTCGTAGATATGGCGTTGGTGGTTATAGGGGTTCACCTTGGGCGCGGTACTATCGTTGCGCTCTTCGACCGGCAGTGCAGGATTGTCGCGCAACGCCTTGTCATGCATATAAAAATTGATCGTATCGAGGCGGAAGCCATCGACCCCGCGCTCCAGCCAGAACTGCGCCACGTTCAGCAGTTCCTGCTGCACCGCCGGGCAGTGGAAATTCAGGTCGGGCTGGCTGACCAGAAAATTGTGCAGATAATATTGTTCGCGCCGCGCATCCCATTGCCAGCCCGAGCCGCCAAAGATCGACAGCCAGTTGTTGGGCGGCGTGCCATCGGGCTTGGGATCGGCCCAGACATACCAATCGGCCTTGTCATTGTCGCGGCTGGCGCGGCTTTCCTTGAACCAGCTGTGCTGATCCGAGGTGTGGCTGAGCACCAGATCAATCATCACCTTCAACCCCAGCGCATGGGCCGTGGCGATCACCTGATCGAAATCGGCCATCGAACCGAACATCGGGTCAACGTCGCAATAATCGCTGACGTCATAGCCGAAATCTTTCATCGGCGAGGTGAAGAAGGGCGAAATCCAGATCGCATCGGCGCCAAGGCTTGCGATATGCGGCAGCCGCCGCACGATGCCCAGAAGGTCCCCCACCCCGTCGCCGTTGCTGTCTTGATAGCTGCGCGGATAGATCTGATAAATCACCGCACCGCGCCACCAATCGGGGTCTTTTTTCAACACGTTCATTCAGCCACCTTTAACCGACCCGGCGAGCAAGCCGCGCACCAGATATTTTTGCATTGCGAAGAAAACCAACAGCGGCACCGAGATCGAAATGAAGGCCGAGGCCGCCAAAATCTCCCAATCGCCCCCACGCGACCCCAGAAGTTCGCGCAGCACGCCAGTCATCACCAGTTGTTTGGACGAATTCCCCAGAAACACCGTCGCCACCAGCAGATCGTTCCAGACCCAAAGGAATTGGAAAATCGCGAAACTCGCCAGCGCCGGGAAGGATAGCGGCAGGATGATGCGGCGAAAAATCTGAAACTCGGTCGCGCCATCGACGCGCGCGCTTTCGATGATCTCGCGTGGCAGGCCGACCATGTAGTTACGCAGCAGATAAATCGCCAACGGCAGGCCAAAGCCGGTATGCGCCAGCCAGATCCCCATATAGCCCTTTCCCAGACCGACATCGTTATGCAGCTTCAGCAGCGGGATCAGCGCAAGTTGCAACGGCACCACCAGCAGCCCGACCACCGCCGCCACCAGGAGCGCACGGCCCGGGAATTGCATCCAGGCCAGCGCATAGGCCGCGAAGGCCGCGATCAGGATCGGGATCACGGTCGCCGGGATCGTCACGGTGAAGGTATTCAGGAACGCACGGCCCAACCCCTCGGCGCCGATCACCCGGGCATAGTTTTCCGTGGTCAACCGCGGCGGCGTGGTGGTGGTCAGGAAAATTCGCATGCCGCGGGTTTCGGTGAAGGCCTGCGGCGCGGTCAGGCGATAGCTGCCATCGGCGGCCACGCTCAGCGCCTGCCCGTCTTTCAGCGGCACCGTCGCGCCCGGCTCATAGGCGCCCGGCTCGCGCGCGCTGGTGCCCCAGGCCAGCAGCGTCTGCCCCGGCGCCAGCAGTGCGCCCGAAATCACGAACAGATCGCCTTCGGGGTGCTGATCGTCGGCGGTGCCGGCGCGCACGAAGCTTGTGGACTCGGATGTGAACGGCGTGCGCCACCAACCCGAGGCGGCGATCTGATCGCGGTCGCGAAACGACGACACCAACAACCCGAAGGTCGGGATCGTCCACAAGATCACCAACAACAGCGCCGCCAGATTGACCGCCCAAACCAGCCGCGCCTTCGTGCCCGCAACCCCACTCATCAGCGCATCTCCTTGCGGGCGTTCCGAATATTCCAGACCATGATCGGCGTCACCAGCGCCATGATGACGATGGCAATGGCCGAGCCCCGCCCGTAATCGGGCGCGCCGCGGAACATCCAATCATACATCAGGTTCGCCAGAACCTGCGTACCCCATTGCCCGTTGGTCATCACGAACACGATGTCGAACACCTTCAGCACAACGATGGTGATGGTGGTCCAGACCACCGCAATCGTGCCCCAGATCTGCGGCACCTTGATGCGGAAAAACACCTGCCACGGGTTGGCACCGTCCAAAATCGCCGCTTCGATGGTCTCTTCGGGGATACCGCGCAGCGCGGCGGACAAGATCACCATGGCAAAACCGGTCTGGATCCAGATCAGCACCGCCATCAGCAGGAAATTGTTCCAGAACGGCACGGTTAGCCACGTTTCGGGCGCATGGCCCAGCGATGTCCAGATCGCGTTGAGAAGACCGATCTGCTCCTGCCCCTCGCCACGGTAATCGTAGATGAATTTCCAGATCACCCCGGCGCCAACAAAGGAAATCGCCATCGGCATGAAGACGAAGGATTTCGCGACATTGCCCCAGCGGATGCGGTCGGTGATCTGGGCCGCCAGCAGGCCAAACAGCGTCGCCAGCGCGGGCACCACGGCAAGCCACAACATGTTGTTCCAGATTGCCTCGCGGAATTTTGCGTCGTGCAGCAGCCAGGTGTAGTTATCCATCCCGACCCAATTGCGCCCCGCCGCGTCATGCAGGCTGCGCCAGGCCGAGTTGATCACCGGATAGACCAGATAAACCGCCAGAAACGCAACCGCGGGCCCGATGAACAGCCAAGGCCGGATCATGTTGGCCCGCAGAATATTCGCCCCCGCCTGCGGTCCGCGCGCCGGATAGGCTGCGTCAAGCAGCCAGTTGGAACCCCAGAACCACGCCACACAGGCAAAGACACCCGCGACAATCGTGCCCGCGGCAAAGGCCAGTTGGTCCAAAGCGCGCCTCCCCCAAAATACTCCGCCCGCAAGCCTAACCTGCGGGCGGGAAATGTAAAACCTTACTTCAACGTGTCCCAGGTGCCCTGAATCGCCTTGGCAACCGCCGTGGCATCCTTGCCGCCCGCGTAATCGACCATGCCAGTCCAGAACGCGCCCGCGCCAATCGCACCCGGCATCAGATCCGACCCGTCAAAGCGGAAAGTGGTGGCGTTCAGCAAGATCTCGCCCATTTTTTTCAGCGTCACGTCGCCATACAGATCGGTATCGACCGCCTTGTAGGGCGTCACGAATCCG
>JAQTYE010000036.1 GCA_028749255.1 Paracoccaceae bacterium | reverse complement strand
CAGCGCATCGCGGCAGTCACGGATCGCGAAGGTCACCCCCTCCAGAACGGCGCGCGTCGCTGCCATCCGGTCGGTCGCATGATCCAGCCCGATGAAAGCGCCGCGGATCGCCGCATCGTTCAACGGCGTGCGCTCGCCCCCCAGATAGGGCAGGAACCGGGCCTTGCCGGGCGCCTGCAGGGCCCCGAGCGCGGCCGTCAGATCGGTGGCTTCGCTGCCCGCAAGCCGCGCGAACCAGTTCAGCGCATCGGTCGCGGCCAGCACCACCCCCATCTGGTGCCAGGTGCCGGGCAGTGCGTGGCAGAAGGTGTGCACAGCGGTCGCCGGGTCAGGATGGTAGCCATCATTCGCGGCAAACAACACGCCCGAGGTGCCAAGGCTGACAAAGGCCTGCCCGGCCCGCACCACACCAACGCCGATCCCCGAGGCGGCGTTGTCGCCCCCGCCCCCTGCGACGACAACGCCTTTGCGGATGCCAAAGCGTTCGGCCAATTCGGGGCGTAACAGACCTGAAACCTCGGACCCTTCGACCAGTCGAGGCATCTGATCACGGCGCATGCCACTGGCCGCCAGCAGCGCGTCGGACCAATCGCGCGCACCACAGTCAAACCAGCTTGTGCCCGCCGCATCCGACATCTCGGCCACGTGTTCTCCCGTCAGCCAGAGCCGCAGGTAATCCTTGGGCAGCAGCACCTTTGCGATGCGCGCAAAAATCGCGGGCTCGTGCCGTGCGACCCAGGCCAGTTTCGGCGCGGTGAAGCCGGGAAACACGATATTGCCGGAAATCGCACGAAACTGCGGGTCGGAATCCAGCGCCGCCGCTTCGGCATGCGCCCGGGTATCATTCCACAAGATGCAGGGGCGCAGCACGTCATCGGCCGCGTCCAGCAGGGTCGCGCCATGCATCTGCCCCGACAGACCGATGCCGCGCAACTGCCCCAGCCCATGGGCGGCCAATTGCGCCAGCACCCGCTCTGCCGCGCCGATCCAGTCGGCGGGCGCCTGTTCGGACCATCCATCGTGGGGGCGGCTGACGCTCAGCGGTGCCGTGGCCTCGGCCAGCACGCGCTGGGCGTCGTCGATCAGGATACCTTTCAGCCCCGATGTGCCCAGATCGAGCCCGAGATACATCAGCAGGCCACCCCTTCGGGTTTCTTGCCCAAGATGATCATGCCGAGGATATCCTCGTCGGTGACCTCGTTCACGTTCACCGTACCGACCAACTGGCCGTTCTTCATCACCGAAGCGCGGTCGCACAGTTTCATCACGTTGTGGATGTCATGCTCGATCAGGAAAATCCCCAGACCCTGCGCCTTCAGCTCTTGAATCAATTCGGCGACCATCTGGGTTTCGTGGGGGCCCAATGCGGCGGTTGGTTCATCCATGATCAGGATGCGGGCGTTGAAATAGACCGCGCGCGCGATGGCCACCGATTGCCGCTGGCCCCCCGACAGGGCCTTCACCGGCTCTTTGAACTTGCGGAAGTTGGGGTTCAGGCGGCCCATGATCTTGCGGGTTTCGGCCTCCATCTGGGCGTCGTCCACCAAACCCATGGGCGTGACCAGTTCGCGCCCCAGAAACAGGTTCGAGGCGGCATCAAGGTTATCGGCCAGCGCCAGCGTCTGATAGATCGTCTCGATGTTTTGCGCGCGCGCGTCGCGCGGATTGCGGATCTCGACGCGCTGACCATTGATCAGGATCTCGCCCGAATCCTTTTGATAGGCGCCCGACAGGCATTTGATCAGCGTCGATTTGCCCGCGCCATTGTGGCCCAGCAGGCCGACCACCTCGCCGGGGTGCAGGTCGATGCTGACATGATCGACCGCCTTGACCCCGCCAAACGCAATGGAAATGTCGCGCAATTCGACCAGAGGCGTGCCACGGTTGTTCATAGTTTCTCTCCGGTGCGCTTGCGATATTGAATGTCGATCCAGACGGCAAAGACCAGAACAGAGCCCACGATGATGTTTTGGAACGGCGCGTCCACGCCCACCATCGCCATGCCCGACTGCAGGCTTTGCATGATGATCGCGCCCAGGATGGCGCCGTAGATCGTGCCGATCCCGCCTGCCAGGGCGGTGCCGCCGATCACCGCCGCCGCGATCACGCGCAGTTCGTCCAGCGTGCCGATATCATTGGCGTGGTTCGACAGGCGTGCCTGTGCCACTACGGCGGACAGCCCGCACAAGAACCCCATCAGCGCAAAGATCTTGACCGTCAGCATGCGGGTGTTGATGCCCGACAGCTCGGCCGCGTCGGGGTTGCCGCCGGTGGCAAAGATATAGCGGCCCAGCCGGGTGCGGCGTGCCACAAGCGTCATCACCACGGCCACGGTCACCAGCAGCAGAACCGAAATCGGCATACCATAGTTGGCGGTGAAGCCTTCGGGCAGAACCTCGCCGCGTTCGGCAAACATCCGTTTCAGCCGTCCGATCGGCATTTCATAGGCGTTGAACACCGCGACCAGCCCCAAAATGGCGGCGACAGCCACGCCCATCATGGTGACCTCGGCCCAGATCGGTTTGACCGGGAATTCATGGCGCATCTTGGCGGCGCGGGCCTGCCAGATCGCCCAAAGGGCCGCGATGCTGAAGATCACTCCCAGCGCCCAGGACAGGGTGGTGCCCAGCGTCCCCTCGATCCCGCCGAGCAGCAGGAAATGCGCATCCAGCGGGCCGAGCGTTTGCCCGTCCGACAGATACCAGCCGAAGTTGCGCCAGATCAGCAACCCGCCCAGCGTGACGATAAAGGCCGGAATTCGCTGATACCCGATCAGCCAGCCGTTCAGCGCCCCGATCAGCGTGCCGGTCAGCAGACCGCCCAGAATCGTGATCGGCGCGATCAGCGGGTTGCCGATGCCAAGGCCCAGCGCATGCGGCAGCAGCTGCACTTGCAGCACCCCCATCACCGCCGAACTCATCGCCAGAATCGCGCCCACCGACAGGTCGATGTGGCGGGTGACGATGACAAACACCATGCCGGTGGCCATGATCGCCACCGAAACGGTCTGGATCGACAGGTTGAAGATGTTGCGCGCAGTCAGAAAGCGGCCATCGGTGATGACGTTGAACACCAGACAGATCAGCACGAAAGCGCCAATCATGCCCAGCAGGCGGGTGTCAATTTCAAGGCTTTTCAGAAGCGAGGGCTTCTTTTGGCCAATCTGAGTCTGGCCGGTCTGAGGGGCCGCGTTTTTCATGGGGATGTTCCGCAAACAGGGCCGCGAACGGCCGGATGAAAGGGGGCGCCCAACGGACGCCCCGGTTCAGGCTCAGTTACAGGGGGCCGGGCCGTTGGAAACGCCTTGGCACAGCGCCTCTTTGGTGATCCAGCCGGCATCAACCACCGCCGACAGGTTATCTTTGGTGATCGGCATCGGGGCGAGGAACCGCGCAGTCATCTTGGTGCCCGCGGGCGAGGTCCATTCCTGCGCGCCGTCGATGGCGGTCATTTCGGTGCCACCAGCCATCGCCACGGCGATTTCCGCCGCCGCCTTGCCCAACTCGCGCGAGTCTTTCCAGACCGACACGGTCTGCGTGCCCAATGCGATCCGGTTCAGACCGGCGTGATCGCCGTCCTGGCCCGAAACCGGCACCACCATGCCCTGTGCCGACAACGCGGCAACTGCGCCGCCCGCCGTGCCGTCGTTCGACGCCACAACTGCATCGACCTTGTTGTCGTTCGCGGTCAGGATCTGTTCCATGTTGCGCTGGGCGTTGGCGGGCAGCCAGCCATCGGTATAAGCCTCGCCCACGATCTTGATATCGCCCGCGTCAATGGCCGGTTGCAGCACTTCTTGCTGACCGCCCCGCAGGAAATCGGCGTTCGGATCGGTGGGCGAGCCCTTGATCATCACGTAATTGCCCTTCGGCGCGGCGGCCAGAACGGCGCGTGCCTGCATCCGGCCAACTTCGACGTTGTCAAAGGTCAGATAGAAGGCGCGGGGGTCTTCGATCAGGCGGTCATAGGCGACGACCGGAATGCCCTCGTCTGCGGCGGCCTGCACGGCGGGGCCGATCGCGGCGGTGTCCTGCGCCAGAACGATCAGCGCATCGACGCCCTGCGCCATCAGCGATTCAATGTCCGACAGCTGCTTGGCCGAAGACGATTGCGCATCGGCCGAGATATATTTCGCACCCGCGGCCTCCAACGCGGCTTTGATCGCACCCTCGTCGGTCTTCCAGCGCTCCTCCTGAAAGTTCGACCACGACACGCCAACGGTCATTTCGGCATAGGCCGAAGTGGCAAGGCCTGCCGTCAGAACGACGGCGGCCAAAAGGGTCTTGTGCATTTTATTCCTCCCGTTTTTCGGCCCCGAGGCCTGTTCCGACGGATTCGTCGGGATGGACGCAGGCTGAATAAAATAAATTTAGTTGTCAAAATAAAATTGCACGATCAAACTAAGAATCTGTAATATCTGCGCCTAACTTTGCCGCTTCGCAGCGAATTTTGGGTGATATCTACGCTGCAATTGCAGTATTTAATTTTGAATACGAAGGAAAGCGACGATGCAACAGGTGACGCTGATCCGACAAAAACGCGAGGGCTGCGGCCCGCTGATCCAGCCGTTGTCAGATCCGGCGCGCCCGCTGCGGCAGCAGATTTTTGAACGTGTGCGCGCAGTGGGCCACATTGCGCGGGTGCAATTGGCCAAAGAGCTGTGCATCAGCCCGGCGTCAGTGACGACCCTGACCTCGGAACTGATTGAAACCGGGTTCCTGGAAGAGGTTCAGACCCGGCGTGATGGTGACGGCGGGCGCGGGCGTCCGGCGGTTGCGTTGGGCGTCAAGCCGGGTACGCATTACGTCGCGGGGATCAAGCTGTCGGATCGCGAACATACCGCTGTGATCGTCGATTTCGCGGGCAATCTGATCGCCGACGAAGCGATCCCACAAACCCCCGGCGCTTCGGATCTGGAACAGCTTCTGGACGCGGCAGAGACGTTGCTGGACCGGGTCTGTGCCAAAAGCGGGCTGCCGCGTTCGGCGCTGATGGCGGTGGGGCTGGGTGTCCCGGGCTTTGTGGATTGTGCGACCGGCGTGGTGCATTGGTCGCCGGTTCTGACCGCCCGCCACGTGCCCTTGGGTGTTGCACTGCATGAACGGCTGGGCCTTGCGGTCTATATCGACAACGACGCCAATCTGGTGACGCTGGCCGAGTTGTGGTTCGGCGCGGGGCGCAAACTGTCGGATTTTGCCGTGGTCACGATCGAACACGGGCTGGGGATGGGGTTTGTCATCAACCATCGGATCTATCGCGGTTCGCGCGGGATGGGGATGGAGCTGGGTCATACCAAGGTGCAGCTTGATGGGGCGCTGTGCCGTTGTGGTCAGCGCGGCTGCCTGGAGGCCTATGTCGCCGACTATGCCCTGGTGCGCGAGGCGCAGACCGCGCTGAACCTGCCCTACAAAGAGGTGCCCTCGGTCGGGGCCCTGCTGGAAAGCCTGTTCGATCATGCCAAGGCGGGCAACGGCGCGGCGCGCTCGATCTTTCGGCGGGCGGGGCGCTATCTGGCGCTGGGGTTGTCAAATATCGTGAACCTGTTCGACCCGCAGTTGATTATCCTGTCGGGGGAACGGATGCGCTATGACTACCTTTATGCCAAGGAAACCTTCGCCGAGATGCAGGAGCTGATCCTGGATACGGGCCGCGACGCGCCGCAAATCGAAATTCACGCCTGGGGAGATCTGCTGTGGGCGCATGGGGCGGCGGCATTGGCGCTGCATGAACTGACAGAGCGGCTGTTGGGGCAGTCCCGCGAGATGGCGGCGCAATGAGGTGGGCGATCCTTTTGATGTGCGCGGGTCCAGCCAGCGCAGAGCCTGTTTTTGTCGATAATTCCGTAGGTTTTCCCGCGCCGCATATCTATCAGGGCGGGTGGGAGCATTTCGTCGGTGGCGGTGTCGCCGTGTTCGACTGCAATGCCGACCTGCGCCCCGATCTGTTTGTGGCGGGCGGCAGCGCCCCGGCTGCACTGTTTGTGAATGGTGCCGATCCCGGGGGAGATCTGCGATTTCTTGACGGCGACATCGCGCCAATCTCTCAGGTCACCGGCGCCTATCCACTGGATATCGACAGCGACGGGGTGCTGGATCTGGCGGTTCTGCGGGTCGGTCCCAACATGTTGCTGCGCGGTTTGGGGGACTGTCGGTTCGAAGACGCCACCGTAGGTTGGGGCCTTGCGCCGCGCGACGCCTGGACCACCTCGTTCTCCGCGACATGGGAGCAGGGCCGCGATTTCCCGACGCTGTTTTTTGGAAATTACGTGGACCGCAGCAATCCGGATGGGCCGTTCGAAGCCTGTGACAGCAATGACCTGTATCGCCCAGATGGGCAGAAATATGGTGAAGTAGAGACTATTTCTCCGGGCTACTGCGCGCTTTCGGCTCTGATTTCGGATTGGCAGCGCAGCGGTGTGCCCGAGCTGCGGATTTCAAATGACCGGCACTATTATGTGCGCGGTGGTTACGAGCAGATGTTCCATCTGGCGCCGCTGCAAGAGCGTGCCGACTGGCCGCATGTTTCGCTTTGGGGCATGGGAATCGCCAGCCGTGACCTGACCGGCGATGGATTGCCCGAGGTGATGCTAACCTCGATGGGGGATCAGCTGCTGCAAATCAACCGCGGTGATCATTATGAAAACGCCCCCTATGCTCAGGGCACCTATGCGCAGCGGCCATTTAGCGGTGGCGATGGCCGCCCCTCGACCGGGTGGCACGCAGAGTTTGGCGATGTTGATAACGACGGGCGCAGTGATCTGTTCATTGCCAAGGGAAATGTCGATCAAATGCCGTCGAATGCGATCCATGATCCTAACAACCTGCTGATGCAGGACGCGAATGGTCAGTTTCACGAGGTGGCGCAGGGCGCAGGCATCGCAACGATGGCGCGGTCACGCGGCGCGGCATTGGTCGATCTGAATGCGGATGGACGGTTGGATCTGGTTGTCGTCAACCGCCGCGCGCCGATGGAGTTGTGGCGGAATGCAACACCAGAAACCGGAAATTGGGCTGAAATAGAGCCTGAATCGGTGGGGGTGAACCGTTTGGCCGTGGGCGCCTGGGTCGAGCTGCGCACGGATTTGGGGTCTTTCGCGCAAGAGGTGACCGTGGGTGGCGGGCATGCGGGGGGCAAGGCTGTGCCGCTGCATTTTGGCCTCGGCGCGGCGCAAACCGTCGAAGCACGGGTGATCTGGCCGAACGGTCAGACGGGGGGCTGGCGCCCGGTTGCGCTCAATGCCATCACGAAAATCACGCAGGCCCCTTAGCGATCTACGGGCAAACCGCTGGGCACCGTCTGGGGAATGCCCAGTCGCCCAGCCAAGGCATTCTGATCCTTCAGACTATTCAAAAAGGCCATGATAGAGCCGATTTCTGCAGGGCTGAGCACGATGCCATGCCCGGCTTGCAGGGCGATTTCGGTCATCTCGGCGGGGGTTTCCAGAATGGTCCAGTCCGGCTTTGTGTTCGGCAATTCGGGTAGCAGGGCCTGAGGGCGATATTGTGCCAGGGCATCGCCGCGCCGGGTATGGTCGGCAATAAAGCTGCCCAGATCGGAATGCGCCCCGGCATGACCCCAAGGGCCGGTTTGGGTCACATTGCGCAGCGAAGGTGTGCGGAAGGCAAAACGGTCTTCTGCGCGCCCCGTAACCCGAAAGCGACCGTCATCGCGGGAATGCATTTCGAACCGCTCGGCCTTGCCGGGGCCGAGTTGCGGCGCGGCCATGGCGTGAAAGCTGTGATCGGTCAGGAATGGGCCGGAATGGCAGGCTGAACACCCTGCCGGGCCGTAAAACAGCGCCGCCCCTTCGGCAGCGGCAGGTGGCAAGGGGGCCTCCCCGCGCAGCGCCGCATCGAACGGGCTTGTGTCGGACCGCCATTCAAAGGCCACAAACACCGCGATGGCATTGGAGATATCGGTGAAGGCGATAGGCCGTCCTGCGCCTATATCTGCATAAACAGAGCCGAATTTCGCCTGATACTCGGGGATCTGGGCAACCCGCGCCGCGATCTTGTCCCAGGCGCCACCCGGCCCCGTGATCACACCGGACCGCACGGCCTTCGACACATCGTTTTCGCTATAATGCCCGGCCATTTCATCGGGTGACAGCACCGGAAACATCGTCTGCGCCGACAGGACCGAGGCAAAGCCGGTGACCATTTCATCATCCATCGGTGTGCGGATCCCGGAGGGGCGGGACGGGTCCACCTCGATCCGGCCGTCGTGGAACAGGCGCGTGAATTCATGCGCGCCCAGATTGAACAGCGCGGGCGAGTTGCGGGGAATCCGCTGTTCCGGGGTGTTGACGGCAGTCACATGCCGCGCAGGGCCTAGCCCCTCCGCCCCCTCACCCAAACCGAGGCTCAGCCCGTCCGAGGTGCCGAACCGCGGATGATGGCAGGTTGCGCAAGAAATATTTCGATTTCCAGACAGGATAGGGTCGAAAAACAGCAATTGACCCAGGGCCGCCTCGGCGGGATTTATCGGCGAAAAATCGGCATCGGTCACTGCGGGCGGCAGGGCGATCGGTTGTGCCATGGCAGACCCGCAGAGCAGGCCGACAACGCACGTCATCGCTGCAAGGGTGCGGATTTTTGTGGTTCCGGCGGGTATGGTGCGCATTTTCCCCTCCTGTTAGCGGAAACAGATCACATCGGCCCTGCCCACGCAAGTTGCGCTCGGACGCGGGTTGCGGGATGCTGTGAAAAAAGGGGCGCTTGTGAAACATATCGCAAAATTCGGTCTGAGATTTCTGGGCAGGTTGACCAGAACCAACATCAGCCTGATCGCGGCGGGTGTCGCATTTTATGCGATGCTGGCGGTTTTCCCCGGGATCTCGGCAACCATCGCGATCTGGAGCGCCTTTGCCGACCCGGCGGTCATCAGTTCCTACCTTGCGGTCGCGGATGATTTCATCCCGCCCGAAGCGTTCGAGATTTTGACCGAGCAGATCTCGTTGCTGCTACAGGGGCCGCGCACAACCATTGGCTGGGGGACGATCCTGTCCGTCGCGGTGGCGCTGTTTTCTGCCCGCGCCGGGGTGGGCGCGCTGGTGCTGGGCCTGGATGTGATCCACGGCACCCGGCCGCGCAACACACTACTGTCATTCCTGTTCGGCTATCTGATGACGCTGGCATTGGTCGCGGTGATGTTGACGGCGATGGCGACGGTGGTCGTGGTGCCGATCGCGGCGAACTTCCTGCCGTTTCATGCGCTGACCGGCTGGCTGCTGTCGGGGCTGCCTTGGGGGGCGATGCTGCTGCTGATGTTGACTGCGCTGGGGATCCTGTATCGCTATGGCCCCAATACGCGGGGCGCGCGCGATCCGATCCTGAGCTTCGGGGCGGTTCTGGCGACGCTGGTCTGGGGCGCGGCCTCGCTGGGGCTGACCTATTACCTGACCAACTTCGGCAGCTACAACCGGGTCTATGGTTCCATCGGGGCGGTGATCGCGCTGATGATGTGGCTCTATCTGAGCGTATTTTCCGTTCTTCTGGGCGCGGCCCTGAATGCAGAACTGGCGGCCAGTCGGCGGCCGCCAGTTCAAAAATAGTCTCTGTTCCGGCGAAATGCGCCCTTAGAAGAACGCCTGCAGCCCGGTGATCGCCCGCCCGATGATCAGCGCGTGCACGTCATGCGTGCCTTCATAGGTGTTCACGGTTTCCAGGTTCACCATGTGGCGGATCACTTGGAATTCCTCGGAAATCCCGTTGCCGCCGTGCATGTCGCGGGCGTGACGCGCCGCGTCCAGCGCCTTGCCGCAGTTGTTGCGTTTGATGATCGAGATCATCTCGGGCGCGGCATTGGCATCGTCCATCAACCGTCCGACGCGCAGGCAAGCCTGCAGGCCAAGGCTGATTTCGGTCAGCATATTCGCCAGTTTCAGTTGGTAAAGCTGGGTCTGTGCCAGCGGTTTGTTGAACTGCTTGCGGTCCAGACCGTATTGCCGCGCGGCACCCATGCAGAATTCGGCGGCGCCCATCACACCCCAGGCGATGCCATAGCGCGCCCGGTTCAGACAGCCGAACGGGCCTTTCAGCCCCTCGACATTCGGCAAGAGCGCGTCTTCGCCAACTTCGACGTTATCCATGACGATCTCGCCGGTCACCGAAGCCCGGAGGGAGAGCTTGCCCCCGATTTTCGGTGCCGACAGACCTTTCATGCCCTTATCAAGCACGAAACCACGAATTTTCCCGCCATGCGCTTCGGACTTCGCCCAGACGACGAAGACATCGGCGAAGGGCGCGTTCGAAATCCACATTTTCGACCCGTTCAGCACATAGCCATTGGCGGTTTTCTTCGCCGTGGTCTTCATGCCGGCCGGGTCAGAGCCTGCGTCAGGCTCGGTCAGGCCGAAACAGCCGATATATTCGCCCGAGGCGAGTTTCGGCAGGTATTTCTTGCGCTGTTCTTCGCTGCCGTAGGCGTAGATCGGATACATCACCAAGCTCGACTGCACTGACATCATCGACCGATAGCCCGAATCGACCCGCTCGATTTCGCGCGCAACCAGACCATAGGCGACGTAGCTGGCACCGATCCCACCGTATTCCTCGGGGATCGTCACGCCCAGCAGACCCATTTCGCCCATCTCGCGGAAGATCGCGGGGTCGGTGGATTCCTCGGCATAGGCCTTGATCACACGCGGTTGCAGCTTCTCTTGCGCATAGGCACGGGCGGCATCGCGCAGCATCCGCTCTTCTTCGGTCAGTTGCAGATCCAGGCGGAAGGGGTCTTCCCAGTCGAAACGCGCCAGATCGGGGGCGTCTTTGGCTTTCAGGGTCATCGGCACTCTCCTTGGTTTCATGCTTTATGGGCCTGTTTATTCGCGCAATCCACCGCTATTCTGGCCAAATAATATGCATGGAACACATACATGAGCCTGCAACGGCGCTATATCCCCTCGGTCTCGCTACTTGCCGCCTTCGAGGCGGTGTGCCGTCTGGGCTCGACCTCGGCCGCCGCGCGAGAGCTGAGCCTGACGCAAGGCGCGGTCAGTCGTCTGGTGCAGAACCTTGAAGGGCAGTTGGGGGTTGATCTGTTCCGGCGTGAGGGGCGGCGCCTGAAACCGACCGAACCGGCGCTGGCCTATGCGCGCGATGTGCGCAAGGCGTTGGACCTGATCGCGCGGGCCTCTCTGGGGTTGCGGGCCAATCCGGGGGGCGGGGTGCTGCGGCTGGCCATTCTGCCGACCTTCGGCACGCGCTGGCTGGCGCCGCGTCTGGCCGGTTTTCTGGATGCAAATCCGGGGGTGACGCTCAATCTGGGCACGCGGATGCGACCCTTTGATTTTGCGACCGAGCCGTTTGATGCCGCGATTCATTTCGGCACGCGCAGCTGGCCAGGCGCTGCGCATTTGCCGCTGTTCGAAGAACGCGTGGTGGCGACCTGTTCACCTGAATTCGCGGCAGCAAACCCGATGCAGACCCCGGAAGATGTGCAAAATCAGTCACTGTTACAGCTGGAATCGCGCCCAAACGCCTGGGGCGCCTGGTTTGCGCACCACCGGCTGGAGGCGCCGCATCGGCAAGGCATGATGTTTGACCAGTTCGCGCCGATGATGCAGGCGGCTGCGCATGGCGTCGGTGTTGCGCTGCTGCCCGAGTTTCTGGCCCTGCCCGAAATCGCCGAGGGGCGTCTGGTGCGCACCCCCGGCGATGTGGTGTCGGGCGTCGGGCGCTATGAACTGGTCTGGCCCGAGGATGTGCCGTTGTCGCCCGCGCTGGTGGCGTTTCGCGACTGGATCGCGCGGGCGGCGGCTCAGTAGTCTTTCTCGAAGAAAATCCCGATACCGCTGTTGCCATCCGATCCGACCGATCCGCGCGCGGTCAGGTTTGGCGTGATATCGAGGTTCAGGTTGATCTCGGTCTTGCCGCCGCTATCCACCGCCACGTCGGAATACAGGTTCTCCGACAGGTATTTGCCCGCGCGCAGCGTGGCATTGCCCGCGGCATCGGTGCCGATGTCCAGATCATCAAGCCCGATTCCGCTGCGCAGCTTGGCCACGATGCCCTCGCCGCCCTTGCCTGCCAGCGACGCCACAGCCGAGGCCAGCTGCGCGGCCTGCAACGGCGACAGGTTGGTCAGGCCGCGATCGAACAGCAGCCGGGCCAGCACCTCTTCTTCGGGCAATTCCGGCGACGAGGTGATCTTCAGTGCAGGTTCAGAGGCTTGGCCTTCCAGCGAAAGTGTGATCGTGTAGTCACCCTGTTTCGTCGTCGCGCTGAACAGGATCCAGGGCACCATCGCGCCTTGCAGGGCGACCTGCCCTTCGTTCAGGGTAAAGCGTTTGCCCAGCACATCCAACCGCCCGCGGATCAGGTTGAATTCGCCGATCGGCACGATGTCATTGCTGGTTCCGCTCAGCCGCAGGCTACCGCCCAGTTCGGCATCAAGCCCGCGCCCGCGCACGAAAATCTGGCGTGGGGCGGACACAGTGACATCCAGCGGAAATGCCTTGCCACCGCCGGTTTTCGTGTCTGTTTCGGCCAAAAGGCCCGCGCGCGCCCGGGTTTCGCGCACGGCGGCGGGTTCATTGCGATGCGTGATTTCGGGAATCGCGGCGATCCCACCAAGGCCCGTCGAGGGCACGCGCAATTCTGTATCGTCCAACACCAGATCGCCAGAGATCCGCGCGCCGCCGGTCAGTGGCCCGTTCACCGTAATCGTGCCCGACAGTTTGGTGTCATACAATTCGGGGTCGCGCAGCCGCGCGCGATTCAGCACAACCCGCAGATCTCCCGCATAGGGCGCGCTGAGCGAAACCGGCCCGGTCAGGCTCAGTTGCCCGCCGCTGCCCAGCCGCGCCGTGGTCGAGATTTGCGCACGACCGCCCGCCAGATCGGCCCGCACAGCCAGATCTTCCAGCGTCATGCTCAGCGTGGGCGCGATCAGCCGCGCGCCATTGGCCTGTACCTGACCCGACAGCGCGGACAGCCCCGGTTTACCCCGCATCCGCAGGTCAAAGCTCAGCGGCCCTGAAACGGCGCGCGGCGCGATGAACGGGTTGATCAGCGCGGTTTCGGTGCTGCCCGAAATCGCCAGATCGGTGGTTGCAAAATCCAGCGCGACCTGACCTTTCACGGTGGCGCGGCTGTTGCCCGGGCCATTGCCCGCCAGATCCACCGCATAGGCCTTGCCATCATCGGTCACGGTGCCGTCCAGCGTGACCGGACCGGGAAAGCCCGGCGCCAGCAGCGCGGCATTGGCCAGCCGCGCCGACAGGGTGATCCGACGCAGCGCATCCGCGATCACCCCCTGCGCGCCGACCGTGACTTGCGGGTTTTTCAGGCTCAGGTTTTGCAACCGGATCCGGCCGTCACGTTCTTCGGCTTGCAGTTCAAACTGGCTCTGTCCCGCCAGAATCCGGTTCACCTCGGGCTGCGCGGTGGCCAGTCCGGTGCCGGTTCCGGTTACCGAAATCAACCGTGCGCCGTCGGCCTCGGTCAGTTGCGCGGTGGCGTCGATCTTGCCGCGCAGACCGTTTCCCAACACCGACAGATCGGGCAGTTGCGCGGCAGCCTTGAGGTTGCTTGCCCCGCTGTTCAGCGTGCCCGAGGCCTGCGCCACCAGCGCCTTGGCCGTGGCGTTCAACGCCCGCAGCGTCAGGCCATTCTCGTCGCGCCGGGCCGAAAGCGAGATCTGCGATTGCCCGGCAAGGGCCGAGTCCAGTTCGGGCTGGCCAAAGGTGATGTCCTGGCCGGTGACCTGTGCGTCGGTATCGAAGGCCCCGGTCAAAAGCGTGTAATTGCCGCTGATCTGCCCCGCTATTGCCCCGCCCAAGGGGCGATCCGCCAGCGTTGAAAGCGCGCTCAGATCCGAATAGTGCAGGTCAAGCTTGCCAGCGACAGTCACGCCGCCGCTTGGGTCGGCGATGCTGAGCGTGCCGTTCAGCCCATAGCCACGCCCAATGGCCTGCACACTGGGCAGACGCAACGGCGCGCCTTGTTGCCAGAAAAACACCGTCTTGCCGGTGACAAATGGGCCCACTGCGGCATCAAGCCCCGGATCGGCCATCTTCACGCCGCTGGCCGTCAGTGTCAGCGTGCCCCCGACCGTCGGCGCCTGCCCGTTGGGCGTGCCGATCCGGCCCGATCCGCCCAGCCGCAGGCTCAGCATCTCGGCCTCGGGGCGGCGCAATTGGGTCAGCCGCGCGTCAAGGGTCCAGCCGTCTGATTTCGCCTTGTCATAGCCAAGCGCCAGCGTGCCCGCCCGCAGCCAGGTCTTGTCACCCGACAACGGCAGCAGCACCTCTTCGCCATTCGGCAGCCCGATCTTTGCGCTCAGGTCAAACCGTTCGGGCAGGCCCGAGGGCAGCAGATCCAGCATACCACTGACCTTGAGCGCCTCGCTGTCGATGCGCAGTTGCGACAGGCTGGTGGCACCGCTGGGCTTGCGCGCGCCGGTGGCTTCCAGCGCAACCTGATTGCCGAAAAAGCCCTGATATTCGGGGGGCAAAAGCGGCGCGATGTCGCCTTTCAGGGTCGCGTGGAACTGCCGTTCCAGGGGGGTGCCCGCAGCCGCTTTGGGATCGCTGACCGCCTTCAGGCCGATTTCGCCGGTCAGACGTGGCTGCGCATTGGTGCTCAGCGCGATGCCTGCGGTGAAATCGTCAAGCGGACCGGCACCGGCCACCGCCAGCGTGATCGCGGGCTGCCCCGGCAGGCCGATCATTCCGGAGGCGATGCCCCCTTTGCCTTCTTCGACCAGCAGATCCAGTGCCAGTTGCCGCGTCACGTTGCCGTAAGATCCCTTCAGCGCGACCTTGCCCTTCTTGCCGTCGGTGCGGGTGACGTTCAGGCTCGCCTGCCCCTCTCCACCCGCCAACTGCAGCGTGCCATCCAGCGACAGCGTGACCGCCTCGCCCAGCAACGGCGCACCGAGCATCACTTTCTTGGCGCTGATGGTGCCGATATCCACCGAAACCGGCAGATCAGGCAGGGCAAAGGGCTTGACCTCGGGGGTGATGCCATCCGCCGCAGTGCCGACCGGCAGGCGCGGCAGGTCGATCTCGGCGGCGGTCAGCTCGTTGATCTGGATTTCGCCACGCAAGATCGCCGCGCGATTCCACGCCATCGAGCCATCACGAATCGTCAGCCAGACACCCTTATCATCGGCGATGGTCAAGGTGGTGAAGGTCGCGCGCGACGACAGGGCGCCTGCAAACCCTTCAAGCATAACGGTGCGCCCGGCACCCGACAGATTGTCCTCGATCAGACCGGTCAGATAGGAGCGATCCCGCGCGGTCTGTTCGGGCGAAACCGCCTCGGGTGGCGGCGCGACATCCTGAGCCAGCACGCCCAGAGGCCAGAGGGACAGCAGAAGAATGGCCAAATGTTTGCGCATCAGAATGCCTGTCCGATCCCTAGGTAAAGCTGGGCGCCGCTGCCGGTGTTGCCACCCGCCGGGGCCGCGACATCAAGCCGGATCGGGCCGATGCTGGTCTTGTAGCGTAACCCAAGCCCCGCGCCCGCATGCCAGTCATCCACGCTGCCCGACGGGCCATCTGCGCTGATGAAACCCGCATCGTAAAAGCCGACAACACCAATCGTGTCGGTGATGCCCGCGCGCAATTCGCCCGACAGTCCCAGAAACTGGGTGCCGCCCGTGCGCAGGGTGCCGCCGTTCAAAACCGTGACCCCAAGCGATTGATAGGGTTGGCCCCGCACAGTACCGCCGCCGCCCGAATAGAACAGGTAGTCGCGCGGCGTGTCTTCAAGGCTGGGGCCAAAGACCGCGCCGAATTGCAGCCGCCCCGCCAGAACGAAGCGATCCTGCGCGCCAAAGCCGCGATAGGTGCGGAAGTCACCCGTCATCTGCGCGCCCGAGCCGGTGCCCGACAGCCCCAGAAACGGGGTCAGCGTTGCCTTGCCATAATAGCCACGGGTGGCGTCGGTGGGGGTGTCGCGGTTGTCCCAGGTCAGACCAATCGGGAAAGCCACCTGACGGAAGATTGTGGTGCCGACGTCGTCCTCGACTTTCGACCAGTTGTATTCCACCCCTGCCGATCCGGTCAGCCTCGGGTTGAAGATATGGTCGAAACCCAAACCGAACTTGAACGCGTCTTCGGTGTAATCATCCTGATTAAGTCGGCTCAGCGCAGTTTCCAGATAGGCCGAAGTGTCCGGTGACAGGGTTGCAGGCCGATCCAGCCGTGCCCCCAGGGTGTAATCCATGCCGCTTTGCGAAGTGCCAATGCCGCTGACCTCGGCGTCCAGGCGCAGTCGCTCGCCGCCGTGAAACAGGTTGCGATGCAGCCAGTAGCCATTCAGCGTCAGCCCGTCGAGGCTGGCCAGTTCGGCGCCAAAACCAAGCCGACGGGTCTTGTCCTCGACCACGTTCAACGAGGCATCCAGCGTGTTGTTGGGGCCAATGGCTTCGTCTTCGGTCAAGGTGACCGAGCTGAAAATTCCGGTGCGGCGCAGGCGGGCGCGCACCTCTTCCAGCTTGGCGGGGTCAAAGCGTTTGCCGGTCGGGAAGCCCGCGATTTCCACCAGCCGCTTGGGCCGCAGCCGATCATAGCCGTCAATCGACATCTTGCCGAAGCTCAGCTGCGGGCCGGGGGCCAGACCGATATGCGCATCCAGTGTCTGGGTTCGATGATCGGCACTCAGCGATTGGCTGCTGACCTTGGCCTTGGCGTGGCCCTGCGCGCGCCAGCCGTCAACGCCCGCGGTTGCCGCTTCGACAATCAGCCCCGAACGCGCGGTGGCACCGGTGGCAAAACCCTGCGGCAGCGTGGTTTTGGGGGCAAGCGGCGCGATATCTGCGGTGCCGAAGTGAAACTGCGGGCCGGGCTCTACCGTGACGCTGATCGTGTTGATCGTGTCGGGCGCATCCATCGGCGCAATTGCGGCCACTTCACGCCCGTCCACGCGGATCGAAATTCGCCCGGAGTAATAGCCCTGATCATACAGCGCGCCCAGCAAACGGGCATAATCGGCGCGGGCCGAGGCGAACAGATCCTGCGCATCGGGGGCCTTGGCCTGACTGGCCTCGCGGGTCAACGACGCGCCCCGCAGAACCGAACGCAAACTATCGCTGGCGCCAGGGGTTTCGAAACTGAAATCGAGGGCCGCAAGCGATTGTGCCATGGCCACAGCCATGACGAGCCCCGCGCAAATTGTTCCGACCACCCGCACCGAACCACCCCCTATTGACCGCAGACAGAGTCGCAGCAATGCACGCGAAATGCCAGAGCTGCGGGCAGGCAGGATGCGGGTTTTCGAAGCCTTCGGCAGAAAAGTGATCGGGGGATGCAGGGTCAGCCGCGCAGAAGCGCCCCGAAGATGCGGTCCATGTGGCTTGACAGATAAATCGCCAGCCAGCGCGAGAAACGCTCGGGGTGGCGGCGCACCTCTGCGGCCAGGTCATAAAGCCCGACCCAGCGCACGGCATCGACCTCGGCGGGGTCGGGGGCAAGGGACATGTCGGACTTGGCATAGGCCAGATAAATATCGACCACCTCATGTTCGATCAGGCCATCCCCGACATCTGCGCGGTATTCCAGCCGGTCGGCATGGGCGGGGTAAAGCCCCGAGATCCCCAGTTCTTCGCGCAAGCGGCGCACGGCGCATTCCTCGGGGCGTTCGTTCCACTGTGGATGGGTGCAGCAGGTGTTCGACCACAGCCCGGGCGAATGGTATTTGCCCAAGGCCCGACGCTGGATCAGCACCTTTTCACCGTCCACAACAAAAATCGACACCGCCTTGTGGCGGAGCCCTTGGCGATGGACCTCCAGCTTGTCCATCGGGGTCAGTTTGTCACCGACCCAGGCGGGGATTTTATCGTTCATTGCACCGAACCGAAATCAAAGACGCCGCCGCAGCATGCTGTACGGCGGCGCCAAATGTCAGTGGTCACCTTGTCTCTGAGGCAGCTTGCCGCGCCCGGCGGGGGCTTGCGTCAGGCGAACGCTCAGGAAACAGGCGCATCCGCGGGACGTTGAGTCTCGGCGCGGCGGGCCAGCTCGGCGCGGTAGAGGGCGACGAAATCCACCATTTCCAGGTTGAAGGGCGGGAAGCCGCCGTCGCGGGTCACATCCGACACGATGCGGCGCACGAAGGGGAACAGTTGGCGCGGGCATTCGATCAGCAGGAAGGGATGCATCTGATCTTCGGGGATGCCTTCGATGTGGAAGATCCCGCCGTAATCGACTTCAAGCAGATAGAGCGGCGAATTCGTCGCCTTGTTCGTGGCGGTCACCTTGAACTTGGTGATCACCTCATACTGGTGCTCTTGCGGTCGCTTGCGGGCGTCGAGGCTCACCTGCACCTGCATTTCGGGCTGCACATCGGCCGATTGCAGGCCTTTTTGCGCGACCGCGTTTTCAAACGACATGTCCCGCACGAATTGCGCGAGGATGTTCATTTTCATCTGCGGCTGCGCGGCAGCGGCCCCGTTGGTTTCGTCGGTCATAGGTTTCTCCAAACTCGGTTTGGGCATGGGTTTAGCACCCAAGCCCCCATGTCTCAATGCCGTGTCCAGCCCGAGGGGCCACGCGGGGGCAGGTTTTCGGGGTCTATTTCCTGAAAATCGCCATCAATGATCGTCGGGCGGCCATCTTGGGAAAACGGCATGTCGGTGCGGGTGCTCTGGGCGGTAAAGCTTGCCACCTGCACGCGTGCGGCGACATAGCGCATCACCGCCTGCCGCACTTGCGGGATCAGCAGGGCCAGACCGCAGGCATCGGTGAAAAACCCGGGCGTCAGCAACAGTGCACCGGCGAAAACGATCATCGCGCCATGGGCCAGCGGCGCCGTCGGATCGCGCATCTCATTCATTGAATTGCGCAAATCCGCCAAGGCCCGTGCACCTTGCGAACGCACCAGTGATGTGCCGATTACCGCCGTCAGCACAACGATACCCAGCGTCGGCCACAGCCCGACCAGCCCGCCGACCTGAATGAACAGACCGATTTCGATCATCGGCACGGCCAGGAAGGCCAGAAAAATCCACATTTATAGCCCCTCCCAGGGTCTTTATCGGTTCGGGCGCGCTGGTGGACTTGATTGCGCCCGTGTCTTACATAAGTGGAGAGCAGAGAAATACCAAGCCAGCCGTCTTCCAAGGGTTCCCGATGTCCAATGCCGTTATTCAGCTGATTGTTCTTGCCGGAATTGCGGTGTTCCTGATTGTGCGCCTGAAAAATGTGCTGGGAACCCGCGATGGATACGAGGCACCGCTGGCCCCGCCCGAAGCCGATGCCCCGTCCACGCGCCGCAATTTCGAGGTGATCGAGGGCGGTCCCGATCAGGACATCACCGATCACGTCGCCGAAGGGTCGGATGCGGCGCTGGCGCTGGCGGCGATGAAGCGGGTAGAGCCTGATTTCAGCGTCAACACCTTCTTGCAAGGCGCGCGCGGCGCCTATGAGATGATCGTGATGGCGTTTGAGACCGGCGATCTGAACAAGGTGCGCCCGTTCCTTGCCCCCGAGGTTTACGATGCTTTTGACAGTGCCGTGCAATCGCGTGCGGCGCAGGGGCTTGAGGTGCAGGCCGAATTTTTGGGCCTGCGCGAACTGGCACTGCACGAGGCGACATTCGATCCGGCCTCGAAAGAGGCCGAGTTGACGGTGCGATTCGGGGCCGAACTGATCTCGGTCGCGCGCAACGCGGCGGGCGATGTGGTCGAAGGCGACCCGCGCAGCCCTCGCAAACAGCGCGATGTCTGGACCTTCGCGCGCAAGATGGGCAGTGCCGATCCGAACTGGCAACTTGTCGCAACGGGTGGCTGACCCGTGCGCCCGGTGTCATGGGCAGAGTTGGACGGCTGGGACGCCGATGATCACGCCGCCGCTTGGGCGGCGTTTTCGCTGACTGACGCCCAAGCTGAAGCGCCACCTTCTGACAGCCGCGCGTTTTTCGAAGAGAATTTCGATCTGGTCGAAGTGGCGCCCGCAGGCACCGCGCATTTTACCGGCTATTACGAACCCGAACTGCCCGCCTCGCGCCACCGGAGTGCGGCGTTTTCCCATCCGCTTTATGCCACGCCACCGGGCTTCGACCCCGCGCAAGCCTGGCATTCCCGTGCCGAGATCGTCGCGGGCGATCTGCTGGACGGCCGTGAAATCGCCTTTGTCGAAACCGCAATCGAGGCGTTCCTGGCGCAGGTGCAAGGCTCGGTCCGGCTGCGCCTGACCGAGGGCGGCTGTTTGCGGTTGGGCTTCGCGGCCAAGAATGGCCATCCCTATCGGTCCATCGGGGCGGAACTGCTGCGGCGCGGTGTGGGGCCAGCGGTTACGCCAGATGTAATTCGTCATTGGTGCGCCGAAAACCCGGATCAGGTGCAGGATCTGCTGAACCATAACCCGTCTTTCGTGTTTTTTCGGGAGCTGGATCTGCCGGAGGGCACTGGCCCGCTGGGGGCGATGGGCCAGCCGGTGACGGCGAGGCGCAGCCTTGCGGTGGACCCTGATGTGATTCCGCTGGGCAGCCCGGTGTGGGTCGCCTGCCCGGGTCTGACGCCCCGGCTGATGGTGGCGCAGGATATCGGCGCGGCGATCAAAGGGGCGGGGCGCGGTGATATCTTTTGCGGAACGGGCACTGCCGCCGGGACACAGGCGGGTAAGATCAACGACTATGGGCAGATGATCTGGCTACGGAGGCGCGGATGAGCCGTCGTCGCAAGCTGACTGAGGAAGAGCGCGAACTGTGGTTGCGGGTGGCGGCCTCGGCGACGCCGTTTCACCCGAAACGCCCGATTTCCGCTGAAACAGAGCCTGAATCGAAGCCTCATAAAACCGCGCCCAAGGTGCCGCGTCCCGAGGTCAAGGATTTCAGAATCGGCCAGTCCAGCCCCGATTTCGCCTTTCGCCAAGATCTGGCGCCCTCGATTGCCGATCAACTGGCGCGGCAACCCGTGGTGATGGACCGCAAGGCGCATCGCGCGATGACCCGTGGCAAGCTGGAGCCGGAAGCCAAGATTGACCTGCATGGGATGACGATGGCCCAGGCGCACCCCGAACTGATCCGGTTCATTCTGAACGCACAGGATAACGGGCGGCGGCTGGTGCTTGTGATCACAGGCAAGGGCAAGAAGGGGCTGGATGACGGGCCGATCCCGCAACGGCAAGGCGTGCTACGCCATCAGGTGCCGCAGTGGCTGCGGCTGCCGCCTTTGGGTGCGGCGGTGATGCAGGTCGATCAGGCGCATCTGAAACACGGCGGATCGGGGGCTTATTACGTCTATTTGCGGCGTTTCCGCTGATCAGCCGCCAATCGGTGCCAGAATAACCTGCGTGGCATTCTGCACAGTGATCACAACGCCCGAAATCAGGCCGATGCGCCCGGTCTGATCGCCCTCCAGAACGGCTGCCACGCGCCCCGTCTCGCCCAACAGTGCGATCAGTGCAGGTGAATTGCCGACGTTGAAATGCCCTTCGCGGGTATTGAAGGCACCAACATCGACCAAGGTCACCCGCAGGTCTGCGACGCGCTCCACATCCTTCAGATTGCCCAGCCGCGCGGGTTCACCGCTTAGCCGCGCGGCCAGCGACAGGGCTTTGTCACGCTGTGAGGTGAAAATGATGAAGGGCTGCGGCAAGGTTCCGATCTTGTGGGCCTGTGCGCGGAATACATCGACATCCAGATCGGGCGAGATCAGAACCACGCCGGACAGGCGTGAAAGCGTCTCTGTATCGCCTGAAATCGCGATTTGGCGCAGGGTTTCCATGCTGAGGGCGGCCCCCATGGAATGCCCCACGATCAGGATTTTGCGCGCCCCTGCCCGGCGCAATTCGGCTAGCAGTTCCTGGAAACCATCGCGAGCGAAAAGCGCCGAATCCCGGTCATAGGCATAGCCCATCACATGCCCGCGCGAGGGCCAGGAATAATGCACCAGAACGCCGGGCAGATCAAAATCCGCCCCAAGTTGCGCCAGGCGATACAGACCCTCGGCAAAGGTGGTGTTGAACCCATGCACAAAGACGACGGCTTCGTTGTTGTTGCGCGCCAGTTCACGGCGCAGATCGGCGCGAAACGCGCTGTCTTCGGGGTAGTTTTGGGATCGGGCGACCAGAAATTGTCGCTGTGGATCAAGCGGTTGATTTGCTTCGGTATAGGTGATGTCTCCGGGGGTGCGATCCGGGGGCACGGAAACATCATAGCGCGACAGGTGCAGCGTTTCGGTGCGCGACGATTCCAGCAGGCCCGACGTCAGCCCCTGTCGGGTCGAACCCACGAAAATCGACCGCGCCGTGATGGTTGGATCGGGCGCATAGGCGATCTGCCCACGCGGCGCGCAGGCAGACAGCAATACCAAAGCAACCACCAACAGCCTGCGCATCACATCCCTTCAAGGTTGCGCGCAGAATAGCAAAAGCGGGTCGCGCCGCCAGTGATGATTACAAGACGTAGCGGCTCAGATCCGCAGAGCGCGACAGATCGCCCAGATGTTTTTCGACAAAAGCCGCGTCGATGCTGATCGCTTCGCCGGACCGATCCGGCGCAGAGAAGGACAGCTCTTCGAAGACCCGCTCAATCACGGTATAGAGCCTGCGCGCGCCAATGTTTTCAACGCTGCGGTTCACCTCTGCCGCGATCCGCGCCAGTGCGGCAATCCCATCGGGGGTGAAGCTGACCTGCACCTCTTCGGTGGCCATCAGTGCGCTGTATTGCAGGGTCAGCGCATTGTCGGTTTCGGTCAGGATGCGGACGAAATCACCTTCGGTCAGGGCCTGCAATTCCACCCGGATCGGCAGGCGACCCTGCAATTCGGGCAGCAGATCCGAGGGTTTGGCAATGTGAAAGGCGCCCGAGGCAATGAACAGGATGTGATCGGTCTTCACCGGCCCGTATTTGGTCGAGACCGTCGTGCCTTCGATCAGCGGCAGCAGATCGCGCTGCACCCCCTCGCGCGAAACATCGGCGCCACGGGAATCGGATCGCACCGCGACCTTGTCGATTTCGTCGATAAAGACGATGCCCGATTGCTGCACGGCCTCCAGCGCGACGGACTTGACCGCCTCATCATCCAGCAGCTTGTCAGCCTCTTCCGAGATCAGCAGCTCATAGCTTTCGGCAACCGTCATCTTTTTGCGCGTGCGCCGCGCGCCCCCGAAGGCCTTGAACAGATCTTGCAGGCCTTGCATCTGCAGTTCCATGCCTTGGCCGCCCATCATCATCGGCGGCGCGCTGGGTTGATCGGCCACCTCCAGTTCGATGACCTTGTCGTCGAGTTCGCCTTTCTTCAGCTTGGTGCGGAACATCTCGCGCGTGGCCTCGCGGGCATCAGTGCCGGCCAGCGCCTCGATCACCCGCTCTTCGGCGGCGTTATGCGCGCGGGCCTTGACCTCTTCGCGCATCCGGTCGCGCGTTTCGATCATTGCCGCATCGGTCAGATCGCGGATGATCTGTTCGACATCACGCCCGACATAGCCAACTTCGGTGAATTTCGTGGCCTCAACCTTCAGGAACGGTGCCCGTGCCAATTTCGCCAGACGGCGGCTGATTTCGGTTTTGCCGACGCCGGTCGGGCCGATCATCAAGATGTTCTTGGGATAGACCTCTTCGCGCAAATCCGCCGACAGCTGTTTGCGGCGCCAGCGGTTGCGCAGCGCCACGGCCACGGCGCGCTTGGCGTCGTTCTGGCCGATGATGAAACGGTCGAGTTCGGAAACGATTTCGCGGGGCGTCAGGTCGGTCATGGATTGCTCCGATGCATAAGGGGGCAGGTGGCGTTCGCAGGAAAACGCGGGGCGATCATCCAAGGATCGTTTCCACCGTCAGGTTGCCATTTGTGTAAACGCAGATCTCGGCGGCAATCGACATTGCCTTGCGGGCGATCGCCTCGGCATCCAGATCGGTTTCCATCAGTCCGCGGGCCGCCGCCAGCGCGTAATTCCCGCCCGATCCGATGGCTGCGATGTCATGTTCGGGTTCCAGCACATCGCCTGCGCCGGTCAGAACGAACAGATCGCGCCCGTCTGTCACGATCAGCATCGCTTCCAGATTGCGCAGGTATTTGTCCATCCGCCAATCCTTGGCCAGCTCGACACAGGCGCGCGACAATTGTCCCGGCGCGGCCTCCAGCTTCTTTTCCAGTCGTTCCAGCAGGGTAAACGCGTCGGCGGTCGATCCGGCAAAGCCTGCCACGACGTCATGCCCGCTTGGGCTCAGGCGGCGCACCTTGCGCGCGGTACCCTTGATGACCGTCTGGCCAAGGCTGACCTGCCCGTCACCTGCCACCACCACACGCCCGCCTTTTCGCACACCGATGATTGTTGTGCCGTGCCAGCCTGGAAATTTATCGTCTGCCATGCGGTCCTCCATTTGATGCAGATATGAGCAGCCATGCCCCCGCATGCAACCCTTGCCGGTTCATCCCCCCCAGAGCTAGGGTGCAGGCATGAGCGCGCCGCATTGCCTGACAATTTATTTGGATGCCCCGACCTTGTCCGTTGTGACGGTGGGCAAGCACAATTTTTTCCGGCGATTGATAAATGTGATCACAGCGCAGGGCTGGCAGGTGAAACTCGCAGAAAGCACCATCGCTGCACGGCTTGCCGCCCCCGCGCAAGAAGGGTTCGCGCTGTTTCACATGGAGCCGCCGACGCATCCCGCCGCGCTGACCTGTCGGCGCACGTATATCGGGGCGTTCTGGCATATCGAGGCGCAGGCCGAGCGTTGGTTATGGCCGGTTGCGCAAGAGGCGTTTGACCCGGGCAGCATCGACGCGGCACAGGCGCAGAGCTTTGCCCGAAACTGGAAAAAGCGTCTCTATCCCGCCGATTTTCGCCCTACAGACGAAGGGTTTGGCTTCGTCCCGCTGCAGGGGCATCTGTGTCGGCAACGCAGCTTTCAGGCGATGAGCCCGATACAGATGATCGAGGCGGCGCTGACGCAGACCAACCTGCCGCTGGTTGCCAGCCTGCATCCAAAAGAGACCTACAGCGGGGATGAGAAGCGCGCGCTGGAGGATTTGGCGCAGCGCAATCCGCGGCTCAAGATCTATACGGGAAATTCGATCGAGGCCCTGCGCGCGTGCCGTTTTGTGATCACAGAGAACAGCGGTATGGCTTTCGAGGGCTATGTGCTGCACAAACCGGCGGTTTTGTTCGCGGACATCGACTTTCATCACATCGCGGGGTCGGTGCCGCGTGATGGGTTGGCCCCGGCCTTTGCAACGCTTGGGCAGGCGCCGCCCTTTGATGCCTATCTGTACTGGTTCTTG
>JAQTYE010000035.1 GCA_028749255.1 Paracoccaceae bacterium | reverse complement strand
AGGCATCAAACCTCTGGCGGAGCCTAGCCCAGCAGCCCCTCGGCCTCGAACCGGGTCAGCCGGGGATGTGCCAGCGGGCCCAACCCCGTCAGGCCGGGCATCTGCGGGAAAATCGCGGTGAACAGCGACAACATCCGCGGACCGATCATTTCCGCGATGCCTTCCCCGGGATGATAGCTTTCAATCTCCATCCCCGCGACCCGCAGCGATCCGTGATTTTCCAGCACGACATGGAACATTGGCACCGGGGCGGCGGGGGTGACCTCGATCACGCTGACCCCATCGACAAAGGCGCGCGCGGGCACATAGGCCGCCTCAAGCCCCATCTGCGCGCGCAGCCGCGTATCGCGCAGGCAGATCCGCGCACGCGGCCCCAGCACCAGATCGGGCAACGGACGGCCCTGCCCAAAGGCCTCGGCGGTGATCCGCGTCAGCGTCACCTGATCATCAGAGGTGGTGGCAGAAGTCCCGGGATAAACCATCATCGAGCCAATCCAGGTGACGGTTTCGCTGCGCCCTTCGGCGGTCAGCACCTGCATGCCCGGCAGCAGATCTTCGATTGCGACCGGCCCCGCCGCGGTCTGAATGACCGATCCACGCGCCAGCGCCGAAAACGCCTCTTCGAACAGCGGGGTGGCCGGGGCGAGCCGGGTCGATTGCTCGATATCGCCAGACGGGGAAAGCCAGGCGGCCTCATAGCGACGCGTCAGAGGCATCGCGCGCAGAGGCCGCCCGTCAACAGGAACCGTGGCACGCCCAAGACGTGCCGCAACATTTACAACTTTGTCCGCATCGGGCGAAACCAGCCCAACCGCGGAACGGTGAGGATACGACATGCGATCAGCCTTCCGGTCTGGTCACATCTGCTACGGCCCCCACCGGGTGCAGAGAGACAAGCCCAAGATGGCGCCTGCGCCGTAATCCGTCAAATTTTCGGTAAAATTGGCCCCCGGACGCGCGTCAATCCGCGGGCCTCTCGGGCGACTGTTTCGGCACGAAACCGCGGGGCCACAAAGCCGCCGCAATTGCCGAAGTCTTGCCATAGTCTGACGCGAATCACCGGGGGGAATGATCGCCGGGGTTACGCTTGGGATCAGGCACCCGGTTTGGCCTTGGCGGGCAAACCTTGTGCGGGGCGCGATACGCCCAATGGCCGGGAGTGGCAGCCCCCGGCCCGCGCGTCGTGTTCGATTGGAAAGGATCAGGAGGCGCGTTGCACGCGGGCGGCCAGCGCGCGCGGGATCACCTGCTCTTCGCGGCGGGCAATCGTGGCTGCGCGGCGCGCCCCCCGGGCCCAGGGCATCTGGGTGTCGCATTTGGCGGCCTCGGCAATGGCCGATTTCATCCAGCGGGCGGTGGTGTTGGTCGCGGTCATGGTGTGCTCCTGCTCTGGTGCCTTTGGGTGTCGGGTCTTGTGCCCGGATGCCCCCTTTATGACGGCGTATTACGGCAAGGTTTTGGCAGGGTCGATAAAACTTGATGCAAGAAACGCGATCAATTGTGGCGCAGCGATTGTTTCAATTTATGCACAAATCAACGGAATATCGTGGATTGGCCGCGCAGCCCGCAGAAAACATGGCGCAAATAAGGCAAATCGCCCCATATTCGTGCCGCAATCAGAGCCGGATTGCCGAAATCAATCGCCCGTAATCAGCCTCGTTCAAATGAGTCGTGCGACGATAGGAATAGAACCGCTCGGGGTCGGAATAGGTGCAATGCCGGGTCCATTCCGCGACACCCACCCCCGCCGCGCGCAGCCGATGCACGCCGAAGGCCGGCAGATCAAACATCGGCTTGCCCTGCGGTCCGCCGGAAAAGAAACGGCCATAATCGGGGTCTTCGGTCAGGAAGTTGTCCATGAACTCGGGACCAACCTCATAGGCGCGCTGTGAAATGCAGGGCCCCACGACCGCGACGATATCCTCGCGCGTGGCACCCAGGGTTTCCATCGCCTCGATCGTAGCTTCCAGAACGCCTTCCAGCGCCCCGCGCCAACCCGCATGGGCCGCGCCCACCACGCCCGCGCGCCGGTCGGCGAACAGCACCGGCTGGCAATCTGCGCTCAGCACACTCAGCACCAGCCCCGGCGTCGCGGTCACCAGCGCATCTGCCTGCACCGGGGCGTACATCGGCCCCGACACCACCGCGACATCGGCCGAATGCACCTGATGCACCCCCAGCAGCGCCTCGGATGCGACCCCCATCGCAGCCGCAACCCGACCGCGATTGACATTGACCGCCTGCGTCTGGTCGCTGGAGCCATGGCCACAGTTCAGCCCGGCGAACACCCCCGACGAGGCGCCGCCCTTGCGAGTAAAGAACCCGTGGGTCACGCCGTCCAGGGCGCGCGAGGTCAGGATTTCAAGCTGTGCAGACATGGATCACGCGCGGGCCGCATCGAAACCCGGCGGCAGCGGGGCAAGAGGGGGATAGACAGCGAGGCTTTGGAACAGGTGACCCATTTCTTCGGGATGGGTCAAGCGTCGATGCGCGGCGATATGCGCATCCAGCGCCGGACCGGCAAGGTTTTGCGCCAGCGCCTGCGCCCGCCCGGTGATGCCCAGCCGTTCCAGCACAACGCCTTGCGGGGTCATTGCGGTGCAGGCGGCACCAGCGGCCCGCGCCGCCTCGGCCAGCGGTTCGAACGCCACATGCGCGGTCAGATCGGCCATGCCGGGGGTTGCAAAGGGGTTTTCGGGACGATGCGCACGCAGGGCCTGAAACGTGTCACCCAGGCTGCGCCAGTTGCCATAGTCGATGAAAATCGCCACGCCCCCCCGCGCTGCGATCTGCGCGGCCACCCGCCCCACAAACGCAGGCGCACCCGGGCAGATCTCGACAATATCACCATCCTGCGTATCGGCCAGCCGATGCGCCAGCGCGGCCAGCGGCAGTGGCGGCGCCAACCCGGGCACCAGCGCACCCGTTGCGTCCAGCCCCACCTGCCGCTCGGCCCAGGCATCGCCGCGCCGTTCAAACTGCCGGATCGGCAGCGCATCCAGAAATTCATTGGCCAGCAAGAACAGCGGCCCGTCGTCAGGCAGCGTTTCCAGACTGTCGTGCCACTGCACCGCATGCCCCGCCAGCCGCGCGCGTTGGATCTCGCGCAGCGTGGCCGAGGCCTCGATCAGATGGATCTGCGCGGCCTCGGCCATACCCGGCACCGCGCGGATCGCGCGCAACACATCCGCCATCAACGTGCCGCGCCCCGGCCCCGGCTCGACCAGCAAAAACGGCGTGGGGCGGCCCTGATCCAGCCAGACCTGCGTCAACGCCACCCCCAGCATCTCGCCGAACATCTGGCTGATTTCCGGGGCCGTGATGAAATCGCCCGATGACCCGAACGGATCACGGGTGGCGTAATAGCCATGATCAGGATGCAGCAGGCATTCGGCCATGTAATGATCCAGGCGCAGCGGCCCCTCGGCCGCGATCCTGCGCGCCAGAATGTCGCCCAGCACCGTTGTCCCGGGCATGCTCATACCCGGCCCCGGCGCAGTGCCCGCACCACGAACCAGACCCCCAGCGCGATCATCGGCAGCGACAGGATCTGCCCCATTGTCAACCCGCCCTGCCCGATCTGCAGCGCATACCCCAGCGGGTTGGCATCGCTGGCAAATTGCGCGTCAGGCTGGCGCACCAGTTCAACCAGCGCGCGGGCCACGCCATAGCCCGCCAGAAACACCCCGAGCAACAGCCCCGGGCGCCGTAACGCGCCCATCGCCATCAGCGTCCACAAGATCGCGCCCAAAAGCAGCCCCTCAAGCCCCGCTTCATACAGCTGCGAGGGGTGGCGCGCACAAAACCCGTCGATCTGCCCGGCGATGCCATGGCAGAGCTGCGCGTCGGGCACCGGGAAAATCACCCCCCAGGGCAGATCGGTCGGACGCCCCCACAGCTCGGGCTTGATAAAATTGGCCACCCGCCCCAGCAACAACCCGATCGGCGCAACCAGCGCAAAAGCATCGGCGATCTGCCAGGCGGGCAGGTGATGGCGGCGGCAAAACCACAGCCCCGCCACGACCACACCGACAAACCCGCCGTGGAAGGCCATGCCGCCTTCCCAGACTTTCAGGATGTCCAGCGGATGCGCCAGATACCAGCCGGGCTGATAAAACAACACAAACCCCAGCCGTCCCCCCAGAACCACGCCCAAGATTACCGCCGTCAACAGGTCTTCGACCAGTTTGGGCGGCATCGGCGCCACGCCCCCCCACAGGGCCGGCCGCTTCATCAGCGCCATCACGACCTGCCAGCCCGCCACCAGCCCGGCAATATAGGCCAGCGCATACCAGCGGATCGGCAGGTTTACCCCCGGAATGACAAACGCGTTCGGGTCGATCTGCGGAAAGGGAATGGCCATGACGCTCCTCGTTTGGCGGCAACACACCCCGGCCCCGCGATGAAGTCAACCTTGAGTCTTCGACGCCGCACCCTCATATAAGGCAAAACCCCGTGACCAGACCGGAGCCCCAGATGCAAGCGCCCAACAAGATTTTCGATGAAATGTCCAAATTGATGACCAACGCCATGGGCGTGGCGCAAGGCGCCAAGACCGAGGCCGAAACCGCAATGAAATCGTGGATGGATCGCTGGCTGGCGGACCGCGATTTCGTCACCCGCGAAGAATTCGATGCGGTGCGCGCGATGGCACAAAAAGCCCGCGAAGAGAACGAGGCCCTGAAGGCCCGGCTCGACGCGCTGGACGGCAAGAAAGACGCCTGAGTTCACCTGGTCCAAATATCCCCGCCGGAGGCTGCTGACCATCAGACCGGAGCCTCCGGCGGGGATATTTTTGCCAAGATGAAAGCCGATCAGCCCTGCACTGCGAGCGCGCGTGCCAGAACCTCTTCGACACGCGCGCTCATGGGCAGGGCGCGGGCCAGGACATCGGCCTGCGCCACCCAGGCCGCGTCAAGCGCATCATCTGCCGCTTCGGGTTCTCCGTCCTGCCAATGGCAAACCACCGCCACAAGGTGGTAGTGGAAGGCCACCGCCCCCGCATCATCGCGGCTGATCGCGTCAGCCCCCGCAAGGACCGGGCCGGAACGCGCGGTGATGCCGGTCTCTTCCGCCAGTTCACGCAGGGCCGCGGCCTCGACCGTTTCGCCCCAGTCAACCTTGCCGCCCGGAAATCCCCACAGCCCTGCATCGGGCGGGTTGGCACGGCGCACCAGCAGCACCTGATCGCCCCGCACCACCACGGCCAACACAGCCAGACGCGGCATCGGCATACTCATTGCAGCGGCACCGATTTTGCCAGCGTGCCGTCGGGCCGATACAGCAGCACCTCGGGGCCATCGGTCACCACCACCGTATAGTCGCGCGCGAAGGTGATCGCCTGTGCGCGGGCGCCTGCGGGCAGGGTAATCGTGGTCGGCAGATCGGGCAGCGCGGCTTTCCCCGGCAAGCGGATGACAAGCAGCGCAATGATCGCTACAAGGCCCGCAATCATCGTGGCCGTCAGCGCCGTGACCAGAATTTTCAAAAACCGGATCTCGGGCAACGGGGTCGGATCGGAAGGCATCATGTCGGACATGGAAGAACGCATCCTGCGGCTGGTGATCGAGGCCGGCGAAGACGGGCAGCCCCCCTTTGAGCGCCTTGATAAGGCTTTGGCCGCGATTGTGCCAGAGGAGGCGGCGCTGTCACGGTCGCGGCTGGCACGGCTGATCGCCGAAGGCGCGGTCACGCGCGATGGCGTGGCGGTGACCGACCAGAAGGCCAAGGTCGCCGTGGGCGAGGTCTATCAGATCACGCTGGAGCCCCCGCGCACGGTGGAAACCCTGCCGCAGGACATTCCGCTGCGTGTGCTGTGGGAAGATGACGACCTGATCGTGATCGACAAGCCCGCGGGAATGGTGGTGCATCCCGCGCCCGGCTCCGAGGATGGCACGCTGGTCAATGCACTGCTGCATCACTTCGGCGGCAAGTTGTCGGGGGTGGGCGGCGATGCGCGGCCCGGCATTGTGCACCGGATCGACAAGGATACCTCGGGGTTGCTGGTTGTCGCGAAATCCGACCGCGCACATCACGGGCTGGCGCATCAGTTTGAAAAACACACTGTCCATCGGCATTATCTGGCGGTGGTGCATGGCGTGCCCAATGCCGCCGACCCGCGGCTGCGCGGCACGCGGGGTGTCAGTTTTGAATCTGGCAATATCCTGAAAATCACCTCGCAGCTGGCCCGCCACAAGACCGACCGGCAGCGGCAGGCGGTGCTGTTCCACGGCGGTCGCCACGCCATCACCCGCGCCCGCGTGGTCGAGGATTTCGCCGGTGTCGCGGCGCTGGTCGATTGCTGGCTGGAGACCGGGCGCACCCACCAGATCCGCGTGCATATGGCGCATGCCGGTCACGGGCTGATGGGTGATCAAACCTATGGCGGGCGGCGTAAATTGCCCGCCAAGCTGATGGGAGCGGCGGCGCAGGAAGCCGCGCAAAATTTCCCCCGTCAGGCGTTGCATGCCGCGACGCTGGGCTTCACCCACCCGGTTACGGGCGAGGAACTGTCCTTCACCTCGCCCCTGCCCGATGACATCGAGGCGCTGCTGGCCACGTTGCGGGCCGGGGCGGGGGGGGCGACAGGGGCATGAACTGAACACATCGGTTCACATTGACGTCAGCGGCGTGCGCAATGCGCTTGCCCTGCGGCGGAAACCGCTTCATCCTTCGTTCAGATCCTTGTGATACCCACCCGCCGGGCGCGGTGTCACATTGGTCAACGCCCGGACTTGAACCGAACAGGGGTCGCCCCCATGTTGCGGGGTCTCGATCAGGGAGAAAGGTCGTAGATGACGAGTTATGCCAACCTGCCCGCCCCCAGCCCCGAACAGGGGTTGAACCGCTATTTGCAGGAAATCCGCAAATTCCCTCTGCTGGAACCCGAAGAAGAATACATGCTGGCCAAGGCCTGGGTCGAAAATCAGGATGCCACGGCTGCGCATCGGATGGTGACCTCGCACCTGCGTCTGGCCGCCAAAATCGCCATGGGCTATCGCGGCTATGGCCTGCCGCAAGCCGAGGTGATTTCCGAGGCGAACGTCGGCCTGATGCAGGCGGTGAAACGGTTTGATCCTGAAAAGGGGTTCCGTCTGGCCACCTATGCGATGTGGTGGATCCGCGCCGCGATTCAGGAATATATCCTGCGTTCATGGTCGCTGGTGAAGCTGGGCACCACCTCCGCGCAAAAGAAGCTGTTTTTCAACCTGCGCAAGGCGAAATCCAAGATCGGCGCCTATGAAGACGGCGATCTGCGCCCCGAACATGTGGCCAAGATCGCGCATGATCTGAACGTGACCGAGGCCGAGGTGGTGTCGATGAACCGGCGCCTGTCGGGCTCGGATGCCTCGCTGAATGCGCAGGTCGGTGCTGCGGATGGCGATGGTTCGACACAATGGCAGGACTGGCTGGAAGACGAAGACGCCGATCAGGCCGAGGCCTATGCCGAGGCGGACGAGCTGGATGCGCGCCGCGCGATGCTGGTCGCGGCGATGGATGTGCTGAACGACCGCGAGAAAGACATCCTGATGCAGCGCCGCCTGCGCGACGAGCCGGTCACGCTGGAGGAGTTGAGCGCTCAATACGAAGTCTCGCGTGAACGGATCCGCCAGATCGAGGTGCGCGCCTTTGAAAAGCTGCAAGGCCGGATGCGCACGCTGGCGCGTGACAAGGGCATGGCGATCCCGGCCTGAGCGCCCCCGTATCCGCACAAGACCCGCACGCCGCCCTTCGGGGCGGCGCTGCGCATTAGGGTGCCTGGTTGATCGCGGCACGGCCCGGGGCTAGGCTTCGACACAGAACCGGCGCGGAGGGGAAGCGATGGAACCGATGAACTGGGGCATTCTGGGGGCATCGCATTTCGCATGCCGACACATGGGCCCCGCGATCCATGCCGCCCGGGGCGCGCGTCTGGCGGCGCTGGCCAGCAGCAGCCCTGGCAAAGCCGCGCCGTTTCGCGCTTTCGCCCCCGATCTGCGCCTGCATGACAGCTACGATGCGCTGCTGGCCGACCCCGGCATCGAGGCGGTCTATATCCCGCTGCCCAACACGCTGCATGTCGAATGGTCGCTCAAGGCGCTGGCAGCGGGCAAACATGTGCTGTGCGAAAAGCCGCTGGCCCTTCACGCCGATCAGATCGACCCATTGATCGCGGCCCGCGATGCCAGCGGAAAATTCGCGACCGAGGCCTTCATGATCGTGCATCACCCGCAATGGCAGCAGGTGCGCGACTGGCTGGGTGCGGGGGAAATCGGACGGTTGGCGCATGTCGATACGGTGTTTTCCTACAACAACCCGGACCCCGGCAATATCCGCAATCAGGCGGCGATGGGCGGCGGCTCGATCCCCGACATCGGGGTTTACACCTATTCTTCGGTGCGCTTTGCCGCGCGGGCGGAACCGGGCGTCCTGCACAGCACGATCCGGCGCGAACAGGGCGTTGATACCTTCGCGCAGGTCACTGGCGAGATGATCGGCCCGGCCGGGGGCTTCAGCTATTCCGCGATCACCTCGACCCGGCTGGCGCCGCGCCAAGAGGTCACCGTTCAAGGTACGACCGGGATGATCCGCGTGCATGTGCCCTTCAACGCAGGCGTCTTCGGCGAGGCCCGGCTGACACTGCACCGCGCAGGCCAACCTGATATCGAAACCCGCTATCCCGGCGTCAATCAATATATCTTGCAGGTGGAAAACTTCGTCCGCCACATCCGCGACGGTGCGCCCTACCCCTGGGCACTGGAAGACGCGCGCGCCGGACAGGCAATGATCGACCGGGTCTGGGCGTCAGAGCGATAATTCAGCGCCCCGGGGGGATGGGCGCGGCAGAAGGGGCAAGGCCCCCTGCCCGGCCCGCAATGGCCGCTCAGGCGAGCTTCGCCAGCCGGTCTTCGAGCACCTCGAAGGGCACGCCCGGTTCATCCTTGGCGCAGCGGATCACCAGGCTGGTTTTTACCGAGGCCACATTTTCCGCCGAGGTCAGTTCGCCGGTCAGAAAGCTCTGGAACGTGCTCAAATCTGGCGCCGCGCATTTCAGCACAAAGTCGATCTCGCCGTTGAGCATGTGACACTCGCGCACCAGAGGCCAGGCGCGGCACCGATTCTCAAAGGCCGACAGGTCCGTTTCGGCCTGGCTTTGCAGCCGCACCATGGCGAAAACCTGCACTTCGAAGCCCAGTTCGCGCGGGTTCACATCGGCATGGTAACCACGGATAAAGCCCGCTTCTTCCAATGTGCGCACGCGACGCAGGCAGGGCGGCGCCGAAATCCCCACACGCTTGGCCAGTTCGACGTTCGTCATCCGACCGTCAGCCTGCAGTTCGGCCAGAATCTTCCGGTCGATCTCGTCAAGCTTTGTACTGGCCATGATATCCTCCGCAATTGCCGCGAAACTTACCCGTCCGGGCGAAAATGCGCAATATTATTTCGCGTCAGTGGGTGCAAGGGCAATCGGTCGCAGGGGCGGGCTTTTGCCGGGTGACGCGGGGGTTTCCGCCGCCGCCTGCGGCGACTATATCAGAGGCCAAGGAACACGAGGAGGCCGCAATGGGCGAGACGAAAAACACCAAAGTGCTGATTATCGGCTCGGGGCCTGCGGGCTATACCGCTGCGGTCTATGCGGCACGCGCGATGCTGGAACCCGTGCTGGTGCAGGGCATGCAGCCGGGCGGGCAGCTGACCATCACCACCGAGGTCGAAAACTGGCCCGGCCGCACTGAGGTGCAAGGACCCGATCTGATGGTGCAGATGGAAGAACACGCCCGCGCGATGGGCACCGAAATCATCGGCGACATCATCCTTGATCTGGATCTCTCCAAGCGTCCCTTTGTCGCACACGGCGATTCAGGCACGACCTACGAGGCAGAGGCGGTCATTCTGGCCACCGGCGCCCAGGCCCGCTGGCTCGGCCTGCCCTCGGAAGAGAAGTTCAAGGGCTTTGGGGTTTCGGCCTGCGCCACCTGTGACGGGTTCTTTTACCGCGGCAAGCAGGTCGTGGTGATCGGCGGCGGCAACACCGCCGTCGAAGAGGCGCTGTTCCTGACCAATTTCGCGTCGAAAGTGACACTGATCCACCGCCGCGACAGCTTCCGTGCAGAAAAGATCATGCAGGACCGGCTGTTCAAGAACCCCAAGATCGAGGTGCTGTGGAATCACACCGTCGAAGAGGTTCTGGGCACCGAGGCCCCGCTGGGCGTGACCGGCGTGCGCGCTAAAGACGTGAACACCGGCGCCGAGACGGTGGTTCCCTGCGACGGCTTCTTTGTGGCGATTGGCCATGCCCCCGCGTCCGAGCTGGTGAAAGACCAGTTGAAACTGCATTCCGGCGGCTATGTCTGGGTCGAGCCGGGCAACACGCGCACCTCGATCCCCGGGGTCTTTGCGGCGGGCGACCTGACCGATCACACCTATCGTCAGGCGGTGACTTCGGCCGGTATGGGCTGCATGGCGGCCCTGGATGCGGAACGCTGGCTGGCTGGCGAAGAGGGCTGAGACCAGCCTGCAGCAAGATTGCAGAACCTCCGCCCGGGAATTCGGCCCGGGCGGGGATTTTGGACCAAACCGCGCGAAACTGGCGGCAAATCCCCCTTTATTTCGTTCGAAAGCCCCTGATCGGCTTGAAATTTGCCACAATCAAGGTCTAATCCGCGCCGTGTGCAGCGGGCCTCTTCCGCCTGATTGCGTATTATTCATGTCCTAAAGTCAGGTTCCCAGATGTCCCTTTCCAATCTCGCCCCGATCCCGGAACTTTACGTTTCCCACGAATCCGCGCTCAAGTTGAAGGCGGAGGCGGGCAACCTGCCGAGCTGGGACCTGACGGCACGCCAGATCTGCGATCTGGAACTGCTGATGAATGGCGGTTTCAACCCGCTGAAAGGCTTCATGACGGAAGCCGACTATGACGGTGTGGTCGAAAGCATGCGTCTGGCAGATGGCGCGCTGTGGCCGATGCCGATCACCCTGGACGTCAACGAAAACTTCGCCGAAGGCGTCGAACCCGGCCAGGACATCGCGCTGCGCGACCAGGAAGGTGTGATCTTGGCGATCCTGTCGGTCACCGACAAATGGGAACCGAACAAATCGCGCGAGGCCGAAAAAGTGTTTGGCGCCGACGATCTGGCGCACCCGGCTGTGAACTATCTGCACAACACGGCGGGCAAGATTTACCTTGGCGGCCCGATCACCGGCATCCAGCAGCCGGTGCATTACGACTTCAAAGCGCGCCGTGACACGCCCAACGAATTGCGCGCCTATTTCCGCAAGCTGGGCTGGCGCAAAATCGTCGCCTTCCAGACCCGCAACCCGCTGCACCGCGCGCATCAGGAGCTGACCTTCCGCGCCGCGCGCGAAGCGCAGGCCAACCTGCTGATCCACCCGGTCGTGGGCATGACCAAACCGGGCGACGTCGATCACTTCACCCGCGTGCGCTGCTACGAGGCGGTGCTGGATCAATACCCGCAATCGACCCCTTCGATGTCGTTGCTGAACCTGGCGATGCGCATGGCCGGCCCGCGCGAGGCGGTCTGGCACGGGCTGATCCGCAAGAACCACGGTGTGACCCATTTCATCGTCGGCCGTGACCATGCAGGCCCCGGCAAGAACAGCGCAGGGCAGGATTTCTACGGCCCCTATGACGCGCAAACCCTGTTCAAGGAACATGAGGACGAGATCGGCGTGACCATGGTCGATTTCAAACACATGGTCTATGTGCAGGAAAAGGCACAATATTACCCGGCGAACGAAGTGCCCGAAGGCGATACCGTGCTGGATATCTCGGGGACCGAGCTGCGCCGCCGCCTGCGCGAAGGTCTGGAAATCCCGGAATGGTTCTCGTTCCCGCAGGTGGTGACCGAGCTGCGCCGCACCTCGCCCGCGCGTGACAAGCAAGGCTTCACCGTGTTCTTCACCGGGCTGTCGGGCTCGGGCAAATCCACCATCGCCAACGCGCTGATGGTCAAGCTGATGGAAATGGGCGGCCGCCCGGTGACGCTGCTGGATGGCGATGTGGTGCGGAAACACCTGTCGTCCGAGCTGGGCTTCAGCAAAGAGCACCGCGATATCAACATCAAGCGGATCGGCTATGTGGCGTCGGAAATCACCAAAAACGGCGGCATCGCGATCTGTGCGCCGATCGCGCCCTATACCGCGACCCGTCGGGCCGTGCGTGAGATGATCGAAGCCTATGGCGCCTTTGTCGAAGTGCATGTGGCCACCGCGCTGGAAGAATGCGAAGCGCGTGACCGCAAGGGCCTGTACAAACTGGCCCGTGAAGGCAAGATCAAGGAATTCACCGGCATTTCAGACCCTTACGAAGCGCCGACCACCGCCGAGCTGGTGGTGGACACCAAGGATGTCGATGTCGATCACTGCGCGCATCAGGTCATCCTGAAGCTGGAATCGTTGGGTCTGATCCGCGCCTGAGCGTCCGCCTGACCCAAGCCTGCAATCCAAGCGCCCCGGTCCCTGCGGTTCGGGGCGCTTTTTTGTCGTGGGCACTTGCACCTGTCGGCGCCCCCGGCAAAGTATTCAGACACCCCGGGCGTGCTCCACCGCCCGCACGATCCCCAAGGTTTGTACCCATGTCCGAATTCGTCATCACCCTGTCCTCGATCCCGCCGCGCTTTGCGCAGATCGGTGCAACCTTGCACGATCTGCTGCATCAGGATGTGAAGGTCGATCAGATCCGGCTGAACATTGCGCGCAGCTATCGCCGCTATCCCGGCCAGGTGCCCAGCCTGCCGCCCCTGCCCGAGGGGATCACCGTGCAGTATTGCGACGAAGACTTGGGGCCAGCCACCAAACTGCTGCCGACGCTGGCCGATCACCGCGGGCGCGACACCGAAATCCTGTTTTGCGATGACGATCAGATCTATCCCACCGACTGGGCGCGCCGGTTTCTGGAGGCACGCCGGGACCAGCCCGGCTGCTGCATCGCAGGGCATGGCTATGACCTGCAAGCCCGCCCCACCGGAAGCGGATATAATGTCGATGACGGGCTGCGCCCGCGCTACTTCCGGGCCCCCAAAGACCTGCTCTATCGGCTGAAGCGGGTGGGCTCGCTCGGGTTGCGCAAACCCTATCGCGTGACGCGGCCGGGCTATGTGCATATTCTGGAAGGATTTCGTGGCGCGATGGTGCGCCCCGAGTTCATGCCGCCCGAAGTCTTCGATCTGCCGGAAATCCTCTGGACCGTGGACGACCCGTGGTTTTCCGGCCATCTGGCGCGCAACGGGGTGCCGATCTGGCGGCTGGTCGAGCCGTTCATGCCGCCGTCGAAATATGCCGCACATTTCATTGACGCGCTCTATGACTATTCCGTCCAGGGGGTCGGGCGGCTCGATGCGGACACCGCCTGCATCGAGTATTTCCGCGAGACCTACGGCATCTGGCAGGGCGAGAAGGAAACACCCCAAGCTGCGCGCATCAAGTCATCCTGAGGCGCAGCACGATGGGCCTGATCCGCGAAGGGCAAGCTGGACGTGAGTGACGCCGCCACGCCGCAAAAGGGCGACAAATACCTGCTGCGGCGATTGCAGCCCCCGGCGCGCTGCGGCGCGCCGGGTATCTGGTTCAATGGACGCTGAACGCCGTCGCGTCATGTTCGCGGGCCAGCGCAAAGGCCATCCAGCGATCCTTGACCAGCGCCAGCCGCTCGCCATTGGCATCATGCAGCGCGTAAAGCTGCGTCAATCCCCTAGCCTGCGCCTGAACATCTTCGGGCAGGTCAGCCACGGCGACCGGGCGGACATAGACGATGCGTTCGTCCATCGGTTCGTCGAAATTGTATTTCACATCCATATCAGCCCCCTTACCTGCGTTGAATCGGGATCGTCTGCACCACCGGGTCGGGCAGCGCACGGTTCAGATCGACGTGGAGCAGCCCGTTTTCGATGCTGGCCCCGGCAACCTCGACCCCATCGGCCAGCACAAAACTGCGCTGAAAGGCACGCGCGGCAATGCCCCGGTGCAGAAAGATCCGCTCACCCAGATCATCGGCCTGACGGCCGCGAATGACCAGCGCGCGATCTTCCATGGTGATCGCCAGATCGGCCTCGGCGAATCCCGCAACGGCCAGCGTGATGCGAAACGCATCCGGGCCGCATTGTTCGATATTGTAAGGCGGGTAGGCATCGCCCCCCGTTTTGGCGGTCCGCTCAACCAGCCGTTCCAGCTGATCGAAGCCCAACAGATAGGGATGCGCACCAAAGCTCAGTTTCGTCATCAGGCAAGCCCTTCATCAAGCGACGTTGCAATGTCAGGCCCCGCATGGCGGCGGCCTTTCGCATCCAATATGGGCAGCCGCAGGGGGCCATGCAAGGGGCGCGCGGCGCGACAACGCTGCGGATTTTCCCCCACAAGGGCGCGAAATTGCTATATTAACTCGGACGTCCTCCCGACTCGACCCAGTGCGGGGCGGGGGCCCAACCCAGTGATCGGATGCCGGATATGAACGCCCATATCGAGATGAACCCCGAAGAGGTGCTCCGCGTGAAGCTTGGGGTGCTGCAACGCGAACATCGCGATCTGGACGAGGCGATCCATGCCATGGCCGAACGCGGGACCTCTGACCAGCTGCGGCTGGTGCGGTTGAAAAAGCAAAAACTGGCGCTGAAAGATCAGATCGCGCGGATCGAAGACCAGTTGACCCCCGATATCATCGCCTGAACTCTTGCCGTGAGCCGCCCGCTGCCTATAGTGCGCGCTCCAACGGAGGGACGATCATGGGCGTCAAAGTCGGAATCATCATGGGCAGTCAGTCGGACTGGGCCACCATGCGCGAGGCCGCCAGTATTCTGGACGAATTGGGCGTGGCTTACGAGACCAAGATCGTCTCGGCACATCGCACGCCCGACCGGCTTTGGGCCTATGGCAAGGCGGCGGTTGACCGCGGGCTGCAGGTGATTATCGCAGGCGCCGGGGGCGCGGCGCATTTGCCGGGCATGATGGCGTCGAAAACCCGCGTTCCGGTGGTCGGCGTGCCGGTGCAGACCCGGGCGCTGTCGGGCGTTGACAGCCTGTATTCCATCGTGCAGATGCCCAAAGGTTTTCCGGTCGCGACGATGGCGATTGGCGCGGCTGGCGCGGCCAACGCCGGGTTGATGGCGGCGGGCATTCTGGCGCTGAACGATGCGGCCCTGGCCGCGCGGCTGGACGCCTGGCGGGCGGCCCTGTCGGACTCTATCCCTGATGAGCCCGCAGATGACTGAGATGCTGACCCCCGGCGCTGTGATCGGTATTTTGGGCGGTGGCCAACTGGGCCGGATGCTTTCGGTTGCGGCCTCGCGTCTTGGCTTTACCACCCATATTTTCGAGCCGGGCGCAAACCCGCCCGCAGGCCATGTCGCACATCGCGTGACCACGGCGGGCTATGACGATGTCGTCGCATTGGCCGAATTTGCGGCCTCGGTCGATGTGGTGACCTATGAGTTTGAAAACATCCCGACTGCGGCGCTTGATCTGATCGAGGCCACGCGGGTGATCCGTCCGGGGCGCCGGGTGCTGGCGATCAGTCAGGACCGGATTATCGAAAAGTCGTTTCTGAACGAAATCGGTCTGGCCACCGCACCTTGGGCCGAGGTGACCGATGCCGCCAGTCTGGACGCCGCGATGGCCCGGATCGGCACGCCCGCGATCTTGAAAACCACGCGGCTGGGCTATGATGGCAAGGGGCAAGCGCGGATCATGACGCCCGCCGACGCGCCCGCCGCCCTGGCCGCGATGGGCGGCGCCACCGCCGTTCTGGAAGGCTTTGTCGACTTCAGCGCCGAGATTTCGGTGATCGCCGCGCGGGGCCCCAGCGGCGAGGTGTCGTGTTTCGACCCCGGCGAGAACGTGCATAAATCGGGCATCCTGCACACCACCACCGTGCCCGCCCGGATCAGCGAAGCCTTGCGCACCGATGCGGTGTTGATCGCAGCGCGGATCCTGAATGCGCTCGATTATGTCGGCGTGCTCGGGGTCGAGCTGTTCGTGACGCCGCAGGGCCTGCTGGTCAACGAAATCGCGCCGCGCGTTCATAATTCGGGGCACTGGACACAGGCCGGTTGCACCGTCGATCAGTTCGAACAGCACATCCGCGCCGTGGCGGGTTGGCCCTTGGGCGATGGCAGCCGCTACGCAGATGTAGAAATGCTGAACCTGATCGGCGATGATGTGCTGCGCGTGCCGGAATTCGCCCGCGAAAAGGCCACGCAGATCCATCTTTACGGCAAGGCCGAGGCCAAACCGGGCCGCAAGATGGGGCATGTGAACCGGGTTCTGTAAACGGCAGCCGGGGCGCGGCTCAGCCCCGGCGCAATGACACGGCGATGCCGCCCAGCACCATCACAGCGGCCAGCCAGAACCGCAGCCCTGGCACTTCGGCCAGCAGCGCGGCCCCGCCAAGTGCCGCCAGCAAGGGCACCGACAGCTGCGCAATCGCGGCCAGGCTCGCCGGGAGCTGCGGCACCACACGATACCACAGCGCGTAGCCCAACCCCGAGGTCACCGCCCCCGAGGTCAGCGCGGGCCAGACGCCCCAGCTTGGCGTGACATCCCCGCCCGAAGCCAGCAACCAGACCCCGGCCACGGGCGCAGCCAGCCCGAAATTCAGCGCCGTGGCGGCCAGCGGGTCCCCCGCGCGGCGCCCATTCAGCGAATAGAGCCCCCAGCCAAAGCCCCCCAGCGCCATCAGGGCCACGCCCAGAGGGTCAATCCGCGCGCCCACACCGGGCGCCATAAGCACCACCAGCCCGGCAAAGGCCAAGACAGCACCAATCCAGCGCCAGCGCGTCAGCCTTTCACGAGCAATCAGCGCGCCTGCGAACATGGTGATCTGCACGGCACCAAACAGCACCAGCGCCCCCACGCCTGCATCGACCCGCCCCGAGGCGATGGAAAACCCGAACACATATAAAAACAGCGTCGCCATGCCGACGCCCGCCACCCGCAGATTGGCGCGCAACGCCGCGCTCCCCCGCAGGGCCAGCACCAGCCCCAGCAGAACAACCGCCCCCGCCCCCAGCCGCAGCACCGCGACAAAGGCCGGGTCGAGGCCCGCCACGCCCACCGCCATCCGGTTCAGCACCGAATTCGAGGCAAAAGCCAGCATCACAAGACAGGTCAGCAAGGTCAGGCGCATGGCGCCACCCTGCCCCGCCGCGCCGCGCGCGGCAATGCCACTTTGGCCGCAGCCATACAAAAGGCCCGGGACTTTGCCCCGGGCCGTGTTGCAAATCTGCGGTGGCGCTCAGTTCGCCGAATACATGCCTTCATAGATCGGCACCAAGGTATCGGTTTCGAACAGCGAACTGACCGAGGTACCCGACCAGGTGTTCAAAATGGCCTGCGCGAACATCGGCGCAGTCGGCACGATGCGGATATTCGGCGCGGCTTTGACGGCTTCGGTCGGCTCGATGGAATCGGTGATGACCAGCGACTTCATCACCGAATTGGTCACCCGTTCCACCGCCGGGCCCGACATGACGCCGTGCGTGATATAGGCGTGAACCTCGGTCGCGCCGTTTTCCAGCAGCACTTCGGCCGCCTTGCACAGGGTGCCCGCAGTGTCGCACATGTCATCGACAATGATGCATTTCTTGCCGGTCACGTCACCAATCACGGTCATCCCCGCCACTTCACCGGCCTTTTCGCGACGCTTGTCCACGATGGCCAGCGGCGCCTCGATCCGTTTTGCCAGTTCGCGGGCCCGGGCCACACCGCCGACGTCGGGCGACACGACCATCACATCCGCCAGTTGCCCCTTGAAATGGTGCAGGATGTCGAGCGCAAAGACCGGGCTCGCATACAGGTTGTCCACCGGAATATCGAAGAAACCCTGGATCTGCGCGGCATGCAGATCCAGCGTCAGGATCCGGTCCACACCCGCTTCGGTCAAAAGGTTTGCCACCAGCTTGGCGGAAATCGGCGTGCGGGCCTTGGCGCGGCGGTCCTGACGGGCATAGCCGAAATACGGGATCACCGCGGTGATGCGATCCGCCGAGCTGCGCCGCAGCGCGTCGGTCATGATCAACAGTTCCATCAGATTGTCATTGGCCGGGTTCGAGGTGGACTGGATGATATACATATCCTCGCCGCGGACGTTTTCGTAAACCTCGACAAAGATTTCCTGGTCGTTGAAACGCTCGACCCGCGCATCCACCAGATTGACCGACATGCCGCGGTGCATCGACATGCGTCGGGCAATGGCGGTGGCCAACGGTTTGTTGGCATTGCCGGAAATGAGTTTGGGTTCGGTCATGGCGGGCATCGGAGAGGCACCTTTGAGCTACGGCCGGGGCAGATCCGGCGGATTCGCGAAGATTGCGCCTGCCTTAACACCCGGCTAGCTTGCCCGCAAACATGACGCGCGTGTGAAAGGTGCCCGATGGCCCAGATTGACTATTTTTTCTCTATCTTCAGCCCCTGGACTTACCTTGCGGGCACCCGGCTGGAAGAGATTGCCGCAAAACATGGCGCAGCGGTGACCTATAAACCGCTGGACCTGCTGGCGCTGTTCGACCGCACCGGCGGTGTGCGCCCAGCCGCACGCCACCCCAACCGCATGGCCTACCGCATGCAAGAGCTGCAACGCTGGTCGGCGAAACTGGGCAAGCCGATGAATTTCACCCCCGCAGGCTATCCGCCAAACCCGGCCCCCGCGTCTTATGCGGTGATCGCCGCGCAAAAGGCGGGCGGCGGCGATCTGGGTGGGTTGGTGCAGGCGCTGGCCCGTGCAGTCTGGGCCGAAGAGCGCAACATCGCCGAAGATGACGTGATCCGTGCCGCACTGGAGGCCAACGGCTTTGACGGCGATCTGGTGACCACCGGGCTGTTCACCGGGGCGATGGCCTATGAGAAGAACCTTGAAGAGGCGGCCGAACGCGGTGTGTTCGGTTCACCCTTCTACATCGTGGCCGAAACCGATCAGCGGTTCTGGGGCCAGGATCGGCTCGATTTCCTTGACGCTCATCTGGCGGGGCTGTGATGCATAAAGACACCCGCCAGGGGCACGACATCTTTTGGCAGACCATCGGCACCGGGCCCCGCGCGGCACTTGCGGTGCATTGCACATTGGGTGCCAGCCAGTTGTGGGCGCCGGTGCTGGCGCCCTTGGGCGCACAGATTACCGCCACCGCCTTTGACCAACCCGGCCATGGTCAATCCGCACCCTGGGACGCGACCGGCGCGGCGCCCGGCGCGTTTCAGACACTGGTGACGCAGATCGCCGCCAGCTTCATCGACCGCCCCGTCGATCTGATTGGCCACAGTTTCGGCGCCTCGGTCGCGCTGCGCATCGCGGTCGCGGCCCCCGAGGCGATCCGTTCGCTGACACTGATCGAGCCGGTGCTTTTTGCCGCGACCGAGGGCACCGAGAAATGGCGGGATCTGCGCGCCCATCAGGACCATTTCGAATCTGAAATCGCCGCGGGCAACCTGGAAGCCGCCGCACGCGGGTTCATGGGCGCCTGGGGCGCGGGCGTTCCGTGGGAAGCCCTGCCCGAGCACCAGCGCGCGCGCTTCATCACGCAGATGCCGATGGTTGGCAACATCAGCGCGGCCAATTTCGAAGATCCGGGACGGATTTGTCGCGCAGGTGGGATCGAGGGCATTGAGGCGCCGGTAATGCTGATCCATGGCGATCAGAGCCCGGCGATCGTCGCGGAAGTCTGCACAGCGATCGCTGCCCGCTTGCCCGACGTCGGCACCGCCTGCATCCCCGGTGGCGGGCATATGCTGCCGGTGACGCATGCGCCGCAGGTCACCGATCTGATCGGACTCAATCTGGAACGGAGCTAGGGGGCGCCGCCCCCCTGCCCGTTGCGGACCAGTTTCGCTCAGCCCAAAAGCGCCACAAAGGCCTCGATCTCGGCCTCGGTCGTGGCCCAGCTGGTGACCATGCGCGCGGCCAGCGGCTCTGCCGCGTCGCCGTCCAGCGGTTGATCGAAGGGCCACAGGTAATAGGCCGCCCCCGCCCCTTGCGCACGACGGTGTGCCGCGCGCGGGAAGGCTGCGAAAACTTCGTTGGCATCGGTCGGATGAACCAGCGTGGCGCCGGGCAGCGCCGCGATTCGGGTCGACAGCCGGGCCGCCATGGCATTGGCCTGTCGCGCCAGATCGAGCCAGAGGTCGCCCTCCAGATAGGCCTGCATCTGTGCGGCCAAAAAGCGGGATTTCGAGAACAGATGACCCGCGCGCTTGCGCCGCAACTCGAACTCCCAGGCGCGTTTGGGATCGAAGATCACCACGGCCTCGACGCCCATGCAGCCGTTCTTGGTTCCGCCAAAAGACAGCACATCGACGCCCGCTTTCCAGGTCATTTCGGCAGGCGTGCAGCCCGCCGCGACCAGTGCATTGGCAAAACGCGCCCCGTCCATATGCACCGGCAGACCGAAGTTCCGCGCGACCTGCGCCAGCGCCGCGACATTGGCAGCGGAATAGACCGTGCCCGCCTCGGTCGCATTGGTGATCGACACCATGCCGCGCTGCACATTATGCACGCCGCCGCGCCCGGTATGGGCGATGGTTTGGGCCAGCGCCTCGGGCGTCATCCGGGCATGCGCTCCGTCCACCAGCACCAGCTTGGAGCCGCCGGTAAAAAACTCGGGCGCACCGCATTCATCCTCTTCAATATGAGCGTTGCGATGGCAGAAGATCGCGCCCCAGGGATCGGTCAGCACCGCACAGGACAGTGCATTCGCCGCCGTGCCGGTAGCCACCAGATAGACCGCAGCTTCGGGCGCCTCGAAGATCTCGCGGATGCGCGCCGTCACCGCGGCACTCAGCGTATCGGCGCCATACGAGGGCATATGCCCCACATTCGCCGCGGCCAGCGCGGCCATGATCTGCGGCGCGACGCCTGCGGTATTGTCCGATGCAAAATTCACGACAGATCCTCGATGATGTAATTGTCCCACTCTTCTTCGGGCACCTCGAATTCGGGCACCGTCCAGCCACGCACCGAATTGCCACTGCTGTGCACCGTTTCCGGGTCGCCCGAGATCAGATAATGCCACGGTTCCAGCGGCTTGCCGTCAAAGCGCAACCGATAGGCGCAGGTCGCGGGCATCCAATAGGCGATCTCGGTGATGTTCTTGGGCGTCAGCCGCACGCATTCAGGCACGAACTGGTGGCGGATTTCATATTGCGCGCAGCGGCAGGTCTCGCCATCCAGCAGACGGCAGGCAACGCGGGTAAACTCGACCTCGCCGGTGTCTTCATATTCCAGCTTGTTCAGGCAGCATTTGCCGCAGCCGTCACACAGCGCTTCCCACTCGGGGGTGGTCAGGCTGGTCAACGGCAAGGTCCAGAATTGGGGGCGAAGGGTGCTCATCGGGGGAACCTGACGCAAAGGAGGCGGGTTGAAAAGGGCTCAGGCGGTCAGGATTTCGCGCGCGCGGGCGCAATCGGCAGCCATCTGATCCATCAGCGCGGGAAGGCCGTCGAACTTCATCTCGGGGCGCAGATAGGCGACGAAGGCCACCGACAGGTGATGTCCATACAGATCGCCTTCGAAATCAAAGAGATAGGTTTCGAGGTTGGGGGTGTTTTCGCCAAACATCGGGCGCACGCCCAGACTGGCCGCACCAATATAGCTGCCCGCCTGGGGCCCGCTCAGCACATCACATTTCACGGCGTAAACGCCCAGACGCGGCAAATGCAGCCCCGCGACGCCCATGTTGGCGGTGGGATACCCCAGTTCACGCCCGCGTTTTTCGCCGTGAATCACCTCGCCCTCGATCCGGTGCAGGTGGCCCAGCATGGCCGCCGCATCGCCCGGACGGCCTTCGGCCAGCGCGGTACGGATCGCGGTCGAGGACACTTCAAGCCCGTCAATATGCAGCAGCGGCGCGATGGTCACATCAAAGCCGTAGCGCTGACCAAAGCCGATCAACTCAGCCACGCCCGCCGTGCGTCCCTTGCCAAAACGGAAATCGCCCCCCACCGCGACATGGGCCACGCCCAGGCCCTCGGCCAGCACGTCGCGGGCGAAAGCCTCGGCTTCCATCCCGGCCAGTTCGGCACCGAAAGGCAGCTCGTAAAGGTTTGAAACGCCCAGCTTTTGCAGGCGGTGCGCCCGGGCCTCGGCGTTCATCAAACGAAACGGCGGGGCCTTGGGGGCGAAATATTCCCGCGGATGGGGCTCGAAGGTGATGATCCCCAACGGGCCCTTGCCGCGCGCCAGATCAATCACCGACTGGTGGCCCAGATGCACGCCATCGAAATTGCCCATCGCAACCGATGCGCCGCGCGCCGTATCGGGCAAGCCCTGCCAGTCGGTGAATTTCTGCATCGTCCCCGCCTTGCCGACGAGGTCGCCGGTCAGTTCAGTTTTTCGACGGCGCGAGAACCAGTGCCTCGCCCTTGATCACCACCGTATCGCCCACCATGCAGGTGGTTTCAAGGGTGACACGACGGCGGGCGTGGTCGATGGCAATCACCTTGACCTCGGCCTTGACCGTTTCGCCGGGGCGCACGGGCGCCAGAAACTTGAGCGACTGACCCAGATAGATCGTGCCGTGACCGGGCAGTTGTTCACCGATCACCGCCGAAATCAGCCCCGCCGACAGCATGCCATGGGCGATCCGGCCCTTGAACATCGTCGCCTTGGCATAGTCGTCGTTCAGGTGCACCGGGTTGTGATCGGTGGACACTTCGGCGAACATTTCGATGTCGCGGTCGGTGATTTCCTTGCTCAGCGAGCGCGCCATCCCGATTTCCAGATCTTCGAGGAAAATCGTCTTGCTGGCAGTGGTTTCGGGCGTCGTCATGATCTGGACCTCAGATTTATGTTGCACTGCAGCGTAGCAGTCGCCGCCCTGGGCCGCAAGCCCGCGCGCAATTTATCTGCAAATTGCAACAATAATAAGCAACAATATTACGGAAATGCAACAAGCCGCCCCAAGCCCGCCGGGCCGGGGCGTTATCAGGGCTGAATTCAGCGCAGCATGCCGATAGTGAACAGCGGATCCCGCTGCCGGGCGGCCAGCCAGGTGGCCAACAACTCGGCGTCGGGGGCTTCTACATCGGGGCCGAATTGATCGGCGGCCAGACCGCCGGTGACGAACAACATGTCGATCCCCTCACCCGCAGCGCCGGACACATCGGTGTTGATCCCGTCACCAATCGCCAGAATGCGGCTGTCATCGACGCCCCCTGCCGCGCTGAGCTTGCGCCGCGCCAGATCGTAGATCGGCGGATGCGGTTTGCCGAAATACATCGCTGTGCCGCCCATTTCCTCATACAGCGCCGCCAGCGCCCCGGCGCAGTAAATCCGCGTTTCGCCCATATCGACAACGATATCGGGATTGGCGCACAGCATCGGCAGCCCCCGGGTCTTCGCCAGCAGAAACCGCGAACGGTAATCTTCGGGCACTTCGGTCATTTCATCGAAGGGGCCAGTGCAGACTATGCCCTCGGCCTCGTCAAAGGGCACCCGTTCAAAATCGGCCTGCCCCTGCCATTCGAGCGGGATTTCGGTAAAAAACCCGTCGTCCTTGCCCGGGCCCAGATGCCAGATCTTGCGGCCGACAGCGCCCGCCAACATCGCATCTTGCGCCGCATCGCCCGAACTGACCACCAGATCCCATGCATCTCGCGGCACGCCCATCCGGTCGAGCGTCGCGATCACGAAACGCGACGGACGCGGCGCATTGGTCAGCAATACCACCTTACCCCCCCGTGCGCGGAACCCTTGCAGCGCCGCAACCGCCGCAGGAAACGGCGCCACGCCATTGTGCAGACAGCCCCACAAGTCGCAAAACAGCACATCATAGGGCGCCGAAATCTCGGCAAGCGACGGGACGATCTGGGTCATCTGGGGCCTTTCCACGGCAATTCCGGCGGGATGCGCAGGGCCTGCCCCGCACAGTCTTGCCGGGGTATATGGCATGTGCGTAACGCTTTGGCAAAGGTCACAGTTCCAGATCGGCGGCACGGCGTGACCTTGCAAAAGATGGGGGCGCTGCCCCCTCGGCCTACGGCCTCACCCCCGGGATATTTGAGCCAAAGTGAAAGAGTGCTTTCATCTTGGCAAAAATATCCCGGGGGTGAATTGGCGCAGCCAAGAGGGGGCAGCGCCCCCTTGTGCGCCGAAAGGCACAAAAAAGGCGGGGGTTGCCCCCCGCCCCTGATCCGCAAGGTCGCGAAGGATCAGACCTTCAGCGCCGGGATGATCTGTTTTTTCCGGCTCATGACACCGGGAAGAACAACGGTGTCGCCGGTGACGGTGCAGCCGAACGAGGCTTCGGCGATTTTCTTGACCAGATCGTTCGGGACCAGCAGCGTGGCCTCTTCGTTCAGGATGTCAATGATGAACAACAAAACCTGATCGGCGCCGTCTTCCTTGGCCACGCCCGGCATCGAGCCCATCAGACTGGCCTTGCGGTCGATCAACAGTTTCGGCGCGGTGGTCTCCAGAACCGAAACGCGGAGTTCAGCGCCATCCACAGTGTATTCTTTCGAATCCATCCGCAGCAGTTCGGCATCCGAGAACGACGAGACGTCGGATTTCGCTTCGAACATCGCGGTCGCGAGTTCGGTCATATCGACGCCCAGATCAGCAGCCAGCGCTTCGCAGACAGCACGGTCATGCGCGGTGGTGGTGGGCGAACGGAATTCCAGCGTGTCGGACAGGATGCACGACAGCATCGCGCCCTTGATCCCGCGCGGCGCGGTCTTGGCGGCATCGCCCATCAGGTCATACATGATGGTCGCGGTGCAGGCCAACGGGCGCACGGTGATGTCGATCGGACCTTTGGTTTCCAGACCGCCGACCAGTTTGTGGTGGTCGATGATCGCGGTGATGTCGGCCTTGTTAATGCCCGCGGGCAGCTCGGCCGGGTTGTTGGTGTCAACGATCACAACCTTGTCGCCTTCGGCCACGTCCGCGATGATCTCGGGCTTGGGCAGATCCCAGTGTTTCAGCACAAAGGCCGCTTCGGTGTTGGGTTCGCCCAGCAGCACCGGCACGGCGGGCGTGCCCAGGACTTCGGTCATATACCAGGCCCAGACGATGGGCGAGCCGGTCGAGTCGGTATCGGGGGCCTTATGGCCGAAAACCTTGGTGGTCATGGGGTTCCTCGCATGGTCGGTTTCGCGCGGGTTATACGGTGCGCGCGGGGGCTTGTCATCCCGCGCGATGCTGACCTACAGGGTTTTCGCGGAAAAATGCTGCAACGCGGCAGCCGTTAGCGCTGCAACCGGGTGATGGTAAAGCCATCCGCCCGCAACAGCGCCAAAAGTCCGGCCTCGCCAGACAGATGCAGCGCGCCTGCCGCCAGCACGGCAGGGCCATCCGCCAGGGCATCTTCAATCACCGGCAGCCAGGCGCGGTTGCGCGTAGCGATCAACAGCTCTTCCGACAGCTCCAT
>JAQTYE010000195.1 GCA_028749255.1 Paracoccaceae bacterium | reverse complement strand
CGAGAACATTCGCCTGCGCGGCGAGGCGACGCGCGACCGTTCGCGGCTGATGGCCGAGGGGCGGCTGTTGATGATGGGGGTGCTGTTTGTTGGCGCCTTCACCACGGTCGGGTTGCGGATGGGGACGCTGGCCGCGTCGGAACCTGTCGAACCGCAGCTGTCGGACTCGGGCGCTGCGATCATGGCGCAGCGCGCCGATATCGTGGACCGTGAAGGTCGGGTTTTGGCGACCAATCTGGTGACGCATGCGCTTTATGCGCAGCCGCCGATGCTGGTCGATCCGGTGACGACCGCCGAAAAGCTGGTCGAGATTTTTCCCGATCTGGACCGTGACCGTCTTGTGCGTGATTTCACGGGGGCGCGCAAATTCTTGTGGATAAAGAAGAAAATCAGCCCCGAGCAGATGCAGGCGGTGCATGATATCGGCGATCCGGGGCTGTTGTTCGGCCCGCGTGAGATGCGGCTTTATCCCAATGGCGCGCTGGCGTCGCATGTGCTGGGCGGCGCGCGTTTCGGTGCCGAGGGCGTGTCCTCGGCGGAAATCGTTGGTGTCGCAGGCGTTGAAAAGGCGTTTGATGGCTGGCTGCGCGATCCGGCCAATGCGGGCGCGCCGCTGCAGCTGTCGATTGACCTGACGATCCAGTCCGCGATGGAGGAAATCCTGTCGGGCGGGATGAAGCTGATGAACGCCAAAGGCGCGACCGCCGTGCTGATGGAGGTTCAGACCGGCGAGATCGTCGCGATGGCCAGCCTGCCTGATTTCGACCCCAACGACCGCCCCGCGCCGCTGACCAAGGGCGATGCGGGCGACAGCCCGCGGTTCAATCGCGCGGTGCAGGGCGTCTATGAACTCGGCTCGACCTTCAAGATTTTCGCGGCGGCGCAGGCGATGGAGCTGGGTCTGGTCAATCCTGGCACGATGATCGACACCAAGACGCCGCTGGTTTACGGCCGATTCCGCATTCGCGATTTCCATAATTACGGCCTGCAAAACTCGGTTACCGATGTGATCGTGCATTCCTCGAACGTCGGCACCGCGCATATCGCGCAGATGATCGGCCCGGAACGGCAGCGCGAATTCCTGGGCAAGCTGGGCTTTCTGGACCCGACCCCGGTCGAACTGGTCGAGGCCCCGACCGGGCGGCCGATCATTCCACAGAAATGGTCCGAGATTTCGGCGATGACCATCGGCTATGGCCACGGCCTGTCGGCCAGCCCGCTGCATCTGGCCAGCGCCTATGCCACGGTGGCCAATGGTGGGCGCAAAATTACGCCGACGCTGGTGCATAATGCCGATCACGCGCCGGGCGAACGGGTGATGAGCGAGGTCGTCGCGCGCCGCACGCTGGCGATGATGCGCGCCGTGGTGACCCGCGGCACCGCCTCTTTCGGGGATGTGAAGGGCTATCAGGTGGCGGGCAAGACCGGCACCGCCGACAAGGCCAAGCCCACGGGCGGCTATTACAAGGACAAGGTGATTGCCACCTTCGCGGGCACCTTCCCGGTGACCGACCCGAAATATGTGTTGATCCTGACGCTGGACGAACCGTCGGAAAATTCGGGGAGCGAGCCGCGCCGCACGGCTGGCTGGACCGCCGTTCCGGTGGCCGCCGAGGTGATCCGCCGTGTCGCGCCGCTGCTGGGCCTGCGCCCGCAGGCCGATCCCGAGATGCTTGAAGGGATCCAGCTGGTCAAAGCCAAGGGCTGACCGGACTGGCAAGGACAGGGCGGCGGGTATCGGCAAAGCCGCGCCCGCCGCCTTTTTTACAGGGGCAGCCGCGTTGACGTGCGGGGGCGCACCACGATAAATGGCAGCAGTCAAAAGCGGGGCACAAGATATGGGCAACTCAACCAAAACGCTCAGCGCGCTTGGCCTGACGGCGCTGCACGGGGGCGATGTGGAAATCACCGGGCTGAGCGTGGACAGTCGTCTTGTGCGCCCCGGCCATCTGTTCGCGGCGCTGCCCGGGACCCGCGCGCATGGCGCCGAGTTCATTCCGGCCGCGCTGGAACGGGGGGCGGTGGCGGTGCTGACCGACCGCGAAGGTGCCGAGATGGCGCGCGCGGCCCTGACGGGCGTGTCGTTGGTTGTCACCGAAGATCCGCGTCAGGCGCTGGCCTTTGCCGCAGCCCTGTGGTTCGAACGCCAACCCGCGACGATGGTTGCGGTGACCGGGACCAATGGCAAGACCTCGGTCGCCACCTTTACCCGCCAAATCTGGCAACTGCTGGATCTGGAGGCCGCCAATATCGGCACCACCGGGGTTGAAGGCGCCTTCACCGCGCCCTCGCATCACACCACGCCCGAACCGATCACCCTGCACCGGCTGTTGGCGGATATGGCCACGGCGGGGGTGACCCACGCCGCGATGGAGGCCAGCTCGCATGGGCTGGCGCAGCGGCGGCTGGACGGGGTGCGGCTGTCGGCGGCGGCCTTCACCAATTTCACCCAGGATCACCTGGATTACCACGCGACCTTTGAGGAATATTTCGCGGCCAAGGCGGGGCTGTTCACCCGCGTTCTGCCCGACGATGGCGTCGCGGTGATCAACCTGGACGATCCTAAAGGTGCTGAACTGGCGAAATACGCCACCGTCCGGGGGCCGCAGGTGATTGGGCTTGGGCATGGTGAAGATTGCGAAATGCGGCTGCTCGGCCAACGGTTCGACGCGACCGGGCAGGAGGTGCGGTTTTCCTGGTTGGGAGAGACGCAAATGGTCCGCCTGCCGTTGATCGGCGGATTTCAGGCGATGAACGTGCTGACGGCGGCGGCGCTGGTGATCGGCTGCGGCGCCGATGCGGCCGAGGTCTTTGCCGTGTTGCCGCGCCTGTCCACCGTGCGTGGGCGGATGCAACTGGCCGCCACGCGCGACAATGGCGCGACGGTGTTCGTCGATTTCGCCCACACGCCCGACGCGCTGCAGACCGCGATCCACGCACTGCGCCCGCATGTGATGGGGCGGCTGGTGGCGATCGTCGGGGCGGGGGGCGACCGCGACCGCACCAAACGCCCGCTGATGGGGCGGGCGGCGGCGGAAAACGCCGATCTGGTGATCGTGACCGATGATAACCCGCGCACCGAAGACCCGGCCACAATCCGCGCCGCGGTGATGGCGGGCGCAGGCCCCGAGGCGACCGAGGTCGGTGACCGCGCCGAGGCGATCTTGCGCGGGGTCGATGCGCTGGGGCCGGGCGACGCGCTGCTGATCTGTGGCAAGGGGCACGAAACCGGGCAGGTGATCGGCACCGACATCTACCCCTTTGACGATGTCGAACAGGCAAGCGTTGCGGTGGCTGCGCTGGATGGGAAAATCTGATGGCTGTCTTGTGGACCTCTGCTGATGCGGCCGCAGCGACCGGGGGCCGCGCCACGCGCCCCTTCGCGGTGACCGGGATTTCGATTGATACCCGTTCGATCCGCGCAGGCGATCTGTTTGTCGCATTGAAAGATGTGCGCGACGGCCATGATTTTGTGGCCGATGCCCTGAAGAAAGGCGCCAGTGCGGCGCTGGTGTCCCATATCCCCGAGGGATGTTCTGACGCCGATCCGCTACTGATCGTGCCCGATGTTCTGGCCGCGCTCGAAGATCTGGGGCGGGCGGGCCGGGCGCGTTCGCGGGCGCGGGTGATTGCGGTCACCGGATCTGTGGGCAAGACATCGACCAAGGAAATGCTGCGCGCGGTGTTGTCGGCGCAAGGCGCGGTGCATGCCGCCGAGGCCAGTTTCAACAACCACTGGGGCGTGCCGATCACCTTGGCGCGGATGCCAGCCGATGCCGACTTTGCGGTGATCGAGATCGGCATGAGCCACCCTGGCGAAATCGCGCCGCTGGCCCGCATGGCGCGCCCGCATGCCGCGATGATCACGACCGTCGCCCCCGCCCATCTGGAGGCGTTCGAAAATCTCGAAGGGATCGCGCGTGAAAAAGGCGCGATTTTCGAAGGGCTGGAACCCGGCGGCGTTGCCGTCATTCCGACCGGGCTGCCGGTCACGCCGATCCTGCGCGCGGCGGCCTCGGGTGCGGCACGCGTGTTGACCTTCGGCCCCGAGCCGGGCTCGGACTATCGCCTGCTGGCTGCGCGGATCGCGGGCGATGCGACGATTGTGCAGGCTGAACACGCTGGGCACCCGATGCTGTTCAAGGTGAGAACGCCAGGGACGCATTTCGCCAACAACGCGTTGGGCGTTCTGGCCCTGGCCGAGGCGGTGGGCGCCGATCCCGCGGTCGTTGCGTGTGACATGGGTCTGTGGGAGCCGCCCGCCGGGCGTGGGGCGCGCGAACGGATCTATCTGGATATCGTCGATGAGGGGCAGAGCTTCGATCTGTTCGATGATGCGTTCAATGCCAACCCGGCCTCGATGGATGCCGCCTTGGATGTGTTGGCGGCGGCCAGCCCGCGCGATGGGGTGGGCCGCGTGAAACATGGGCGCCGGGTGGCGATTTTGGGCGACATGCTGGAACTGGGGGCCGACGAGATCGCGCTGCATATCGCCATCGCCGACCACCCTGCGATGGCCAGCATTCATACGGTGCATCTGGCCGGGCCGCGGATGCACGCGCTGTGGGAGGCCTTGCCGCGCGCCAAACGCGGCGAGTGGTTTGACACCGCCCGGGCCTTGGCCGACCGCGCCCCGCATCTGGTTGATGCGGGCGATGTTGTGCTGGTCAAAGGCTCCAAAGGATCGAAAGTCAGCCTGGTGGTTGACGCGCTGAAAAAACTCGGGCAGCCCGGCGCGGCTGAGGCTCATAAAGGAAAAGAGTAATGCTGTATTGGTTGGCAAACCTGTCGGATGGTGGTGATTTTTTCAACCTTTTCCGTTACATCACCTTTCGGGCCGGGGCTGCTTTCTTTACCGCGCTGATCTTTGGTTTCATGTTCGGTCGCCCCCTGATCGACATTCTGCGCCGCAAACAGGGCAAGGGGCAGCCGATCCGCACCGACGGGCCGCAGACCCATTTCGCCAAGGCGGGGACGCCGACAATGGGGGGCTTGCTGATCCTGTCGGCGCTGCTGGTTTCGACCCTGTTGTGGGCAAGGCTGGATAATGGCTATGTCTGGATCGTGCTGGGCGTGACCTGTGGCTATGCGTTGATCGGTTTTGCCGATGATTACGCCAAGGTCACCAAGCAAAACGTCAAGGGCGTCAGCTCGCGTCTTCGGATGATCCTGGGCCTGGCACTGGCTGCTGTCGCGGGGGCGGCTGCGGCCTGGCTGCACCCGGCCGAACTGTCAAACCAGCTGGCACTGCCGGTGTTCAAGGATGCGCTGATCAATCTGGGCTTCCTGTTCGTGCCCTTCGCGATGATCGTGATCGTCGGCGCCGCCAACGCGGTGAACCTGACCGATGGGTTGGACGGGCTGGCGATCATGCCGGTGATGATCGCGGCGGGAACGCTGGGCGCCATTGCCTATATCGTCGGGCGCGTCGATTTCACCAATTATCTGGGCGTGCATTTCGTGCCCGGCACTGGCGAGATCTTTGTCTTCACCGCCGCGCTGATCGGCGGGGGCTTGGGCTTTTTGTGGTATAACGCGCCGCCCGCAGCGGTGTTCATGGGCGACACCGGTTCACTCGCACTGGGCGGTGCGCTCGGCGCGATCGCGGTCTGCACCAAACACGAGCTGGTCTTGGCCATCGTCGGCGGTCTTTTCGTGGTCGAGGCGCTGAGCGTCATCATTCAGGTGCTCTACTTCAAACGCACCGGAAAACGTGTGTTCCTGATGGCGCCGATCCATCACCATTTCGA
>JAQTYE010000034.1 GCA_028749255.1 Paracoccaceae bacterium | reverse complement strand
TTCATCAAACAGGAACCAGACGGCGACGATCCGCCCGACGATCACAAACACCGCAACCACTCCGCCAATGTTGAAGCCACCCAAGGCCTCGGGTTCGCCCAACCGTTCGAAGCCGAAGACCAGACCGGCGACAAGCGCCGCGACATTGCCCGCCGCAAGCCCCGCAAAAAACAAAAACACGCGCAGACGCAGGCTCAGCCGGGTCAGATCCATCACACGCCCTCCGGGTCAAGAAGACGGTGAACTTCGTCGCGCAACTCGCGCAATTCAAAGGGTTTTGCGATGAACCCATCAGCCCCGAGCGCCAACCCCTTGCGCCGTTCCATCGCCGAGCCGCGCGCCGTCATCATCAGGATTTTCACCCCCTTCAGACCAATATCGGCGCGCACCTCCTGACAGATTTCATAGCCCGAGACCTCGGGCAGCATAACGTCGAGCAAGACCAGATCGGGGCGCGTCGCGCGGATCTTGTCCAACGCGCCGGCACCGCTGGCGATGCGGTCATGCTCATAGCCTTCGCGCCCCATCAGATAATCCAGCGCGATTGCGATGTTGTCCTCATCCTCCACGATAAGGACACGCTGTTTCCTCCCCCCGTCGGCCATGCTCATCCTCCGTTGCAGGCGGCCTTCAGTCCCTCATCGGTGGCGTCAATCTGGCGCCATTCGGCCCCCGTCAAAACGCCGCCGCTGTCGATCCGCGCGCCTTCGACCAGATCGGCGCGCGCGGCATTGGTGCAATCATAGGCGACCGAAACCATCTGAATCGGCACCCAACGTGCGATCAGCATCAGCTCGCCTTCGGAAATTCAGGGCGCCGGGTGGCGCAGTTTGGCCCGGTCCAGCGCCATGAACCGCGTGGTCAGCGGCGCCAGATAGGTCCAGGGCCGCCACGGCGCGCTGTTCTCGACGGTGCGCAGCACCGCGACCGACGGCGGCAACCCGTCGCGCACCGTCGGAAACCACGCGTATTCGGCATAGATCGTATAGCCCAGCATCGAGAGGCCGGTCACCGCGGGCATTACCCATTTGGGCAACACAAAGCCGGTCAGTTTGCGCAGCGCATGTTTGGCGGCATAAACCACCACAACCGCCAGAAAGGCCGCCGCCAGCATCGAAAGGAAATCGTTGGCCATCTGCGCTCCTCAGCTTACGGCGGCTTTGTTATGACCCACGGCGGATTGCATCGTGCGCACCACGACAAACGCGTCGCGCAAATGCGAGCGTTCGAAATCGCTCAGGTCCGAGGGGGCCAGATAATTGTCGGGCTTGCGGCCCGATTTGATCAGATGCGCCTGGTTTTCCAAACGCATCGTGGCGATCAGATCATAGGCTTCGATCAGATCACGCGCGCCGCTGGCCGAAATCACCCCGGCCTCTTCGGCGCCTTGCAGCCGGGCGCGGGTATTGGCCTCGGTCAGACGGCCCTGCAACGCATAGACGCGCCCAAGGTCGGCCACCGGCACCACGCCATTGTGTTTCATGTCGATATGGTTGCGGTGCTCGCCCGAGCGGATCGTGGCAAAGCCGCGGATCAGGCCCAGCGGCGGTGTATGTTTCAGCGAGTTCGAGATCATATGCGCCACGAAGATCGAATTCTTCGACGCGCGCTCCAGTGTCTCGGCCTGCAGTTCGGTGAACAGGCTGATGCCCGAACCGCCAATCACGCGCAGATCGAACATCACCGAGGCCAGCATCTGCGCCTCGGGGCTGGGCTTGTTGATCCAGCCGTGGAAATAATCACGCCAGACGCGCACCGGCTGGCACCAGCGCTCGGCCGTGGCCATCATGTCGCCCGGGCAATAGACATAGCCGCAATCATTCAGCCCGTCGGACACGAATTTCGCCAGACGGTGGAAATAGCGCATGTCGTCGGGCGTGGCGGCATCATCCAGCATCAGGCAATTGTCCTGATCGCTGACGCCGGTCTGGTCTTGCCGCCCCTGACTGCCACAGGCCAGCCACAGATAGGGCACCGGCGCGGCGCCCAGTTCGGCCTCGGCCATCGCCAGCAGACGGCGGGTGACGGCATCGGCAATATCGGTGATCAGCCGCGTCACCACCTCGTGGCTTTGATGCCCGCCCACCAGCTGCACCAGCAGTTGCGGGATCTGCGCGGTGACATTGGCCATTTCGGCAATGCTGGTGGCCCCCGCGATGTCGCGGATCAACACCGCCGAGCTGACCGCCTGAAACCGCGTCAGATCGGTCTGGGTGATCATCCCGGCAAACAAACCATGATCGACAATCGGCAGATGCCCGATCCGGCGTTCCAGCATGATGTGCAAGATGTCGGACCCCAGCGCCGTCGGCGGCAACGAGATCGGATCGGCGGTCATTACCGCACTGACCGGCGTGTCGGGGCTCATCCCCCCCGCCAGCACCTTGTTGGACAGATCGCGCACGGTGATGATACCGCGCAGCTTTTCACCGCCCGATGTCGGCTCGGTCACCCCCAGCGACGAGATATGCGCATCGCGCATGATCTGGGCTGCCTCGCGCACCGTCGCGCCGGGCGGGCAGGACAGCGGTTTGCGCGCCAGCAGATCCGAGATTTTCATCGTGGCGATGTCGGTGCCGCGCGGTTCGGACTTGCGCGAACGGTTGAAGAACCGTGCGAAAGGCGGGAAGTCGGCGCTCAGGCGTTGGAATTCAGCCCTCGGCAGCAGCAAGACGACACTGTCTTCGGCAGCGCGGGCATGGGTGGCGGCCAGCCCGTCGCGCATCAGCCCGCGTTCCCCGAATGAATTGCGTTTGGACAGGACCGAGACCAGCGCCCCATTGGTGTCGGTCACCTCAACGCCACCCGATTTGATCAGATAGACGCCCTCAAGCGGCGCGCCCAATGTGTAGATCTGGGTGCCTGCGGCATATTCCCTGCGGCTGAAGGAGGCGGCGACCCGCGCCAACTCGTCCCGCGGCAGGTTGTCATAGGGATGCACGGTTTCCAGAAACGCGATGATGGCCTGAAGATCCGTACCCATACTGACTTTCTCCGGTTGGGAAGATTGCGCCCCGTTCGGGGGCGCAATCCTGGTTCATGGGGCAGAGCTTAGCGCCCCGCCCGGAGCTTTGGCTCAGTGACCCGTCGCCGCACCGGCGCCTTTCGGGATACGGATCGACTCGACCAGTTCCTGAACGTCAGCCGGGGGTTCTTTGCTCATGCTCGACACGACATAGGCCACACCGAAGTTGATGATCGCGCCGATGGTCCCGAACGAGGTCGATTTGATCGAGCCCAGCAGCGGGTCAGCATCCGAGTAGGACGCGGTGGTCGCCACGAAGAACCAACCTTTGTGCAGGAAGATGTAGACGATCGTGGTGGTCAGACCAGCCATCATGCCCCAGATCGCGCCCTGCGAGTTGATGCGCTTCGAGAAGATGCCCATCATCAGCGCCGGGAAGATCGACGACGCCGCCAGACCGAAGGCCAAAGCCACGGTTTGCGCCGCAAAGCCCGGAGGGTTCAGACCCAGATAGGTCGCCACACCGATTGCCACAGCCATCGAGACACGCGCGGCCATCAGCTCGTTCTTTTCGGAAATGGCCGGGTTCAGCTGACCTTTGATCAAGTCGTGCGACACCGCCGACGAGATCGCCATCAACAGGCCCGCAGCGGTCGACAGTGCGGCCGCAAGACCACCGGCCGCAACCAGCGCGATAACCCAAGAGGGCAGCTGTGCGATTTCCGGGTTGGCCAGAACGATGATGTCCTTGTTCACGTCCAGCTCGTTGGTCTCTTTCGACGAGGTGTAGTTGATCAGGCCGTCGCCGTTCTTGTCGTCAAACTTCAGCAGACCGGTTTTTTCCCAGTTATCGACCCAATCGGGCACGTCAGCACGGGCAACCGGCGCTTCTTTGACGCCATTCGGGTAGATCGTGGTGATCAGGTTCATGCGCGCCATCGCACCCACCGCCGGAGCGGTCAGATAGAGCAGCGCGATGAACACCAGCGCCCAGCCAGCCGACGAACGGGCGTCCGCCACTTTCGGCACGGTGAAGAAGCGCACGATGACGTGGGGCAGACCGGCGGTGCCGATCATCAGCGACATCGTGAACAGGAACATGTTCAGCGTGGTGTCGTGCTGCTCGGTGTAGCTGGCAAAACCCAGATCCGACAGCAGACCGTTCAGCGTGGTCAACAGCGGTTCGCCCGTCGAGGTCGCGTTCGAGAACAGGCCCAGACCCGGGATCGGGTTGCCGGTCAGGTTCAGCGAGATGAAGATCGCCGGGATGGTGTAGGCGATGATCAGCACGACATACTGCGCAACCTGCGTGTAGGTGATGCCTTTCATGCCGCCAAGCACGGCGTAAGCGAACACAACGCCCGCGCCGATGAACAGGCCGGTCGAAGCTTTCACTTCCAGGAAGCGCGAGAAGGCAACGCCAACGCCCGACATCTGGCCGATCACATAGGTCAGCGAGATGATCAGCAAGCAGACCACGGCGATGAAGCGCGCGGTGCCCGAATAGAAGCGGTCGCCGATGAATTCCGGCACGGTGAACTTGCCGAATTTACGCAGGTAAGGGGCCAGCAGCATGGCCAGCAGCACATAGCCGCCGGTCCAGCCCATCAGATAGGCCGAGGTGTCGTAACCGCCGAAAGCGATGATACCCGCCATCGAGATGAACGAGGCGGCCGACATCCAGTCAGCGCCCGTAGCCATGCCGTTGGCGATCGGGTGAACGCCGCCACCGGCCGCGTAAAACTCAGCGGTCGAGCCCGCACGGGCCCAGATCGCGATACCGAAGTAGAGCGCAAAGGTCGCGCCCACAACGATAAGGTTGAGGGTAAATTGATCCATTGTCCCTGCGCTCCCTTATTCTTCCACGCCGTGTTCTTTGTCGAGCTTGTTCATCTTGGCCGCGTAGGCAAAGATCAGCACGAGAAACACGAGGATCGAGCCTTGCTGGGCGAACCAGAAGCCCAGATCGGTGCCACCAATTTTGATACCCGCCAGCATCGGGCGCAGCAGAATGCCAAAGCCGAAGGAACACACGAACCAGATCACCAGAGAAATCTGAATGGTCCGGATGTTCGCTTTCCAGTAGGCGTTGGACGAAGATTTGTCCGCCATGAGCGTAACTCCCTGTTTTTTACCTCCGAACGGGCCCCCTCTCAGGGCCCGCTCCCTCCCAATTCAAGCCGAAACGCGTTCCACGATCGACCCAAGACCCGAAGCGATGTCCTCGATGCTGCCCATCGCGTCGATCTTTTCGAGAACGCCGAGTGCGCCGTAATGGGCGATCAGCGGCGCCGTTTGCGCGTGATAGGCAACCAGCCGTGCACGCGCCGTTTCGGCATTGTCGTCGGCACGACGCTTGAACTCCGTGCCGCCGCATTTGTCACAAGTGCCCGCAACCGCAGGCTGCTTGAATGTATCGTGATAGCCCTCGCCGCAGCCACCGCAGGTATAGCGGCCCGCAACGCGGGCAATCATCGCCTCGTCATCGACTTCAAGGCTGATCGCGGCGGTGACCTTCTGGCCGACATGGGCCAGAAGCGTGTCAAGCGCCTCGGCCTGCCCCGCAGTGCGCGGGAAGCCATCGAGGATAACGCCGGCCTTGACGTCGGGCTGGGCCATCCGCTCGCGCAGGATTGCCAGCACGATGTCGTCGCTGACCAGACCGCCCGCTTCCATCACCGCCTTGGCGGCAAGGCCCGCAGGCGTGCCCGCGGCAACCGCCCCACGCAGCAAATCGCCGGTGGACAGTTGCACAAGGCCGAAACGCTCTTCGAGCATCCGCGCCTGGGTGCCCTTGCCCGCGCCCGGAGGCCCAAGCAAGATCAGCACGGCCGGTTTGGTTTCAACGGTGTTGTCCGTATCCGCCATCGTCTCAGCCCCGGTTCATGCGGTTGTCGATCAGCTCTTGCACGACCGACGGATCGGCCAGCGTCGAGATGTCGCCCAAGGCGCCAAAGTCGTTTTCGGCGATCTTGCGCAGGATGCGGCGCATGATCTTGCCCGAACGGGTTTTCGGCAGGCCCGGCGACCACTGGATCAGGTCGGGCTTGGCGATCGGACCGATTTCCGTGCGGACCCATTTTTCCAGGTCTTTGCGCAGCTCTTCGGTGGGCTCGACGTCGTTCATCAGGGTGACATAGGCATAGATGCCCTGCCCCTTCAGTTCGTGCGGGTAGCCGACCACGGCGGCCTCGGCCACGGCGGAGTGCGCGACCAGCGCCGATTCAACCTCGGCGGTGCCCATCCGGTGACCCGACACGTTGATCACGTCATCGACGCGGCCGGTGATCCAGTAATAGCCATCCTTGTCGCGGCGCGCACCGTCGCCGGTGAAGTAGTAGCCGCGATACTGGCCGAAATAGGCCTCTTGGAAACGTTCGTGATCGCCCCAGAGCGTGCGCATCTGGCCCGGCCAGCTGTCGGACACGCACAGCACGCCTTCGGCTTCGGTTTCGCCCTGACGCACGGCGGTATTCGGGTCCAGGATGACCGGCTTCACGCCAAAGAACGGCATCGTGGCCGAGCCCGGCTTGGTCGGCGTGGCACCCGGCAGCGGCGTGATCATGTGACCGCCGGTTTCGGTCTGCCAGAAGGTATCGACGATCGGGCATTTGCCCTTGCCGATGTTCTTGTCATACCAGACCCAGGCTTCGGGGTTGATCGGTTCACCAACCGAGCCCAGCACGCGCAGGCTGGACAGGTCGTATTTCTCGACCCATTCGGTGCCCTGCCCCATCAGCGACCGGATCGCGGTCGGCGCGGTGTAGAACTGCGTGACCTTGTGCTTTTCGCACACTTCCCAGAAGCGGCCCGCATCCGGGTAGGTCGGCACGCCTTCGAACATGATTGTGGTCGCGCCATTGGCCAGCGGGCCATAGACGATATAGCTGTGGCCGGTGACCCAACCCACATCCGCCGTGCACCAGAACACATCGCCGTCCTGATAGTCGAAGGTGTATTGATGGGTCATCGCGGCATAAACCAGATAGCCGCCGGTGGTATGCACAACGCCCTTCGGCTTGCCGGTCGAACCCGAGGTGTAGAGGATGAACAGCGGATCTTCGGCGTTCATCGGGCGCGGCGGGCATTCCGGGCTTGCGTGTTCCATCAGCAGTTTCAGATCGACGTCACGACCACCGATCCACGAAGTCTGGTCGCCGGTGTGCTTGACCACCAGGCAACGCACCCGGTCCGAGCAGTGCAGCAGCGCCGCGTCGGTGTTGGCTTTCAGCGGCGTGCGACGGCCACCGCGCGGGGCGCTGTCGGCGGTGATCACGACCTTGGCGCCGCAATCGTTGATCCGGTTGGCAAGCGCGTCCGGCGAGAAACCCGCGAAAACGATCGAATGGATCGCGCCGATCCGGGTGCAGGCCAGCATCGCATAGGCGGCTTCGGGGATCATCGGCAGGTAGATCACGACGCGGTCGCCGCGCATCACGCCCTGGCTCAGCAGGACGTTGGCCATGCGGTTCACCCGCTCGGACAGCTGGCGATAAGTGATGTGCTCGGCCGGGGTGTCCGGGCTGTCGGGTTCGAAAATGATCGCGGTCTGATCGCCGCGGGTGGCGAGGTGGCGGTCAATGCAGTTGACCGAGGCGTTCAGCACGCCGTCCTCAAACCATTTGATCGAAACGTGGCCGAAGGTGAAATCGGTGTTCTTCACCTTGGTGTAGGGGGTGATCCAGTCCAGGCGCTTGCCCTCACGGCCCCAGAACTTGTCGGGATCGTTGATCGATTCCTGATACATCTCGCGGTATTTCGCGGTGCTGCAATGACTGTTTTCAAAATTCGCGGGAATCTCACGCACTTCCGGTACTGATGCTGCCTGTTCCTGAGTCGCCATACTCGACCTCCTCCAAAGAAATTCTCGCGGCCCAAGGCCGCACCCTGCCCCCGACAAATGCCGAAAGCGCTCTACCCCAAGCACATTGTAAACCGATTATTACTTCTCATGTAAGCCCCCATATGCATTGAATTTTTTTGTAAATTTATTCACAGCGATAGCGAAAACTATGTAAATGTTTTCATTTGTGACCGAATTTTGATATTTTCTTTCAAGCCCTTGCCTGTTCACGAAGTCGCGAAACGACGTTACGTCGCAAGACTTGACTTTTCGGTCAGACATGTTGCTGCGGCGCAGCATCTACATGCCGCGCGCGCACTTTTGCGACGCGATTCGGGGAAAATCAGCCCGTCAGGGGCTCAACTGAGGCCTTGCGCACCCGGAGCCACGGCTTCGGCAAACCGCACCTGCGGCGCCTGAACGCCCTGAGCGCGCAGGTTTTGCGCCAGATCGGCGCGCGCGCCCACGATCACCAGCTCGCCACCGCGCCGGGCCAGCGTCTGACCCAGCGTCTGCACCATCCGCGCCCCGGTGGAGTCGATGAAGCTGACCTCGGACATATCCAGCAGCACCGCGCGCGGGCGCTGCGCGATCCGGTCCAGCACCGTGCCCAGCCGCGCGACAGAGCCAAAGAACACCGCCCCGCGCAACCGATAGGTCACCACGTCGCGCGGCTGCTGCGCGCCCTCGCCCTGCGGATCGGGATGCGGGCCCGAGGGCGCCTCGTGCAGCTGCGTCATCTCGGACATGTGCCGGATAAAGACCAGCCCCCCCAGCGCAAAACCCAGCACGATCCCCTCGGCCAGATCGCGGAACACCACCATCAGGAAGGTCACCCACAGCACCAGCGCGTCACCCTTTGACGCCCGCGTCAGCGCCGCGAACTCGTGCCGTTCGATCATGTTCCACGCAACGATGGCCAACAGACCGGCCAAGGCGGCCAGCGGAATATAGCCCGCCAGCGGCGCCGCGATCAGCATCACCGCCAACACGAAGACCGCATGCAGCATCCCCGCCACCGGCGTTTGCGCCCCCGCCCGCACATTGGTTGCCGTGCGCGCAATCGTGCCGGTCACGCAAAACCCGCCGACCAGCGCCGCGCCCATATTGGCCAGCCCCTGCGCCACCAGCTCCATGTTGGAACGATGCTGCGTGCCGCTCATCCCGTCGGCCACCATCGCCGACAGAAGCGATTCAATCGCGCCGAGCAGGGTAAAACTGACTGCCCAGGGCAACGCCGCCCAGATCGCCTGCGTGCTGAAATCCGGCAGTGCGGGCGTCGGCAGCATTCGCGGCAGTTCACCAAAGCGGCTGGCGATGGTTTCCACCGGCAGGCCCAGCCCCGCACTGACCGCCGTGACCGCCGCGATCCCGATCAGCAAGCTGGGCCAACGCGGGCGGAACCGTTTGACCGCCTCGATCAGCACCACCGTCGCCAACGCGACCGCCACCGCCATTGGGGTTACACTGTCGCGCGCCGCCCACAGCGCCTCGAGTTTGGGCAGGATCGGGCCGGGTTCCCCCCCCGCCAGGGTCAGGCCGAACATATCCTTGACCTGACTGACAAAAATGATCACGCCGATGCCGGTGGTGAACCCCACGGTCACCGGATAGGGCATGAAGCGGATATAGCTGCCCAGCCGCGCCAGCCCCAGAACCGCCAGCATCGCGCCCGACAGAAAGGTCGCCAGCACCAGCCCCGCAATCCCGGTTTGCGCCACGCAGGCCGCCACCAAAACGATAAAGGCCCCTGCGGGGCCCCCGATCTGATACCGCGATCCGCCAAAACAGGCGACCAGAAAGCCGCCGACAATCGCGGTGAACAGCCCGCGTTCCGGCCCCACTCCCGAGGCAATCGCAATCGCCATCGACAGCGGCAGCGCCACGATCGCCACGGTCATCCCGGCCACTGCATCGGCACGCAGCCGCCCTGCGCCATAGCCCTCGCGCAGGGCGCTCAGCAATAAGGGGGTCAGCGGCTCACGCGGCCGCGGCAGGTCTTGGCTTGTCTGGGGCATGGCTCATTGATACCGGTTAGGTGCCGGTAACAAAAACCCCGCCCCCGGGGTTGTCAAGCACCTCGCAAAGGTTCCGCATGCCCGACACCCCTGACATACCCGCCCTCCGCCCTGACCCGATCCGCGCAACCGATGACGCCGCGCGGGCGCTGGCACGGGACCTGATCGCGAACGCCCGGTTCGGTGCGCTTGGTGTGATCGACCCCGAAACCGGCTTTCCGGCCGTGACCCGGATCGCGCTTGGCGCGGGGCCGCAAGGCGGGCTTTGGTCGCTGGTGTCGGGGCTTTCGGCGCACAGCCGGGCGCTGCGGGCCGATCCGCGCGCGGGGTTGCTGCTGGGCGAACCCGGACCCAAGGGCGACCCGCTGACCCATCCGCGGCTGAGCCTGCAAGTCGAGGCTCGCCCGCTGCCCCACAGCGACGCAGGGTTTGACGCGACCCGCGCGCGCTGGCTGGCCGATCACCCGAAAGCCAGGCTTTACATAGACCTGCCGGATTTCTTCTTTGTGGAATTTATGCTGTTGGGTGGCCGCCTGAACGGCGGCTTTGCCAGGGCCTACCGACTAAGCCCCGCCGACCTGGCCCCCTGACATATGGAGACGGGCGCCACTGGCGCCCGTCCTGGAAATGGGTGACCGGTCAGTTCGGGTTATCCATCCGAATGCGGATCTGCACACGGCCCTTGGCAGCCTCGGCCCAGTTCAGCGTGACGTCCTGCTTCAGCGCCCCCTGCTCGACATTGACATAGGGCATACTCGACACCCGCGCCCCCGTGCCATTGGTGATCATCCCTTCGGCCACAATGCTTTCGACGTTGCGCGCCCAGCCATCGAACGGCAGATACGCCCCGGGCTGCACCGTCCAGACCGATTGCACCGTCGCCTGATCGACTTGCAGATACACCGGATTGCAGACGAACTGACTGACGGCGTTAAAGATGTTGCCCTCCATCAGCACGTTGCGCATCCGCGAATTGTCGAGGTTGGCAAACGTCGTATCCACCGTCTCGACCCGGTCGATGCTGCCGTTGAGCGCCTTGAACACGTTGCACGAAATGTTTAGCCCGTGGACGAAATGCCCTGCGCCATAAGGCTTGACAGAGAACCAGGTGAACCAGGGCGCGACGTTGCTGCACACGAAGGTGTTGCCCGTCACCGTCAGCCCGCCAAACGAATACTCGGTGCCGAAATCAGGGGTTGGCGAATATTCATTGGTCCATTCCAACACGCAATTGTCGATGTAATTGCCAGTCACCGCCGATTGCACATTGGTCTGGGTAAACACCAGCCCCGCGACCCGCACCGCGCTGGTTTCATTGTCACCCTGAAACCAGTGGTTGCCCACGATCAGATGCCCCGAGCCATTCAGGATCATCGTCGTGCCATAGCGCACGAACCGTGACTCGCGGATCTTGCTGTCATTGGCATTGACGTTGATCGCCACCGAAACCCGATCCTGCGCGGGCAGCGACATCTCGCTCGACAGGAACTGGCAGCGGTCCACCAGCAGATCCTGACACCCGGCCCCGATCGAGGTGATCCCCTTGTCCTTGGGCGCGTTGATATAGCAGTCGCGCACATGAAACATCTCGCCCACCGGCGCCAGCATGATGCAGCTGGCCTGCGCATTGCACAGGAACTCGATATCGTCGATGTTGAAGCGGTCCAGTTTCGACAACCCCGAGAAGTCGAGCAGATATTTGTGCCGCGTGAAGGTCAGCGTGCGCGTGCCCGAACCGCCATAGAACGGCTGCGACAAGGTCAGAGAGCCCGCGCCGATATTAACCGCGCGCACATACACCTCGCGCCCGACGCCAGTGCCACTGACCCGCGCGCCGACCGGAATATTGGCGATATTGGCGACATTGGTCAGGGTGTTGGGCGCGCTGATCGTATAGCTCGCCTGCGAACTCACCACCACGTCATCCCAGGCCGGACCCGCGATCACGTTGAACTGCCCGTTGCGCAGCACCCGGCGGTTTGCAAACGAGGTTACGCCGGGTGCAATATCGGCCACCATGATCGGCTCGGTCACCTCGATGCGGCGGCCCTTCAGATCCAGCGTGTTATGATCGGTATAGCCAAACAGCGCCTGCAAGGCCTTCTTGAAACCGGTCATCTCATCGCCGAACGCCTCGGCATAAGTCGGAAAATCATAACTTGCCAGCAGCGACAGACGCGCATCGACCGGCATCACCAGCGTGCCGACAAACCGGATCGGCGCATAGATCGACACGCTCGAACCGATGTAATAGCTGCCCTCGGGCACCACGATCATCCGCCCCGCCGCCGCCGCATCCGCCGCCATGAAGGCCGCGCGGTCATCGGTGACGCCATCGCCCACCGCCCCGAAATCGCGCACATCGACCCAATCCATCATGTCGCGCAGGAAGGCCTCGGTCACGTCCTCGATCTCCAGATCGTCGATCCGCACCACACCGCTGTTCAACCCGGTCAGATCCAGCCCGAAATGGCCGTAAATCGGTTCGGTCCCCCAGATCATGTCAACACCGCCCCGATTTCCGGTGCCGACGATGGCCGAGACGGTCACCACTTCGCCATAGGCCTCCAGCGTGGTCTCGTCGCCCACCTCGACCAGCCCGGTGACATGGCCCGAACCGCTCATCGCATAGCCCGCGATCCGCACCGCAGGCAGGTTGCCGCTGACCGCCTTGACCCGCGCGGTGATCCGCAAATAACACCCCGGCAGGATGGGCGTTTGCCCAATGAAGCGCAGCTTTTGCGTGGCCTGCGTCTTCACCATTTCCAGACACGATCCGAAATCGGCATCCGCCGCGATCAGCGCGGCATTGCCCGCACCTTCATAAGTCGCCGATCCGGCCGTGCCGTTCTCGCTCGACCAGACATCCAGACCCAGTTCAAAAGCGGGCGGGGTCAGCACCAGCCCATCGGTAATCGCCTTGTTCATCCGAGAATCCTCTTTGTTCCGGCCCACCCAGATCAGCGATGCGCACAAGGGTGCCGGGCGCAGATCGGGCACCCGCGCAGCCGCGCACCTCGCGGCATTGCTCTCGTTGGGAATGTGCCGGTGCCTCTGCGCCCCGGCTTCGTCAGATCTAGCCCGGAAGGTTAAAGAAGTTCTGAGACCACCGCGCGCCGGACCGCCGCAGGACACGGCGTCACGAAACTGCCGCATGCCCTTGCTAGGTCAGGCAATATCCGAAAGACTGGTGCCATGCCCTATAGCCTGATCCCTGACGACAAGACCCCCACCGACGCGCTGCGCCGCATCGCGCATGCCGAGCTGTCTGATGCCCTGAAGCTGGCGCAGGACCCCGGCAGCAGTTCGCCGCTGCATGCCCTGCGCAAATCGGTCAAGAAGACTCGCGGTTTGTTGCGCCTGCTGCGCCCGGTATTCGCCGATTTCACGACCGAAAACGCAGCACTCCGCGATGCCGCCGCCGGAATTTCCGCCCTGCGTGACGCCGAGGTGATGCGCCTGACCCTCGATACGCTGGCGGCCCTGCCGGGTGATCCGCGGGCCACGGAAGCCGCCGCCACGATGCGTGCGCAGCTGCCGCCGATGCCCGACACCGGCCCAGACCACAGCGCACTGGCCCGCTTTGTCGAAGATATCGCCCAGATCCGGCACCGGGCCGAACATTGGAAAGCACATGAAAAAGGCTGGCACGCCTATGCGCCCGGGCTGGAACTGACCCTGCATCAGTCGCAAAAACGCATGAAGATCGCGCGCAAGACCTTGGTCGACAGTGATTTTCACCGCTGGCGGTCGCGGATCAAGCATCACTGGTATCAAACCCGGTTGCTGGCCCCGATCTGGCCCGAGATGATGGCCCCGCACAGCGCTATCGCCGATCACTTGGGGGAACTTCTGGGGGAACACCACGATCTGGCCGTATTGCGCCGCGCCATTCCCGCGCATTTGCCCGAAATCGAAGCCGCCGCTCTCGACCAGCTGATCGGTCAGGGCCAGCGCACCCGCGAGGCCGAGGCATTTCACCTCGGCGCCCGTCTTCTGGGCGAAGAGCCCGCAGCGCTCAGCGCGCGCTGGGGGCATTGGTATCAACTCTGGCGATCAGAGCGCGGCTGATCGCTCAGCCCTGCGCGGCGTCGTCCGTTTTGACAAACGCGCCTGCAAGCGCCTGCCCGATCAGCGCCACGGTTTCCTGCACACCATACAGCGCCACGAACCCGCCGAACCGCGGCCCCTGGCTTGCGCCCAGCAACACCTCGTAAAGCGCCGTGAACCAGTCGCGCAGGTTTTCAAATCCGTGGTCCTTGCCAACCGCAAAGACCAGCGTCTGCAACCCGTCGGACGGATCGTCGAACGTCAGGTGCAGATCCTGCTCTGGCAGCGCGGCCAGACGGCTTGCCAGATCCTCCATCGCCGCGCGTTCCTGATCACTCGGCAGACGGAACTCGCGCTTGGGCGCCACGAAATCAGTGAAGTAGCGCACCGCAAACCCCGCCGCCTGATCCAGATCGGGGTGGGTTTCCGGGCTCGCCTCGGGCGCATAGCGCTTGATGAAGCCCCACAGCCCGTCCTTGTCCTTGGCACCCGCCACCGACGCCAGGTTCAGCAGCATCGCAAACGGCACCACCATCTTGCTTTCAGGCGGATTGCCGCCGTGGATATGCCACACCGGGTTATCGACCTGCTTGGCCACGTCCTGCGTCGGATAGGCGCGCAGCTGCTGGTGGTATTCGTCCACCGCCTTCGGGATCACGTCGAAATGCATCCTCTTGGCGGTCTTCGGCTTGAGATACATGAAATAGCTCAAGCTTTCGGTCGCCGCATAGGTCAGCCATTCGTCGATCGACAGCCCGTTGCCCTTCGATTTCGAAATCTTCTCGCCATTTTGATCAAGGAACAGCTCATAGGTGAAATGTTCCGGCGGACGCCCGCCCAGCACCCGGCAAATCCCGTCATAGATCGGCGTATTGGCGGCGTGATCCTTGCCATACATCTCAAAATCGACATCCAGCGCCGCCCACCGTGCACCGAAATCGGGCTTCCACTGCAACTTCACATTGCCGCCGGTGACCGGCAGCGTCAGTTCTTGCCCGTCCTCGTCGTCAAAAGTCACCGTGCCCGCCTTGGCGTCCACATTTTTCATCGGCACATACAGCACGCGCCCCGATTTCGGGCTGATCGGCAAGAAACACGAATAGGTAGACTGCCGTTCCTCGCGCAGCGACTTCAGCATGATCGCCATGATGTCATCGTATTTCTCGGCCGCGCGCAGCAAGATCGCGTCGAACTTGCCCGATTTGTAATAGTCGGTCGCGCTGGCGAATTCGTAATCGAACCCGAACGTGTCCAGAAACCGGCGCAGCATGGCGTTGTTGTGGTCGCCAAAGCTGGGGAATTCGCCGAACGGGTCGGGCACCGCGGTCAGCGGTTTTTGCATGTGTTCGCGCAGCATCTCCTGCTGCGGCACGTTTTCGGGCACCTTGCGCATGCCGTCCATATCGTCCGAAAAACACAACAATTTCGTAGGGATATCCGAAATCACCTCAAAGGCGCGGCGGATCATCGTGGTGCGTGCAACCTCGCCGAAGGTGCCAATATGGGGCAGCCCCGAAGGACCATAGCCGGTCTCGAACAGCACATATCCCTTTTCGGGCACCTTCTTTTCGTAACGCTTCAGAACCCGGCGCGCTTCCTCGAAAGGCCAGGCTTTGGAGTTCATCGCAGCGTCACGCAGGCTCGTCATATCACACCTCATCGCGGGCGCCCTATGCACCCTTCCGCGCCTCACCTATTGAACGGGGGGGCAATCGTCAATAATTTGCACCAGAACCAGTGAAAGGAACTCCTCGTGACCGAAGCCCTACCCTCGCTTTCGCCTCAGGATGCGCTCGTCGCCGTAATGGTGGCGGTCTCGGCCTCGGATGAACAGATCCGCACCTCGGAACTTGTCGCAATCGAGCGGATGGTCAATCACATGCCGATTTTTGCGACCTATGACGAAGACCGGATTTCTTCGGTCGCGCAGACCGTTTATGCGCTTTTCGAGGAAGAAGAAGGTCTGGAGGCCCTGTTTGGCCTCGTGCGCGACGCATTGCCTGAACGGCTGAATGAAACCGCCTATGCGCTGGCCTGTGATGTCGCCGCCGCCGATGGCGTGCTGCATCAGCCCGAACTGCGCATGCTTGAAGAGGTGCGCGGCGAACTGGCCATTGACCGGCTGCACGCGGTGGCCATCGAATGGGGCGCGCGGGTGCGTCACATCAACCTGTGACCTGTTTGCGGTCATTGTTCCGGTTGTCCGTGCAGTGACCGTCCCTCCTCTGACATTTCAGAATTCCATCAATTTTTACAGGGATTTTCCCGCCTCTTTCGCCGCGAAACCTCAGGTCCGTTAAGCTTTCCGTGGGGCGTGTTTGCTAAAAATACGCAATTGCACGCCACGGGCTTAGGACAACCGCCATGACCAACATCGCATTTTTGCTGACCCGTGCGGTCAGAACCGTCACGCTGTGCCTGATTTTGACGACGCTGGCGCTGCCCACCGCTGCAACCGAGCGTAGCGCCACCGAGGTGCTGGCGTTGAAAATCGACATGGCCGGGCGCCAGCGGATGCTCTCGCAGCGCCTTGTCGCTTCGGCCTGTTTCCTGTCGCTCGGCATTCAGCCCGAAACCCAGGAACTCGCCCTGACCGAATCGATCGAAATCTACCGCACCACGCTCGACCGGCTCGAACTGGGCAATATGCCCCTGGGCCTGCCCGCCGCGACCGATCCACAAACGCTCTGGGCGTTGCGCAGCGCGCGCACAGTCTGGGCGCAGGTCGCGCCCTTGGCAGAGGCGGTGCTTGCAGGCGACTCCAGCCCTGAAACGCTCCAGGCGCTGGCGCGGCACGAACCCGCGCTGCTCAGCGCCTCGCAAGCGGTGGTGAACACGCTGACCACGGGCCTCGATATCCCTCCAGAACAGGCCGCCCGCAACCGGACCATCGACATGGCTGGCCGCCAGCGGATGCCGTCACAAGCGATCATCAAAGAGGCCTGCCTTCTGTCGCGGGCCGACGCAATCGGGCTCGACACCAGCGCCCATCACACCGCGATCACGGCACGCACCGATCTGTTCGAACTGTCGATGAGCATGCTGCGCGTCGGCGATGACGAGGCGGGCATCGCGCCCCCACCCGATGCCAACACCGAAGATGCAATGGACACCGTGCTGCTGAACTGGACCGACATGCGCACGCTGGTCGATCCCGCGCTGGAGGGACGGGCGATGGACCTGAACGCCCTCGAAGATCTGGCGGTATCTTACGAGGCGTTGCTACAACAACTCGAAGATATCGTCTGGATGACCGCCAACGGCTGATCAACTGCCATAAAGCGCCGCCCAGCGTTCGATCAGCCGACTTTGCAGAATTTTGGAGCGTTTGACCCACGCCACCGATCCCTCGGGCTGCTCCGTCCGGGCCGCCTTGCGCCGCCGCGCCACATCGCCGGTGAAAATCGCGAATACCAGTTCGGTGCCATCGGGGGCGGTCATGTAACCTGCCAGCGCGGACACGAAATTCAACGTGCCGGTTTTTGCGTCGATCTGCAGGCTTTGTGTCTGCATCTTGCGCCCCGAATCGTCGCGCAACTGAAACCCTTTCATCAATCCGCGCAGCCCCGCTTGCGGCCCCAGCTGCGCCAGCGCCCGCACCATATCCTTGGCCGAAATCCGGGTTTCCGCATTCAGGCCGGAATGATCGCGAAACTGCGCTTGGTTCACACCCGCGCGCGCGCGCAGCCAGTCGCTCATCGCCGGACCGGACTGGCCCAATGCCGCTGGCGCCCCGCGCTGCGCGCTGGCAGTCATCCCCACCGCCTCGGCGGTCAGATTGGTCGAATATTTCATCATGTCGCGCAAAATCGTGGGCAGACCGTCCGAGGCATGCTCCGCCAGAACCGTGCCCCCGGGCAAGGACCGCACCGGCTGCGGCGCGGGCAGCGGCACGCCTTGCGCGCGCGCCAGCGTCTGGAACACATCCCCCGCATAGGCGTCGGGGTCGCGCACCGGCAACCAGCGACTACCCGCCTTGTTCAAGGCCCCGGAGGCCACAGTCCAATGTTCCTTGCCGCCTGATTTACTATAACTGAACAGCGGCGCCTTGCGATTGGCCAGGCCGACATCGGCCGTATAGGCCTGCGGCCGGAACCGCGCACCGCGCGCATCCATACCCAGTTGATAGCCGCCCCCCGCGCGGCGCCATTCGAAATGCACCCGGTTATAGTTCAAGATCAGGCCCGAAACGGCGGGATTATAGCCGACATGCACGGGTTGATCGTCCGCAATTTCCGCCGCATAGGGCAACGCACCGCCCCAGACCAGAAACCGCCCCGTGACCCCGCGCACGCCGGTCGCCGCCAGCCGCGCCGCCAGATCGCCCAGATCATCGGTCGAGAGCGTCGGATCACCGCCCCCCGCCAGCACCAGATCGCCTTGAATCACCCCGCCCGCCACCGGCCCCGTGGCAATCAAACGGGTGCGAAAGCGATAGCCGGGGCCCAGTGCCTCCAGCGCATAGAGTGAGGTGATCGCTTTGGCCGTCGAGGCAGGCGGCATCGCCCGGTCGGCGCCGCGCGCCTCCAGCACCAGCCCGGAACGCAGATCGGCCACCACATAGCAGACCTCTCCGCTCAGGCCCGCCGCGGCCACCAGATCGGCGCCCGACGGCATCCGCAGCACCTGCGCCGAGGCGCGTCCGGGCGCCCCCACTGCCACAATCGCCGCAGCACCGCACAACACATCGCGCCGAGAAATCCGCATCATCGTACCGCCCCCAGATCCCGGGCCGATGTCCCAGGTCGCCCCAAGCTAACGCCTGCGCGCCCCCCGGTTCAAGGCCCCGAAGGGCTGCGATCAGGCCTTATCGCGCCAGCCACCCGAGGCGCGGATCGCCGAAGACGACAGATCCGACATGGGCATGTCGATGAAACACCACGCCGGGCGCGTCGCCAACGGCAGGGCCTGTGCCTGCGCCGCAGGCAACCGGGCCTGCGCATAGATCTGCGCGGCACGCGACCGGCGCGCCGCCATGCGCGATCCGGGCCGCGCCAACACGCCGACCGGCACCAACTCCAGGATCTGCCGCCAATGATCCCAGCGGTCGAATTGCACCAGATTGTCGGCGCCCATCAACCAGACGAAATGCACCCCCGGATACAGCGGCAACAGCCGCGTGAGGGTCTGCGCAGTGAACCGGCTGCCCAGACGTGCCTCCAGATCGGTGATATCGACGCGCGGATCGGGCATCACCCGGCGCGCCTCGCGCAGCCGCGCAGCCATCGGCGCAGGGCCGCGCGTCTTGAGCGGGTTGCCCGGGCTCAGCATCCACCAAACCCGGTCCAGCCCGAACCGGCGCAGCGCCTCGCGGGTGATATGGGCATGGCCTTCGTGGGCAGGGTCAAACGACCCACCCAGAATACCGATCCGCATGCCCGGCTGCGCAATGGGGAAACCCTGCCTCATAGCGCAGCCCTAGCGATTGCGCCCCGCTTTTGGAAGCACAATGTAACGCCCCGGTGACCACGGCGACGCTCAGTTCAGTCGTGAATCGCTTTCCGGGGGGCCCGGATTGCCGGCGATGGTGCAGCGCCCCCGGCCTTGCCGTTTCGACGCATAAAGCGCGGCATCCGCGTCGGCCAGCATCAGTTCGGCATCGGGGCGCACGTACTGCGCCGACAGCGCCACCCCGATCGAGCCCGAGATCCGGCACGTCGCACCGTCAAACGCCCAGGGTTGTTCGAGCCGGGCGATGATCCGCGCGCCCATCGCCGCCAGCCGTTCGGGCGCCAGCGCACCGCGCAGCAGCAGCACGAATTCGTCGCCGCCGACCCGCGCCACCACATCGCCGCGCCGTGTCTCTTCGCGCAGAACCTCTGCCGCCTTGGCCAGAACGAAATCACCCGCAGCATGGCCCAGCGTATCATTCACCGCTTTGAAATGATCCAGATCGACATGCGCCAGCGCAAATGGGGCCCCACCCAGCCCCAGCCCCTTGATCGCCCTGTCCAGCGCCAGATCAAAAGCGCGCCGATTGGCAAGGCCGGTCAGCGGATCGGTCAGCGCCTGCGTCACCGCTGAACGGCGCGCATCCTCCAGCCGCTCGTTCAGCGCACGCAGTTCATCCAGCACTGCGGTTTTCGCCTCTTGCAGGTACAGCAGCTCCATCGCCAGATCCGAGGGGGCGAAATCTGCTTCGGTCAGCGAAAACACCCGAACCGCCTCGGCCAGATGGATGCCAAAGGTCAGGTTGACCAACACCCCTTCGGCCCCATCCTGACCGATTTCAACCGCGCTGCCACGCAGGCTGATCTCGGGGCGTGCGCACAATGTCAGATGCAGCCGTCTGCCGCCCGCCATCATCCCTGCCCCCGCGGCGCCAGACCGCCGCGCCCGCGCGCTACCCAGCTGAAAATGCCGCGAAAACGATGTGCCAATTGGACAGTCCGGGCCCAGTATCTTACCCAGCGTCGGCCCAAGCGCCCGCACCGTTCCGCGCCGGTCGAGCCACAAAAACATCGGCATCAACTGCCCCATGGCCTGCGGTGATAGGCCTGCCAAGGCATCTTCCCAATGCTCCACCATGCAGCGCAGATGCATCACAGCACCTCCCGTGGTCGCGCCAATTCGAAACGTCGCCCTTCGGCATAGGCCGCTTCCAGCAACAGCACCTGCACACGTTCGCCCGGCCCCTGCCCCTCGATCATCTCGATCAGCACAAGCGCCCCGTAATCATCGGCCATCGCCCGCAAAAGCCCCGCCAGAACCGCCCCCCAGCCCGGCATCGGACCACGCACGTCCAGCGTGAAACGCCCCCGGCTTTCGGCATTCAGGCCCAATTCAGGCAGCTCCAGATCCGGCAATGCCATCAATCCGCGGCCCTGCAACTCCTCCAGCGAGAACAGAAATTCCCAGTAATCCGTGCCACTGAACCGCAGCAGCCGCCGCAGCGGTTCGACCGTGGTCAGATAGGCCCCGATGTCATCGAGCAAAACGCCGCGCGGCTTGTCCAGCGCCACCATAGCCGCGCGGATCAGGTCGGCGGTCAGCGCATCGTCATAATGCAGCATGGCCTCGAACCCCTCGGGGCCGATACCAATCTCCTGCGCCACCCGCGCCCACAGCGCCTGCCCGTAATTGTCGCGCAAAAACGCCTGAACTGACTTGTTAATCAAACCGTGCATGGGGCCTCCGTCACCGGAGACGCTAGACCTGCCGAGTTAACAAACCCCCAATCGCGGCACCTGGCAGGCCGCAATCAGGGGGTCATGGTTAACCGCCCCATCCCCAGCTTCAGCGCCATCAGGCCTGCAGGCTCCAGCGACAACGCCGGCGCCCCGCTCAGCGTATCAATCAACGCCATGGCATCGGCGGGGTCATCGCGGCCCAAAGTCACCGGCGTGCCGGTCTGCCAGCCGCGCGGACCGTTCCAGAACGCCCGCACCGGCAGGCCGAAGCTGCGCCCCTGCCCCGCCAACAGCAGCGCCTCATCCCCGGGCACATCGGTCATCAGATCGGCCAGAACCAGCAGACACCCGGGGTTGCCCGCCGGGGTCCGGTCGTCACAGAAAGCGGGATCAAACCCGCTGCGCGCAATCACATCCAAAAGATCCTCGGGCATCTCGGCCCCTGCGGGCTGCACAACCAGTAGCTGGCGCAACGCGGCCACGCGTTCCGGTTGCCCGGGCGGCAGGTCACGTTCCAGATCCCAACGCGATCCCGCCTGATCAAGCCGCACCAATGCCTCGGCCAGCGCCGCATTCTCTGCCGCCTGCACGCGCAGATCCGCCAGTGCCGCTTGCCCGGGTTTTCCCCAGTCATTCGCCAGTTCCCACAGCGGCAAGGCCTCGGGCGCCAGCCGCCCTTCGGCGAAGCGCCCGAGTTGCGAGTTCACCGCGATCCGCTCGGGCGAGATCAGTGGCGTCAGCCACACCACCGCCAGCGCGATCATCGCCAGCGCCATCGCCGTATTGGCGCGCCGGACCCAGCCCATCCAATAGCGCCCGGTCAGCACCGCCAGCGCGTAAGCCACCGCATAGCCCAGCAACACCGCAACCCCCGCCGCCGCCATCACCCGCGCGGGCGTCCAGCCGTATTGATCGACCCGCAGCGCCACCGCCCAGGCCGCCAGACCGCTCAGCACCGGCAGCAACAGCGCCAGCCCTCGTGCCGACCAGATCAGTGCGGGCGCATGCGGCGCCTCGACATCATCCTGATCGACGGCAATCGCGATCAGGGAAATCACCACCACCGCCGTGCCGCCCAGTGTGCCCGCCGCCGACAGATGCCCGAACAGATGCGTCAGCCCGCGCAGCGGCAGCACCGCCACGAACACCACCACCACGCCCAGAACCACCGGCAACAACAGCCGCAGCAGCCGTAGCAGCAGATAGGGGGAAACCATATCCGACATCTCGGTGACCACTGACAGCCCCAGCCCCAGCGCCGCGCCGCAGATCAGCCAGATCACCAGCTCTTCTGCCAATAGATCGGCCAGCAGCTCGACCCCGACCAGCCGCAGCAGCGCCGCTGACAGCAACAGCACAACCCAAACCGCACCGACAAAGGCCCAGGCCGCGGCATAGCGCACAACGATGTTCCAGCTCTCCAGAAACAGCACCCGGTAATCCGTCCAGCCGGTGCTGGCACGCAGATTATGGGCGACCCAGAACGGCACCGGCAGGCTGCCCAGCGCAATCAGCGCCACCAGAACATGCCCCGCCTCCATCATCTGCGATGACGTCGAAAACCCAAAACTTTTCAACACCCCCAACGCGGCCACCAGGCCACCCAGCGCAGCACCGCCCAGCAGCGCCCGGCGCGCGCCCAACTCGCCCAGCGTCGCTAATGCGGTGCCGAAAAACACCACCGCCAACAGCGCCAGCGCCAGCAGGGCGCGGGTATCATGCCAATCCGACAGCAGGTCACTAAGCGCCCAGAAGGCCAGCCCCCCGGCACTGCCCAGCACCAAAAACTGTACTCTTGCACCGATCATCACGCCCCCCTTGCCTGCCGGACACCGCAGCACCGCTTGCCGCGCAGGCTAGCGGGCGGGGCGGGCAATTGCCAGCCCGCAGCGCAGCCGCCCACCCTGTTCAGGGGGGGTCAGACGCTTATGCCACAGGGCGCCCCGTTTGCCAGCCACGCCTCAAGCCCGGCGATATCCTCCAGCACCACATCTGCCACGGGCGCCAGCGCCTCGGCACGGGCAGGTCCGCTCAGAACGCCCACGGCCAGCATCCCCGCCGCCCGCGCCGCATGCAGATCATGCAGACTGTCACCGACCATCGCCACAGCGCCCGGCGCCACGCCGACCGCTTGCGCAAAGGCCAACAACTGTCCCGGCGCCGGTTTGGCGCCATGCCCACTGTCATACCCCACGACAAACTCGAACAGCTCGGCCACGCCCGCTTGCGCCAGATGCACCCGGGCCGAGGCCTCGGCATCATTGGTGGCCACGCCCAGCCGCAACCCGCGCCCGCGCAGTCCTTCCAGACACGGCCGCAAAGGCACCGCGGGCATCTGCGGCGCCTCCTGCGCCCCCGCATCCAGCCGCGCCACCAGCTGCGGCTGCGTCATTCCCGGCAGATGCGGCAACAACAGCGCCGCCACCTCGGCCACCGTGCCTGCAATCACTGGCGAGTCAGGGGCGAACAGTGCCGTTTCGGGGGCGAACCGGATCGCCGCGGCCATCCGTGCCGCGCCCGCCGCATCCCCGGCGCTCAGCTCGTCCAGAATTCCGCGCGCCCAGGCACCCCAGGTGGCGTTGAAATCAAACAGCGTGCCGTCCTTGTCGAACAGCACAGCCGCAATCGGCTGCGACATTTTTCTGCGCATGTCCCCATCCTTTTTCGTCTGTGCGGCCGTATTGCAGCCCGGTCAGGTCCAGTGGCGCTGATCGCCGCCACCCAGCTGCGCGCGCGCCTGCACCAGCGCTTCGGGGCGTTCGCCCAACTCTTCGGCGCAACCTATAACCCAAGCGTCGTTCTGCAACACGAAATCCAGAACCCCGCACAGAAAGGCCGGCTCCTGCGCCAGCTCTCGCACTTGCCCGGCATCTGCACCGGACTGGCCCAAGAAGGCCTCAAAAAGCTCATCCTGCCCGGCCAGCCAGCCAAGCGCCCGAAGAGCCAAAACGTAAGCGGTTTCCTGCTGCATCAACTACCTGTCGCACAATTTGAAAGACTTTGTTAACCTATCTGGCGCAAAGCTATACCAAATAAATCTGCAGGTCGAAGGAGTGCGGGGCCCATGGCAGGAAAAATCCTGATCGTGGATGACGTTGCGACAAATCGAATCGTATTGAAGGTGAAGCTTTCGGGCGCGCGCTATGAAACGATTCAGGCCAGCAACGGGACCGAGGCTCTGCAGCATGTCGCTCAGAGTCACCCGGATCTTATACTCCTCGACGTGCAGCTCCCCGATCACAACGGCATCGACATTTGCCGCACGCTCAAGGCCGATCCGGCGACCCGTGGCATTCCGATCGTGATGATCACCGCTTTCGCCGATACACAGACCCGGCTCGAGGCGCTGCGGGCCGGGGCCGATGACTTCCTGGTCAAACCGTTCGACGAACTGGTTTTGCTCGCGCGATTGCGCAGCCTGCTGCGGGCCAAGGAAACCGACGAGGAACTGACCCTGCGCGAAAGCACATGCCGGGAACTGGGTTTTGCCGAGGCGCAGGCCAGTTTCGGTGCGCCCGCGCGGATCGGGCTGGTCGCGGCGGATCGCGAAACCGGCCTGATGTGGAAGACCATGCTGACCCGGTTCATGCCGCTCGACAATTTCGGGGTGCTCAACCGTGACGAGGCACTGATCGAGGCCGTGGGCGCCAACGGTCCTGACGCCTTTGTCATCGCCGCCGATCTGTCGCGGGCCGGTGAAGGGCTGCGGTTGATGTCCGAATTGCGTTCGCGGCCCAGTTCGCGCCATGCCGTGATCTGCATCGCCAGCGACGAACACGCCCGCGAAACCGCCGCCGTGGCCCTTGATCTGGGCGCCAGCGATCTGGTGCCGGTCGCGCTGAGCACGGCTGCCAGCGCAGAAGAAGCCGCTCTGCGGCTCAAGGCGCAGCTGATGCGGAAACGCACGCTGGACCAGCAACGCGAAAACGTGGCCGACGGGCTGCGGCTGGCGGTGACCGACCCGCTGACCGGGCTGTATAATCGCCGCTATGCGATGCCGCATCTGGCGCGGATGGCCGAGCGTTCGCGCGTGACGGGACGGCAATTTGCGGTGATGGTTCTGGATCTCGACCGTTTCAAATCCATCAACGATACCTATGGACATGCCGCAGGCGATGCGGTTCTGGTCGAGGTCGCGCAGCGGCTCCGCTTCAATCTGCGGCAGGTTGATCTGATCGCACGGATCGGCGGCGAGGAATTTCTGGTCGCAATGCCCGAAACCACGCTGGATGCGGCCCGTGTCGCTGCGGAACGGCTGTGCCGTGTGATGGCGCAAACGCCGATCACGCTGCCCGGGGGGGCAGACACCGTCAAGGTCACGGTCTCGATCGGGTTGGCATTGGGCGGCGGGGCGGAACATGATCCGGTTGATGCTCTGATCTCGCTGGCCGACCGTGCGCTGCTCGGCTCCAAGGCCGATGGCCGCAATCAGGTGAAAATCTTCAACCGGCCCTCGGCCGCCTGACCCCCTGGGTGTCGGCCCCGGGCCGTGCCCCCCAGTCTGGTCAGGGTTTGGCGCCGGGCGGCGGCGGCAGCTTGCGGTCGGTGCGCATCAATGACCGGCGCAGCCGATCCGCGAAGGCATGGCGTGCCTCGGGCGTCATCTGCAACAGCCGTTCAAACATCAGCCGTTCGCCGATTTCGATCTGTCCCAGCACCCGCGCCCGATGCCCTTCCAGCGCCACGCGCGCCGCCGTAGCATCCCAAGGCTCCGCATCCAGCGCGTCAACCAGCCG
>JAQTYE010000194.1 GCA_028749255.1 Paracoccaceae bacterium | reverse complement strand
CCTGGCTGAGGGGCTGGCCGCCGGTCTGAGCGCTGTTGATCCGGCCGCCAAATCCGCGGCGCCGATGGGGCAGCCCAGCCCGGTGGTGGTCGAATTGTTCACCTCTCAGGGCTGTTCGGCCTGTCCGCCCGCCGATGAATTGCTGGCCAAGATCGCGTCGCGCACCGATGTCATCGCCTTGGCGTTGCATGTCGATTACTGGGATTATCTGGGCTGGGAAGACCCGTTCGCCCAGCCTGCGTTTACCGCCCGGCAAAAAGCCTATGCCCGGGCCAAGGGCGAACGCACGATCTATACGCCGCAGATGATCGTCGATGGCGATCAGGCGCTGGTCGGGCCGTCGGGGTCCGCGCTTGACGCGCTGATCCAGGACAATGCGGCGCCCGGCCCGGTGCAGATCAAGATTTCCGGTGCGAAGGGGCAATACCAGATCGAGCTGTGGGCCAATCCGCCGCTTGATCAGGGGACGGTTGTGCAGATCGTGCGCTATGCTCCGCAGGCGCGGGTCGAAATTCTGCGCGGTGAAAATGCCGGGTTGCAACTGGATTACGCCAACGTCGTGACCGCTTGGCATGCCGTGGCCGAATGGGACGGACGCACGCCGACCCGGCTGAATGCCAAGATCGAGGGCGAAGAACCCGCCGTGGTCATCGTGCAAAGCGCACGGCCCGGCAAATCGGCGCCGCTGCCGGGGCGGATCCTGGCGGCTGGTCGGCTGGAATAAGCCGCCCCGGCGTCTAGCTGTTCCGGTCTGCGGCCTTTGCCACCTGGCGTTCGCGCATCCAGATGTAAATTCCCGCCGCCACGATCACCGCTGCGCCCAGCACCGTCCAGCCATCGGGCAACTGGCCAAAGAAGACAAATCCCCAGACGCTCGAAAACACCAGGCCGGTATAGCCGAAGGGCGCCAGCGTGCCCGCCTCGGCCACGGAAAATGCACGGATCAGCAGGCCCTGACCTGCGGTGCCCAAAATACCTACGGCCGCGAAAATCCACAGATCGGGCAGCGCAATTGGCTGCCAGAAGAACGGCACCGCCAGCGAGCTGAGCGTGGTGCCAATCAGCGCCGACCACAGCATCGAGGTGGCCAGCCCATCGGCGCGCACAACCCGTGTCAACAGCGCCCCCGCGGAATAAGAAAACGCCGCCGCCAGTGCCAACAGCGCCGCCGGATGCATCACGCCCACGCCCGGGCGCAGAATGATCATCGCGCCTGCGAAGGCCACGCCAATGCCGATCAGGCGACGCGGGCCCAGCTTTTCGCCCAGAAACAGTGCCGCGCCCAGCGTGATCAACACCGGGTTCAGGTCGGTCAGGGCGGCGGCCTCGGCCAGCCCGATATAACGGATCGCCCCGAAGAACAGGATCACCGTCGCCAGTTGCGACAGCGCGCGCAGCACCTGTGTGCCGGGCTGGGTGCTGTGGATCAGGCGTCGCACACGCGGGCCAAAAATCGCCAGCAAGATCAAGCTGTTCACGGCGAACCGTGCCCAGACCACCTGCGCCGGATGATAGCGCGCGCCCAGATGTTTGGCCGCCGCATCCATCAGCGTGAACAGCACCAGCGCCGCCAACAGCAGCACGATGCCCTTTCCGGGACGCGGCGCCGCAACGACAGAGGGGGCCGCAACTGGCCCCCCCTCGATAATCTGGCTGGTCTTTGCGCTCACAGCAGCGCCTTGACCTTGGCCGCGATCGCCTCGGGGGTGATCCCGAATTCAGCATAAAGCCGATCCGCCGGGGCCGAGGCGCCGAAGCTCGACATGCCGACAAAATCGGCCTTTTTCTCGGACCCGCGTTCGCCCAGAAGCCAGCGATCCCAGGGCTGGCGCACGGCGGCCTCGACGGCCACACGCACCGCGCCGGGCGGCAGGATCTTGCGGCGATAGGCGTCGTCCTGGGCCGCGAACAGCTCCATGCAGGGCATCGACACGACGCGCGTGCCGATGGCTTCGGCTTGCAGCAGGTCACGCGCCTTCAGCGCGATTTCCACTTCCGATCCGGTCGCCATCAGGATCGCCTGACGCTTGCCCGCCGCTTCCTCGATCACATAGGCGCCCTTGGCGACCATGTTCTGATTGGTGTGGGTCTTGCGCAGCGTGGGCAGGTTCTGACGCGATAGCGCCAGCACCGAGGGCGTTTTTTCGGACGAAATCGCCAGTTCCCAGGCTTCGGCCGTCTCAATCACATCGGCGGGGCGGAAGGTCCAGGTGTTGGGCGTCGCGCGGCAAATCGCCAGATGCTCGACCGGCTGGTGGGTCGGGCCGTCTTCGCCCAGACCAATCGAATCGTGGGTCATGACGTAAACCGCCGGAACCCCCATCAGCGCCGACAGACGCATCGCACCGCGCGCGTAATCGGTGAAGCAGAAGAACGTGCCGCCGTAGGGGCGCACGCCGCCATGCAGATACAGCCCGTTCATCGCCGCCGCCATGCCGTGTTCGCGGATGCCGTAGCGGATGTAACGGCCCTTGCGGTTGTCGGGCATGAAATCGGAAATATCCGAGGTCTTGGTCAGGTTCGAGCCGGTCAGGTCAGCCGAGCCGCCCATGCTTTCGGGCATCACCGGGTTGATCGCCGCCAGCACCATTTCGCTGGCCTTGCGGGTCGCGACTTTCGGCGCGGCTTCGGAATTGGCCTTCTTGAAGGCGCGGATTGCACCGGCAAGTTTCTTCGGCACGGCGTGGCTCATCTGCCGCTCGAACTCGGCCTTTTTCGCCGGGCTCAGCGCGTCCAGGCGGGTGGTCCATTCGGCGTGGGCCGCGGCACCTTTGGCCCCGATGGCTTCCCATTCGGCCTTGATGTCGGCCGGGATCTCGAACGGGCCGTAGGGCCAGCCGTAAACCTCGCGGGTCGCGGCGATTTCGGCGTCGCCCAGCGGTGCGCCATGCACCGAATAGCTGTCGGCCTTGTTCGGGCTGCCAAAGCCGATCAGGGTTTTGCAATCGACCAGAACCGGGCCCTTGGCGGTTTTCGCCGCAGTCAGCGCGCGGTCGATATCAGCCGGGTCATGGCCGTCACAGGCCAGCACGGTCCAGCCCGACGCGGCAAAGCGTTTGTGCTGATCGGTGATGTCCGACACGGTCACACGCCCGTCGATGGTGATGTTGTTGTTGTCCCACAGCACGATCAGGTTATCGAGTTCCTGCTTGCCAGCCAGACCGATGGCTTCCTGGCTGATGCCTTCCATCAGGCAGCCGTCGCCCGCGATCACCCAGATCTTGTGATCGACGACCTTCTTGCCAAAGCGCGCGGCCATCGACTTTTCGGCAATCGCCATGCCGACGGCGGTCGAAATCCCCTGACCCAGCGGGCCGGTGGTGGTTTCAACGCCTTCCAGATGGCCATATTCCGGGTGACCCGCCATCCGCGAGCCCCACTGGCGGAAGTTCTTGACCTCGTCGAGCGTCGCCTGTTCGTAGCCGGTCAGGTGCAACAGCGCATACAGCAGCATCGAGCCATGGCCCGCCGACAGGATGAAGCGGTCGCGGTCTGCCCAATTGGGGGCCTTCGCGTCGAATTTCAGGTGGTTGCGATACAGAACCGTCGCCACGTCGGCCATGCCCATCGGCATGCCGGGATGGCCGGAATTGGCGGCCTGCACCGCATCCATCGCCAGCGCACGGATCGCCGTGGCAAGTTTCCAATGATCGGGGTGAGTGGCGCGGAGCGTGGCGATGTCCAAGGGGCTATCCTCTTTCGCAGCAATGTTGGCGGTAACTTTGCCCCCTGATAGCAGGGATCGGGGCAAGATCAAGCACAGCAATCGCCCCGGGGGGCCAAGTCATTGATGCAAAAGGGTGGGCTTGCCCCCGGCTTGTTGGTTAAACTGTCCTGCAGCAGGGGCGCGCGCGACTCGCGTCGTCCACAGGCGCGCGCAGGTCCGATAACAAGGGCCGCGCACGAAGGAACGAAGCGGGCGGATGATAGAGATTGCCGAATTTGAGCGCCGGATCAGCTATGCGCTGGAACGCGCCATGCGAGGGGTCGAGACCCTGAGCCTGCGCAAGGCCGAGGCCGAAGCCGCGCTGGCCACGGCGCTGCAAACCGCCGCCGAACCGCAGGCCGCGTTCGAGGCCGCCGTGCCGACAGAAACCGCACCCGAACCCGCCGAGCAGACCACCCCGGAAATCCCGCAGGCGCTACGCAGTGCCGCCGCGGCCCAAACCAGTGCCGCACAAGAGGCCGAGCTGGCCCATCTGCGCGAGGCGCTGGAGGCCGAGCGGGTGGCCAATGCGCAGCTTTCCGAGCGGGTGCGCGCGATCCGCGAAAAGCAGGAAACCACCCTGTCCACGCTGGAAAAACGTCTGGCGCAGGCCACCCGCAGCTTCGAGGCCGCGCAGGCCGAAGTGGCGCGGTTGAAACGCGCCAATACCGATCTGGCCGAGTCCAACCGCGCATTGCTCGACAGCGGCACCGATCTGGCGCCGCATCTGATCAACCGCGCGATGCAGGCCGAACTGGAAGCGCTGCGTGCCGCGCGCGCCGCCGAAGTCAAGGAATTGAACGACATTCTGGGCAGTATCGAACCGATCCTGGCCGCACAGGATCGGATGGGGGCCAATTAAGATGCCGGAACTGAAAATCTCTGTCGGTGGGCGCGATTTCGAAGTGGCCTGCCAAGAGGGCGAGGAACATTTCCTGCGCACCGCCGCCGCGATGCTGGATGGCGAGGCCAGCGTGCTGATCAGCCAGATCGGGCGGATGCCCGATGCGCGGATGCTTTTGATGTCGGGGCTGATGCTGGCTGATAAAACCGCGGGGATGGAGGATCAGCTGCGCGCCGCACTGGCCCGAATCGCCGAGATCGAGGCGGATCTGGACGCTCTGCGCGCCAATCCGCCGAAGGTCGAGGTGCCGGTAATTCCCTCCGCCGTTACCGATACGCTGGCCGAAATCGCCGCGCGCGCCGAAGCCCTGGCCGACAAGGTCGAAGACGAGGCCTGAGGGCGCGATCTTCCACCCGGCGCCGTGCTATGGGTGCTGGCGGAGTGAGTATTTGTGCCAAGAAGAAGCCGCAGGCCATCACGATGGCTGCATCTGATTTCTTCTTGGTCCAAATACTCAAAACCCGCCGCACTCACGCGGAAAGCGGCGGGGCAGGGGCGCGCAGACAAGACGCGCGCCACCGGATTGTTTTACTCGGCTGCTTTCATCTCGAATCCCTGCGCGATCTTGTCCGAGGGCGCAATCGGGTATTCTCCAGAGAAACAGGCGTCACAATATTGCGGACAGGCGTTGTTGCGGCCCGCCGCTTCGCCCGCGGCGCGATAGAGCCCATCAAGCGAGATGAACTTCAGGCTGTCCACGCCGATCCAGTCGCGCATCTCGTCCTCGGTCATCCGTGCGGCCAGAAGTTTTGCGCGATCGGGCGTATCGACGCCGTAGAAACACGGCCAGGCGGTCGGCGGGGAGGCGATGCGGAAGTGCACCTCGGCCGCGCCGGCATCCAGGATCATTTCCTTGATCTTGCGCGAAGTAGTGCCGCGCACGACCGAGTCATCCACCAGAATGACGCGCTTGCCCTTGATCAGGCTTTTGTTGACGTTGAGCTTGAGGCGCACACCCATGTTGCGGATCTGCTCGGTCGGTTCGATGAAGGTGCGGCCCATGTATTGGTTGCGGGTGATGCCAAGCGCAAACGGGATCCCCGAGGCATGGCTGAAGCCGATCGCCGCAGGCGTGCCCGAATCCGGCACCGGGCAGACCAGATCGGCATCAACCGGGGCTTCGGCTGCCAGTTCGACCCCGATCTGGAACCGGGTTTCATAGACCGAGCGGCCGCCGATGATGCTGTCAGGGCGCGAGAAATA
>JAQTYE010000033.1 GCA_028749255.1 Paracoccaceae bacterium | reverse complement strand
ACTGTCGAAACCGGCCTCTTTCAGCTTGGCCTTGGCGGCTTCGACATTGCGCGGCTGCACCGGATAGTCGGCATCATACCAGGGCAAGTTTGGCGGGAAAGGCTGGTTGCCCGGCGCAAAGGCGCCCTCAAAAACCACCTGATTGATCACATCGCGGTCAATCGCCAGCGACAGGGCCTGACGCACCAACTTGTTTTCGCCCAGCGGGTTTTTCGCGCGCTCACCATTGGCCAGGTTCAGGGTGATGCCCTGATAGCCCAGCGAGACCGCCTGTTCGACCTTCAGCCCCGCATCCGCCTTGGCCGAGGCCAGATCGGTCGCCGCCAGACGTTCGAGCATATCCAGATCGCCCGCCCGCAGGTTGGCAAGGCGCACGGTGGTATCCGGGATCGGCAGGAAGGTCACCGTATCGAAATGGATCGCGTCGGCGTTCCAGTAATCGGCGAATTTCTCCAGCACGATCCGGTCCTGCTGCACCCGTTCCTTGAACTTGAACGGCCCCGAACAGACCGGGTTCAGCCCGAAATCCACGCCCGCATCGGCCGCGGCCTGGGGCGCAACCATCATGCCCGCGCGGTCGGCCAGTTGCGCCAGCAGCGTGGCATCGGGCGCGGTCAGGTTGAACTTGATGGTGTAGTCATCGACGATCTCGGTCGAGGCAATCGACTTGACCTCGGATTTGCGGCGGCTTTCCGGCATCGTCTGGCTGCGTTCGATATTGGCGGCGACGGCGGCGGCGTTGAAGGGTTCGCCATCATGGAAGCTCACGCCCTGGCGCAGCGTCATGGTCAGCGCCATGCCATCCGCCGACCATTCCCAGCCGGTCGCCAGTTGCGGGACGATCTCCAGCCCGGGGGTGATATCGACCAGCTTGTCACACATCGAGGCGTAGACGATGCGCCCCACGAAGGTACGCGACTGATCGGGGTCAAGAACATCGGGGTCTTCCTGCAGACCGATGCGCAGGTCTGCCGCGAAGGCGCCCGTTGCGGTCAGGCCCAGGGCCAGTGCGAGGGCTGCGGTTCGAATTCGTGCCATTGGGGTATCGCTCCTTGTCAGATCTCAGGGTCGGGATGTTGGGAGACGGAAGGGTTTGACCCTTCTCTTTGTGCACGCATCGCGCGGTAAAGCGCGAAGCGCTGTTCGGCGGCCGGGCTGCGCCCTGTGCCGGTGTCGCGCAGCCCCTGCAGAACCAGTTCCGAGGCCCGGTGGCAGGCGACCGATGCGCCAGATGCCTGCGGCACCAAAGACGGCGGCGTGCTGCGGCAGATCGCGGTGGCATAGGGGCAGCGCGGATGGAACCGGCAGCCCGCCGGCGGCGCGATCGGGTTGGGCGGTTCGCCCTGCAAGCCCGGCCCGGGCGGGGGCCCGCCAACCCGCGGCACCGGGATCGCCGAGATCAGCGCCTCGGTGTAGGGGTGCCGCGGGCGGGTGAACAGCGTGTCGGTGTCGGCGACTTCGACCAGCTGCCCCAGATACATCACCCCCACCCGGTCGGCCATGTGACGGATCACGGCCAGATCATGCGCGATGATGATCAGCGTCAGCGCGAATTCGTCTTTCAGATCCTGCAGCAGATTGACCACCTGCGCCTGGATCGACACATCCAGCGCCGAAACCGGCTCGTCCGCGATCACCAGCTTGGGCGCACAGGCCAGCGCCCGCGCAATGCCGATGCGCTGACGCTGCCCACCCGAGAATTCATGCGGGTAGCGGTCGGCGTGCTGCGGCAGCAGGCCCACGCGCTCCAGCAGTTCGGCCACCCGGGTGCGGCGTTCGTCCGGTCCGCCAAGGCCATGTGCGCGCAGCGGCTCCTCAATCAGCGCCCCCACGGTCATCCGCGGATTGAGCGAGGCGAACGGGTCTTGAAAGATGAATTGCAGATCGCGCCGCATCGCACGCATGTCTTCGCCGCGCAGGCTGGTGATATTGCGATTTTCGAACAACACCGTGCCTTCACTTGGCTCGATCAGCCGCACCAGCATCCGCGCCAGCGTGGACTTGCCACAGCCGGACTCTCCGACGATGGCAAAGGTCTCGCCGCGGCGGATGCGCAGGTCGATCCCGTCCACCGCGCGCACCTCGACCGGGGGGCCGAGCAGCGGCTTGCGGGTCACAAAGCGGCGGCGCAAGGAATGCGTTTCAAGGATCAGATCCGGCGAGCTCATGTTGCGACCCCCTGCGCGATCAGATCCGGGGCGCCGCATTCCAGCGGGGCGCGCCAGCAGGCGACGCGATGCCTGCCGCCCAGATCCCGCAGCGGCGGCGCGATGGCACAATCAGGCCCGGCAAAGGGGCAGCGCGCCGCAAACCGGCACCCTTCGGGCATCGCATCAGCGGGGGGCACAACGCCCGGAATGGTCACCAGACGCCCGCCGCGCGGCCCCAGATCGGGCATCGAGCTCATCAATCCGATCGTGTAAGGGTGCTGCGGGTCTTCAAAAACCTGCCGCACAGGCCCCGCCTCGACGATCCGTCCAGCATACATCACCATCACCGTATCGGCCATTTCCGCCACCACTCCCAGATCGTGGGTAATCAGGATCAGGGCCGCGTTGGTTTCGCGTTGCAGCCTGCGCATCAGATCCAGAACCTGCGCCTGCACCGTCACATCCAGCGCCGTCGTCGGTTCATCCGCGATCAGCAGCGCCGGGTCGTTGGCCATCGCCATCGCGATCATCGCGCGCTGACGCATGCCACCCGACATCTGATGCGGGTATTCATCCAGCCGCTTTTCCGGCGCCGGGATCCGCACCCGCCGGAGCATCTCCAGCGCGCGGTCCCGCGCTTCTTCGCGGGTGGCCCCTTTGTGGCGACGCACCGCCTCGGCGATCTGCTCGCCGACCTTGATCGCCGGATTGAGCGAGGTCATCGGTTCCTGAAAGATCATCGCCATGCGGTTGCCGCGAATATCCTTGAGCGTTTCCAGCGGCAGATCGAACAGATCCTGCCCTTCAAAGATCGCCTGCCCCGACATGCGTTTCGCCGGCGGCATCGGTAACAGCCCCATCAGCGCCAGCGCGCTCAGCGATTTGCCGCAGCCGGATTCGCCGACGATGCACAGCGTTTCTCCGGCGTTCAGCGTCAGCGATATACCATCGACCAGATTGCCCGGAACCCCGGCAAAGCGGATCGACAGATCCGAAATCTGCAGCAGCGGTGCGCGATCAGTCATCCTCGCCCCCCGCAGCATCCGAAACCGTCCCCGCGTCCTCGATCACATGTTTCATCCGCGCCGACAGGGTGTTCAGATGCGCCCGCATCGCCTCTTCGGCGCCAACCACGTCACCGCGCTCGATGCAGTCGATCAGATGCATGTGCTGGCGGGCATACAGATCGTTCGTGTCCGGGCTACGCGCCTTTTCCCGCAGCGCCCGCCACGCATCGGAGGAGCGGATTTCATCGACCAGTGAAAACGCGGTCAGCAGCACCCGGTTGCCTGCGGTACGCGCGATCATCCGGTGCAACGCGCCATCCCACAGCTCGGCCGCGTCGCGGTCGGCGGTCTGATGCGTGCGCTCGGCCAGCACCCGCATCCGGCGCACGTCGTCGGGCTTGGCGCGCGCCGCACACAACCCCGCCAGCGCCGGTTCGATGTAAAGCCGGGCCTCGGCCACTTCGGAAGCCCGGGTCTGCCCCGCGATCACCGCAGCCAGCGCGCCGGTCGGATCGGGCGGCTGACCGATGAAGGTGCCCTTGCCCTGCTTGCGCCAGACCAGCCCCTCGGCTTCCAGGGCCTCAAGCGCGCGGCGCACCGCCCGCCGTCCGACACCCAGAGTTTCGGACAGTTCGCGCTCTGTCGGTAGTTTTCCGTTGCTGCCCACATCGCCATTGGTGACCAGAAACCGGAGTTGCCGGAGCACATAAGACGAGTTTTCAACATCTTGGATTGTATTTTGAGCATCGGTCATAGGTGAACCACTTTGCGATTGGTTCAACCATGCAAGATCCGAGATGTGTTACCTGTCAATTTCCAATCGCCGATGCGCACCGTTTTGCCTAAATTTTAGGCGCTATTTTTGACCTCAATACCGAATTTGCCCTAATATAGGCAGGAAATTTTGGCACATCCGTCAAAATTAAACGAATCAACCACGCTACGCCGTTCCGAAACCTTCGCCCCAAGGTGTCGGCGCGCCAACGTGGCACTTGGTTCGCCGCGTTGATTCGAAATCCTTGCAGAAATTCGGACGGTTTCATCTTTTTTCGGCGCCAATATTGAACACATAATGGCTTTTAGTTGCCTATCTTGTATACAATATCTAAAATCATCACTGTTTTTGAATGCACAGACTGGCACAGGCGCACCGCTGCCACCGTAAGGAGGACAGACAGACCTCCCCCTTGAAAGGACAGCGCATGGACAGACGTAAATTCCTGGCAGCCGGTGCAACCCTGGCCGCCGTTCCGCTGGCAGCCCCCTCGGTCGCGCGGGCGCAGACCAGCTTCAGCTGGAAGATGACCAATGCCTATGGCCCCGGCTCGCCCTTCTATGTCGAAGGCCCCGGCAGCCCCACCGATTTCTGCAAGAAGGTCGAGGCGATGTCGGATGGCCGCCTGAAGATCCAGCATTTCGCCGCAGGCGAGCTGATCCCGGCGTTGGAAGGCTTTGATGCGGTGCGTTCGGGCGCGGTCGAGATGAACGCGGCCAACTCCTATTTCTGGGCGGGCAAAATCCCGGCGGCGCAATATTTCACCACCGTGCCCTTCGGGTTGAACTTTCAGGGCATGAACGCCTGGCTGTATCACGGCGGCGGCATGGAATTGTGGGACGAGCTGTATGCGCCCCTTGGCCTCAAGGCGCTGCCGATGGGCAACACCGGCGTGCAGATGACCGGCTGGTTCCGCAAGCCGATCGAAAGTGTCGCCGATTTCAAAGACCTGAAAATGCGCATTCCGGGCCTTGCCGGCAAGGTTTATGCCAAGCTGGGCGTCGATGTGAAACTGCTGCCCGGCGGCGAGATTTTCCCGGCGCTGGAACGTGGCGTGATCGACGCGGCCGAATTCGTCGGCCCCTATCAGGATCGCCGTCTGGGCCTGCAGAATGCCGCGAAATATTACTACACCACCGGCTGGCACGAACCGTCGAACGTCACCGAACTGCTGATGAACCAGCAAGCCTGGGACAGCCTGCCCGCCGATCTGCAAGCCATCGTTTCCACCGCCGCAATGGCGTGCAATCTGGAAAGCCACACCTGGTGCGAGGCCAATAACGCCGCCGCACTGAAGGATCTGGTGGAAAATTCAGGCGTGATCGCCAATGTTCTGCCCGACGAAGTGGTGATGGAATTGCGCCGCGTCACCGAAGAGGTGCTGGCCGAAGGCGCCGCCGCCGATCCGGCAACCCAGAAGATCCACGATGCGTTCATGGCCTTCCGCGCCCAGCATCGCGACTGGGCGGCGGTGTCCGAAAAACCCTATCACAACCTGCCGGCATAAAGTGATGACCGGTCTTCTGGACAAAATCGCGAACGGTGCCGCCAGCACCGTTCGTACCACCGGCCAGATCGCGGCGTGGAGCGGTCTGGCGCTGGTGCTGCTGGTCGCCCTGAATGTGCTGCTGCGCTATTTCTTCGCGCTCGGCTCGGTCGCGCTGCAAGAGGCGGAATGGCACCTGATGGCGGTGGGCGCGCTGTTTGGCATGGCCTATGGGCTCAATCAGGGCGGCGAGGTGCGCGTCGATATTTTCTATGCGCGGATGTCGCGGGGCACACAGACGATTGTCGATGTGATCTCGCATGCGACGCTGGGCGCGATTGCGCTGATCATCGGCTGGCTGTCGATTGCCTATGTCCAAAGCAGCTATGCCATTGGCGAAGGCTCGCCCGATCCGGGGGGCCTGCCCTATCGCTATCTGCTCAAGGCCGCGATCCCGGCGGCCTTTGCCCTGCTTGCCCTGCAATCCCTTGCGATGACTGCCGAAAGTCTGGCCCGCCTGTTGCGGCTGGTGCGGCACGGGTCGCGCGCTGAATGAATGGCCCTGTTCGATGCCTGTAAATGAAATCCTTGCCCTGTGTATGATCGGGGCCTTTTTCCTGCTGCTGCTGGGCGGTGTTCCGGTGGCGATCTGTCTGGGCGCGACCGGGCTGATCTTTGGCTATGCCGGGTTCGGCCCGATGCTGTTTTCGCTGCTGCCCGCGCGGATCTATGGCGTGATCACCAATTACACGCTGCTGGCGCTGCCACTGTTCATCTTCATGGGTATCATGCTGGAGCGATCTAAAATCGCCGAAAACCTGTTAGAGGTGATCGGCCTGGCCATGGGCGGCTTGCGCGGCGGCATGGCGCTGGCGATCATTCTGGTCGGCGTGTTGATGGGCGCGGCCTCGGGGGTTGTCGGCGCGACGGTGGTGACCGTCGGGCTGATCGCGCTGGGGCCGATCATCCGGCGAGGCTATGACACCGGGGTCGCCAGCGGCGTGATCTGCGCCTCGGGCACGCTGGGGCAGATCATCCCGCCAAGCCTTGTGCTGATCTTGCTGGGCGACATCATGGGCGAATCCGTGGGCACGCTGTTTGCCGCAGCGCTGATTCCGGGGCTTTTGCTGTCGGGTCTGTTCATCGGCTATGTGCTGCTGCTGGGAGTATTCAAACCCGCAAGCGTTCCGGCAATCCCGCTGGAGGAACGCGCGCAATATACCCGTGGCGATATCGCGATGAAGCTGCTGCGCGTGGTGCTGCCGCCGATTGCGCTGATCGTGCTGGTGCTCGGCTCGATCATCGGGGGCGTTGCCGCGCCAACCGAGGCCGCCTCGATGGGCGCCTTCGGCAGTATCGTGCTGGCGGCGTTTTCCGGTCGGCTGAGCTGGCCAGTGCTGCGCGAAACCGTGCGCGGCGCCTTTGTCACCAGCGCGATGGTGTTCCTGATCCTGATCTTCGCGCAGCCCTTCGGGCTGGCCTTCCGGGGTCTGGGGGGCGAACGGCTGGTGCAAGATGCCTTTGCGGCGGTGCCGGGCGGGCTGAACGGGCAGATCGCCTTTTTGATGGTGCTGCTGTTCGTGCTGGGCTTCTTTCTGGAATGGATCGAGATTTCCTATATCGCCTTGCCGCTGTTCTTGCCGATTTTCCACAATGCGGGCGCGGACATGGCGTGGATTTCGATCCTTGTCGCGGTAAACCTGCAGACCTCGTTCCTGACGCCACCCTTTGGCTGGGCGCTGTTTTTCCTGAAAGGCGTGGCGCCACCCTCGGTGAAAACCAGCGACATCTATCGCGGCGTCATTCCGTTCATCGGGCTGCAGCTTCTGGCGCTGGGTCTGGTGTTTTTCTTCCCGCAGCTGGCGACCTGGCTGCCCAATGCAATCGGATGGTAAGACATGCTACATTCCGCACTAGGCTATAATGGCGCGATCACCGCGCCCCATCGGGCGGCCGCACTGGCCGGGCGCGATATTCTGGCTGCGGGTGGCAGCGCGATCGAGGCGATGGTGGCCGCCGCCGCCACCATCGCGGTGACCTATCCGCATATGAACGGCATCGGCGGTGACGGGTTCTGGCTGATCCATCGCCCCGGTCAGGCGCCGGTGGGGATTTTCGCGGGCGGTCAGGCGGCGGCGCTGGCCACGCCCGGCTGGTATGCGGCGCAGGGCATGCAAGACGCGATCCCCGCGCGCGGCGGTCTGGCGGCGCTGACGGTGCCGGGCACCATCGGCGGCTGGGAGGCGGCGCTTGATCTGATCCCCGCCGCACGGCGCGTGCCACTGGCGCAACTTCTGGCCTCGGCCATCAGCTACGCGCGCGACGGCATCGCGGTGACCGGCAATCAAGCGCGCACCACCGCCGAAAAGCTGGACGGTTTGCGTGATGTGCCGGGCTTTGCCGAGACCTTCCTGATCGACGGCGCCGTTCCCGCGCCGGGCGCGCGGATGACCCAGCCCGCGCTGGCCCGCACGCTGGAGCACTTGGCCGACAACGGGCTGCGCAGCTATTACGAGGGCGAGATCGCGCAGATCCACGGCGATTTTCTGGCGGCCCACGGCAGCCCGCTGCGCGCCGCCGATTTCGCCGCCTATCGCGCCCAGCAGGTCACGCCGCTGCAGGTCACCACCTCGCAGGGCACGCTCTATAACATGACCGCGCCGACGCAGGGCGTGGCCTCGCTGATGATTTTGGGGCTGTTCGATCGCCTCGGCGTGCAGGCGGGGGACGGGTTCGACCATATTCACGGGCTGATCGAGGCCACCAAACAGGCCTTCATCCTGCGCAATGCGGGCCTGGGCGATCCGGCGAGCATGGCAGAACCCGCGCAGGACTGGCTGGCCGACGACCGACTGGATGCGATGGCCGCGCGGATCGACCGCACCCGCGCCCTGCCCTGGCCCTACGAGCCGAAACAGGGCGACACGATCTGGATGGGCGCCGCCGACCGCGACGGCACCGTCGTCAGCTTCATTCAAAGCGTGTTCTGGGAATTCGGGTCGGGCCTGACCTGCCCCGAGACCGGCGTCTTCTTCCAAAACCGGGGCGCGGGGTTTTCGCTGCACCCCGGGCCGAACCAGCTGGCACCGGGCAGGCGCCCGTTCCACACGCTCAATCCCGCGCTGGCGCATCTGCCCGATGGCCGGGTCCTGGCCTATGGCACGATGGGCGGCGAGGGCCAGCCGCAGACCCAATCGGCGATCTTCACGCGCTATGCGCAATTCGGCATGGATCTGCAGGCTGCGGTGACCGCGCCGCGCTGGCTGCTGGGCAAGACCTGGGGCGACAATACCACCTCGCTCAAACTGGAATCCCGCTTCGATCCGGCGCTGATCGCGCAGCTGCGGGACGCGGGCCATCAGATCGAAATCATTCCCGAATTCTCTGATCTTGTCGGGCACGCCGGTGGCGTCGTCCTGCATGCCACCGGGCTTTTCGAAGCCGCAACCCACCCCCGCGCCGATGGCGCCGCAGTGAGTTACTGACCATGACCGACCTTTCTATCCTGCAACTGGCGATGATCCTTGGCGGCGTCGCAGCCACCGCAATTCTGGCCGGCATCCTGGCCGGGCTGCTGGGGGTCGGCGGCGGCATCGTGCTGGTGCCGGTGCTGTTCTGGATCCTGTCGCTGACCCATTTCCCGCCCGAGTTGTCGATGCATATGGCGGTGGCAACCTCGCTGGCGACGATCATCTTCACCTCGATCTCTTCGGCACGCGCGCATCACAAGCGTGGCTCGGTTGACCCGGCGCTGCTGCGACTTTGGGCGCCGGGGATCGTGCTGGGTGCGCTGAGCGGCGGGCTGGCTGCGAAATACATCGACGCGGGCGGGCTGAAGCTGATTTTCGGTACGCTGGCGCTGCTGGTGTCGATCAACATGGCCACGCCGAAGACGCTGGTGATCAGCAATCACCTGCCCCGCAGCCGCGCGGTCAACGGCGCGATTTCCTATGTGACGGGGCTGTTGTCGGCGTTGATGGGGATTGGCGGGGGCACACTGTCGGTGCCACTGCTGGCCGGGTTCTCGGTGGATATCCGCCGCGCGGTGGGCACGGCCTCGGCCTTTGGCTTCATGATCGCGGTGCCTGCGGTGCTGGGCTTCATCTATTCGGGTCTGGGCGTGCCGAACCGACCGCCGCTGTCGCTGGGCTATGTCAACCTGCTGGCGGCGGGCATCATCTTGCCCTTCACGGTCGGCTTTGCGCCGGTCGGCGCGGCGCTGGCGCACAGCCTTGATACGGTCTGGATCAAACGCGCCTTCGCGCTGTTTTTGATGATTACCGCGGTGCGGATGCTGATGTCGGCCCTCGGCTGAGCCCTAGCGCATTCGCGACAAAACCTCGCGCGCGGCACTGACAAGGTGCCGCCGCAACGCATTTTCGGCCCGCTTCGGGTCGCGATCCAGCAGCGCCGAGACAATCGCCTCGTGTTCCTCGTTCGAGCGCGCCATCCGGGCATCAAATTGCAGCTGCGATTTGCGAAACGGCGCCAGTTTCAAGCGCAACGCATTGGCCAGATCAATCAGATCGCGGTTATGCGTGGCCTCGAAAATCCGCTGGTGAAACACGTTGTTGGCGGCCTCATAGGCGGCGATTTCGCCGCGCTGCGCCATCTGCGCCATCGCGCGGTGCAATTCCTCCAGCTCGCCGCGTTCGCCAATCGTCATCCGCTCGGCGGCAAAGCGCCCGCACAGCGCCTCCATCTCGCCCATCGCCTCGAACATCTGCTCGATCCGGTCGCGGGTGATATTGGCCACCACCACGCCGCGAAACGGCGCACGGTCGGCCAGCGACAGCGCCACCAGCCGGTGCAGCGCCTCGCGGATCGGGGTGCGCGACACGCCAAACCGCTGCGTCAGGCTTTGTTCGTCAAGTTTGCTGCCCGCGGCCAGATCGCCCGCGATGATCTCGGCCTCCAGTTGCGCCGCGATCAGCGTGCTTTGCAACGGGCGCGGGGACTGGGACGAGGCTTCCTCGGGGGTCGACATGCGTCTTCCTTCAACTGCGGGCACGGGTGATGATCTCGTTCTAGCCGACCGCCAGACGGGTTTCCAGCCCAACCGCCGGGGGCCGAGTCAGGGCCCGCGCGCATGTCAGTCCTTGAGCCGTATCCGATCCTGATCCGCGCTGATCGGAATGAACTCAGCCTCATCGCCCGGTGGCAGGCGGAATGGTCCGTGCTCCCAATCCGCGGCTTTCCAGGCCTCTTTTGCCTCTTCGATCCGGTCCTTGGATGAGGAGACGAAATTCCACCAGATATAGCGTTTCTCGTTCAGCGTCGCGCCGCCAAGCGCCATCAGGCGTGCGCCCTGCAGCCCAGCCTTGACCGCGATCCGGTCGCCGGGACGGAATACCATCATCCGCCCGGCCTCGAACCGATCCCCCGCCATTTCGATCTCACCTTGCGTGACATAGATCCCGCGATCTTCGTGATCGTCAGGAAGCGGGAACACGGCGCCAGGTTGCAAAACCACATCCAGATAGAAGGTCTCGGATTGCATCGTCACCGGGCTGGTTGCGCCATAGGCGGTGCCCAAAATCAGCCGCGCCGCGATGCCGGCGTCTTGCAACAGCGGCAGCGCGTCTTTCTTGTGATGTTCAAAATCGGGCGCCATGTCTTCGCGGTCTTCGGGCAAGGCGATCCAGGTCTGCACTCCAAACAGGTTATGCGGGGTTGCGCGGGTTTGCGCGCTGGTGCGTTCGGAATGGGTCACGCCCTTGCCCGCCAACATCCAGTTCACCTCACCCGGATAGATCATCTGATGCGTGCCCAGACTGTCGCGGTGCTCAAATTCGCCCTGATACAGGTAAGTCACCGTGCCAAGCCCGATATGCGGATGCGGCCGCACGTCGATGCCGCCGTCAGTGATGAATTCGGCGGGGCCCATCTGATCGAAGAAGATGAACGGTCCGACCATCTGACGCTGCGGCGATGGCAAGGCGCGGCGCACCTCGAACCCGCCCAGATCGCGGGCACGCGGAATGATCAGGGTTTCAAGCGCTTGCATCCCGGCGGCGGGATCGGTGGGGGAATGGGTCGGGTTCCAGCTCATGGCAGGCTCCTTTCGGAATGAGGGCGCGCGGCCTGCGCGGGCGGGTGCGGCACGACACGGCGGGCCGATCGGCTGACGCCGACATGACGACACCCCATGATGCAAAGAGAAGGCCCCCGTCGCAACCCGCCCGGATGCGCGCCAGCGCACCGCGCCCCTGCGGATGTGCACCACGCCCCTGCGGATCGGTTCAGCCCAGCAGGTAGCTGTGCCGTGCGCGATCAAAGCCCACGATGCCCTGCCCCGCCGCAAAGGCCGATTGCAGCGCTGCCCGCACCCGCAGCCGGGCGTCCAGCGCCGCAGCCCGGTCTGTGGCCAGAAGTGCATCAAGGTCTTGCGGGATTTCCAGCCACGCCTGCCCCGATCCGGGCGTCACTGCGGGGCCGCCCGCCGCGCGCGCCGCCACCGCCGGGCTATCCAGATGCCAGACCGCCATCACCCGATCCGAGGGCAGGCCCGCATTGATCCCGGGCATCGGGCCGTAATAATCGACCAGATAGTCGTGGCAGACCGCGCCCAGCACGCCAATGTTCAGCCCCGCGTTGATCGCGCGCAGCGGGTCATAGGTCCAGCGCACTGCGGTGATGCCGCGGGCCAGACACCAGTCGCGTTGGAACCATTTCAGCCGCGCGCCCAAGCCTAACCCGCGCGCATCCGGGTGCACGCCCAGCCGGTGCGAATGCTGCAGCCCCGGCGTCGTGGTCGGAAAGCCCAGCAAAAAGCCCAGCATCTCATCGCCGCGAAACGCACCCGCCACCAGCGCGCCTTCGGATTGCAACGCCATCAGGATGTCGGAATTGTCGGGTTTCTCGCCCGCGCCCCAGACCTCGATCTGAAACGCCTCGGCCCGGGCCAGCTCGGCCAGCCCCGACAATTCGCGCAAGATCACGCCGCTCATGTGCCGAAACTTTCGGTGCTCAGCGTGACAGTGCTCAGGAACGCCCAATCCAGCGTCACCCCGATCCCCGCGCCATGGCCCGGCACCGGCATCATGCCGCCCACGGCCTCCAGTGGTTCGTTGATGATGTCGCGGTGAAAATAGCGGCTGGAGGACGAGGTATCGCCCGGTTTGGTGAAATTGGGCAGGCTGGCGAGGTGGATGTTATGCGCCCGCCCGATGCCGCTTTCCAGCATGCCACCACACCAGACCGGGGCGCCGAAGGCCTCGGACACGTCATGGATCGCGCGCGCCGCCGCATAGCCGCCAACCCGCCCGACCTTGATGTTGATGACCCGCGCCGCCTCGACCGCCAGCGCCTTGCGGCAATCGGCGGGGGTGCGGATCGATTCATCCAGACAGATCGCGGTGCGGATCTGGCGCTGCACGATGGCATGGTCGTGAATGTCATCGACCGCCAGCGGCTGTTCGATATAATCCAGATCGAAATCGTCCATCGCACGCAGCGTGGCCAGATCGGCCAGCCCATAGGCGGTGTTGGCATCGACCGTCAGCTTGATCTTCGGGAAGTCGCGCCGCACGGCGGCCAACAACTCCAGATCGTGGCCCTGCGCGACCTTCAGCTTGATCCGCTTATACCCCGCCTGCTGCGCCACCGCGATACGCGCCAGCGTCGCGCTGATCGGCGCGATGCCGATCGACACGCCCACCGGCACCGCGTCGCGCACGCCGCCAAGCGCGGATTTCAGCGGCAGGTCCAGCGCCTTGCACCACAGATCCCAGAACGCCATTTCCACCACGGCCTTGCTCATCCGGTGGCCGCGCCAGGGCGCCATCAGCGCGGTCAACTCGGCCGGAGAGGCAAAGCGCTTGCCCACGATCTGCGGCAAGATCAGCTCGCGCAGGAAGGCCAACGCGCCGGGGATGGTTTCTTCCAGATAATCGGGGAACGGGTCCATAACCGCCTCGGCGTAGCCCTCCAGCCCCTCACCGCGCAAGATCAGCAGCGGAAACACCTTGTCGGTCATCGTCTGGTTCGAGACGACGAACGGGGTGATCAGCGGCAGGCTGACCACGCGCAGTTCAGCCGCGTCAATGCGCAGGCCTTCGAAAACAGATGCCATTGTTCAGGCTCCAGAGTTAGCGGATATTCGAGATGAAACGCGCGAAGGATTCACTGTCAGGGTGATTGAACAGCTTGTCGGGCGGCCCCTGTTCGGCGATGCGGCCCTGATGCAGGAAGACGACCTCGGTCGAAACCTCGCGTGCAAAGGACATTTCGTGGGTAACGACGATCATGGTGCGGCCTTCGGCGGCCAGATCCTGCATCACCTTCAACACCTCGCCCACCAGTTCGGGATCCAGCGCCGAGGTCGGTTCGTCAAACAAGATCGCGTCGGGTTCCATCGCCAGCGCGCGCGCAATCGCCACGCGCTGCTGTTGCCCACCCGACAGTTGCGAGGGATACATATGCATCCGTTCGGCCAAACCGACGCGGGCCAACAGCGCCTCGGCCTGATCGCGGGCCTCGGCCCGGGGGCGGCGTTTCACCTGCACCGGGCCTTCCATCACGTTTTCCAGAACGGTGCGGTGGCTCCAGAGATTGAACTGCTGAAACACCATGCCCAGCCGCTGGCGCATCCGCTCGATCTGGCGCGGATCGCCGGGGCGACCATTGCGCACGACGATTTCCTCGCCATGCACCGTGACCTGCCCCGAGGTCGGAATTTCAAGGAAGTTCAGGCAGCGCAGGAAGGTGGACTTGCCCGAGCCCGACGACCCCAGGATCGAGATCACATCATGGTTGCGCGCGTCCAGCGAGATGCCCTTGAGAACCTCGTGGGTGCCGAAACTCTTGTGAATATTCTGCGCCTTCAGCACGGCGTCATGCGAGGATTGCGGCTGCATCACTGAACTCCCTGCGGGGTTTGCCCCGTCATGTGGCGAGAAAGGCGGCGCTCGGCCAGGCGCCAGAGGACGACGAAACAGACCGTCATCGCGAGGTAGAGGGCCGCGGCCCAGAAATAGACCGAGAAGTCGAAGCTGCGCGAAAAGATCTGCCGGGTGCGGCCCATCAGATCAAAAACCGTGACCACCGATGCCAGCGCCGAGGCCTTCATCAACAGAATGATTTCGTTGCCAAGCGCGGGCCAGGCGATGCGGTAGGCGTGCGGAAACACGATCCGGCGCAGCACCATCAGGCGTGACATGCCAATCGCGCGCCCGGCCTCGATTTCACCCGGCGCCACAGCCTGAATCCCGCCGCGCAGAATTTCGGTCTGATAGGCGCAAGAGTTGATCGCAAAGACCAGCACCGCACAGTTGAACGGATCACGAAAGAAAGTCCACAGACCCAGCGACTGCAATTCCACCCGGAACTGCCCCGAACCGTAGAACACCAAAAACAGCTGCGCCAGAATGGGGGTGCCGCGGATGAACGAGATATAAACCCGCAGCGGCGCCTGCGCCAAGGCCGACCCCTGTGCGCGCAGCAGCGCCAGTGGCGGCGCGGCGATGGCCGCAATCAGCGCGCCCATGCCCGTCAGCGCCAGCGTGGTGCCCACGCCATCCAGCAGTTTCGGCCAGTTTTGCACCAATGTGTCGATCAAAGCCATGTCATGCTCTCCTCACGCCACGGTTCGCGCGCTGTTCCAGTTTGGCCATGCCCAGTTCGGACACGACGCAGAGCAGCCAGTAGATCAGGCAGGCCACCAGATAGAAGGTGAAGGGTTGCTTGGTGACGCCCACCGCAACCTTGGTGGCGCGCATCAGATCATCCAGCGCGATGACCGACACCAGCGCGGTATCTTTCAGCAGGTTCAGCCACAGATTGCCCATCCCCGGCAGCGCAAACCGCCACAGCTGCGGCAGCTTGATCCGCCAGAAGATCTGGCGCGGGGTCATGCCGATCGCGCGTCCGGCCATGATCTGGCCTTCGGGCACCGCCAGAAAGGCGCCGCGCAGCACTTCGGCGGCGAAAGCGGCAAAAACCATGGCCAATGCCACCACCCCGGCGGCAAAGGGTGAAAACTCGACCGGGCCCGCATCGGGAAACACGGCCGCAAGACCACGGTTCAGCAGCAGGCCCACGCCGTTATAGACAATGAACAGCGTCAGGATTTCGGGCAGCCCGCGCATCAAGGTGGTATAGCCCACCCCAAGCGCGCGCAGCCCGCGATTGTGCGACAGCGACAGACCCGCCACCGCAAAACCGATCAACAATCCCACCGGCAGGGTCGTCACCGCCAGACGCAGCGTGACCCAAAGACCCGAAAGGATCTCGTCGCCCCAGCCAAGGGGCCCGTAGGAGAACAGCTCAAACATGATTGTCACCTTTGACCAGGGCGGCGAGGCTTATTGCATCGTGTAAAGGTCGATCGAGAAATACTTGTCGTTGATCGCCTTGTAGGTGCCATCCGCGCGGATCTCGGCCAGCGCCTTGTTCAGACGCTCGCGCAGGTCGTTGTCTTCCTGACGCAGCGCGATGCCGACGCCATCGCCCACGAATTTCGGATCGGTGATCGGAGCGCCCGCGATCTTGCAGCACGCGCCATCTGCGCTTTTCTCGACAAAATCCAAAAGCGGCAGCATGTCGCCCACCATCACATCCAGACGCCCCGAGGCCATATCAAGGCTGGCTTCGTCTTGCGTCGGATACAGGCGCACGTCCGCATCCGGGTAGGACGCCACCGCATAATCGGCCTGCGTGGTGCCCGCCTGCGCGCCCACGACCATGCCTTTCAGCGTGTCATTGGTGAATTCGGTCAGTTCCGAGTCCTTGGGCACGACATGGGTCATCGCGGCCATATAGTAGGGGTCGGTGAAGGCCACCTGTTTCTTGCGCTCTTCGGTGATGAACATCGAGGCGATGATGAAATCGTATTTCTTGGCGATCAGGCCCGGGATGATGCCGTCCCAATCTTGCGCCACGACTTCGCATTCGGCGCCAATGCGTTTGCACAGCTCCAGCCCGACGTCGATGTCAAAGCCTTCGACCTTGCCCTCGGGGGTGACGTAGTTGAAGGGCGGATAGGCGCCCTCGGTGCCCAGTTTCAGCGCCTCTGCCGAGACGCCCGAGGCGATGCCCGCCAGCAGCACCGCAGTGCCCAGAAGTTTGGAAAGTTTGGTCATGGTTTTCCCTGTTGGTGGTTGGTTTGTCGAAAACGGGTGGCTATTCGGCCACCGGGGTCAGCGGATTGCCGACATGGCCGGTGAAGGCGCCGTAGAGCCGCGCGACTTCGTTGAGCCGCGCTTCTGCCCCCTCGCCACGGGCGAGGAAGATGTCGTTGATCATCAGATTGCTCAGCACCGCCAGATGCGCGGTCGAATCCCAGAACTGGTTGAACTGGGTGGCAACCATGAACTGCTCGGACGCGAAGTCCTCGCCCCAGCTGCAGAACTGATCGGTGAAGATCGTCACCGCAATGCCGCGTGCACGCGCCTCGCGGGCCAGCACCAGCGCCTGCCGCGAATAGCGCCGCGCCTCGAAGATCGCGAGGCAGGATTCCCCCGGCTCGGCCAGGATTTCCGCGAAATTGCCCCCTGTCAGGTCGATCAACTGCACGCCAGGGCGAACATATTGCATTTGGCTGGCGAAATAGAGCGCAAGCCCGCGTTCGGTCTGAAAGCCTGCGACAAAGACCCTGGGACTGCGTGCGAACCGCTGCACCGCACGCTGCCAATCGGGCGTGCGCGCCATTTCATAGACGCCCACCAGACCGGCGATTTCCGCCTCCAGCCCCTGCGACAGGCGTTCTTCGCGCTGCCCCGAAGTTGCCCGCAGCGCATCCAGCCGGTCCTTGATCAGCCAGGGCTGATCGCCGATGTCGTCTTTCAGATGTTCTTTCAGGTCCTTCAGATTGGCATAGCCGAGGGTCCGGCAAAACCGCCCGATGCTGGCCTCGCTGACCTGCACCTTTTCGGCCAGGGTTGCGGCGGTTTCAAACGGCAGGTCCTTGAGCCGCGCCAGCATGAACCGCGCAATCGCCCGGTTCGACCGCGAGCCGGTTTCGGCGGCATCGGTCAGGCGTGCATGCAGCGGCAGGGGGGCGTTCATCGGGGCCTCGCGAGTCCATTTGTGACAGTTTTTTGCCAAATGATTCGCAATGTCAAATATCTTGCAGGAAATCCGCTGCAAAACTGACGTACCGACCGTCTCTGCCGCATTTTGCGGCAGGCACCCCCGACAGATGATCCCCCCTGCCGCCATGATTTATCGTGCCCGTTGCAACATACCGAACAGATCACGCGGATCGTCGGGGTCGGCCAGCATGTCGAGCGGCTCGAAAAATGCGGTGCCGGTGATGCGGTCATGCACAAACCGCAGCGCCGAGAAATCCTCGGTCGCGAAGCCCACGGAATCGAACAGCGTGATCTGCTTGTCGTGGGTCCGGCCCGGAATTTCGCCGCGCATCACCTGCCAAAGTTCATGCACCGGATGATCTGCCGGCAATTGCTGGATCTCGCCCTCGATCCGGGTCTGCGGCGGATATTCGACGAAGATGTCCGACCGCAGCAGGATGTCGCGGTGCAGCTCGGTCTTGCCCGGGCAATCGCCGCCGATCGCGTTGATATGCACCCCCGCCCCCACCATGTTGTCGGTCAGGATCGTCGCATATTGCTTGTCGGCGGTGCAGGTGGTGATGATCTGCGCGCCTTCGACCGCAGTCTGCGCATCGGCGCAGGCGGTGATTTCAAACCCCTGCGCGCGCAGGTTGCGCATGGCCTTTTCGGTCGCCGCCGGGTCAATGTCATACAGACGCAAAGCGTTGATACCGCACAGCGCGCGGAAGGCCAGCGCCTGGAATTCACATTGCGCGCCATTGCCGATCATCGCCATCACCTGCGCGCCTTTCGGCGCCAGATAGCGACCGACCAGCGCCGAAGTTGCCGCCGTGCGCAACGCGGTCAGCACCGTCATTTCGCTCAGCAAGATCGGATAGCCGTTGCTGACCGAGGACAGCACGCCAAAGGCGGTGACCGTCTGGAACCCCTCACGGGTGTTCTTGGGGTGACCGTTCACATATTTGAAGCCGTAATTCTCGGCATCCGCCGTCGGCATCAGCTCGATCACGCCCTCGGCGGAATGGCTGGCGACGCGCGGGGTTTTGTCGAAGTCAGGCCAGCGGCGGAAATCGGCCTCGATCACGGCGGCCAGATCGGCGATGAACCGTTCCACCCCGGTCGCGTTGACCAGATGCATCATGTTTTCGACCGACACAAAGGGCACATAGGCCAGGTGCGAGGGTTGCGGGCGCAGGGTCATCAGAAGCTCCGGGTTTGGCGGTCAAGCACACGGCGACCGAACAGGCTGGCAGTCAGGTCGCACATCAGTTTCGCGGTGCGGCCACGTTCATCCAGAAACGGGTTCAACTCGACCAGATCGAGCGAGGTCACCACCTTGGCATCACACAGATATTCCATGATCAGATGCGCCTCGCGGAAGGTCGCGCCCCCGGGCACCGTGGTGCCGACGGCGGGGGCAATGCCCGGTTCCAGAAAATCGACATCGAAGCTGACATGCAGCAGACCATTGTCGGCCAGAACCCGCGCGATGAACGCCCGCAGCGGCGCAATCACCCCGGTTTCGTCGATGGCGCGCATATCATGCACCTCGATCCCGGTTTCGGCGATGCGGGCCTGTTCGGCCGGATCGACCGAACGGATACCCATCATGCAAACCTTGGTCGGATCCAGCGCGGCCGCCAGCGGCGGATAGGCGTCAAACCCCGGCAAACCGCAGGCGTAGGCCATCGGCGTGCCATGCAGGTTGCCGCTGGTGGTGGTATCAAGGCTGTGCAGATCGGGATGCGCATCCAGCCACAGCACATACAGCGGACGGCCCAGGGCGCGCGCATGACGCGCAACCCCGGCCATCGTGCCTGCCGACATCGAATGATCGCCGCCCAGAAAAATCGGCAGATCACAGGCTGCGGCGGCGGCCTCGGCCTGCGCACAAAGCAGGGTGATCCAGGCCCGCGTTTCAGCCAGATGATGCACCGCCGGATTGGCGTGATCTTGCGGCGCCTGCGCCGGGATCGACAGGTCGCCGCGGTCTTCAACCTGCCACCCCAACGCGCGCAGCGTCTCGGGCAGACCGGCGGTGCGCAGGCTTGCGGGGCCCATAAGGCAGCCCGGTTGATGGGTGCCGCTTTGAATCGGCGCGCCAAGAATGATGGTGGATCGTGACATGAGCTTCTCCCGTTCTGGCCCCAACGTCACAGACGGGATCGCAAGTTTCGATTGTCATTTTATCTGTTTTGAATATTTATCTAGGCATAATGATAAGTAATCTGGACAAAATGAAATGTCGGACCTGTCAGCCACGGATCGCGCGATCATCGCGGCACTGCGCGTGAATGCGCGCCTGAGCATTACGGAACTGGCGCATGCCGCGCAGGTGTCGCGCACAACCGCGAAACTGCGGCTGGATGCGCTGATCGCGGACGGCCGGATCCGGCGGTTCACGATTGAAACCGATGTCGATGTCGAGGGTGAGGTGCGCGCGATCACGCTGGTCGAATTGCAGGGGAAACTCTCGCGCCATGTGACCCGCACGATCACCGCGATCCCCGAGGTCAGCACGGTGCATGCCACCAATGGCGCCTGGGATCTGGTGGTCGAGATCCGCACCGATTCCCTGGTCAATTTCGACCGGGTGCTGCGCGCGATCCGCGATGTGCCCGGGGTGCTCAACAGTCAAAGCTGTCTGCTGCTGGCGCATGTGGCGGGCTAAGGGCGCCTTTCACTTTGGCTTAACTATCCCGGGGGAGGCCGCAAGGCCGGGGGCAGCGCCCCCACCCGCGGCAGGATCAGCGCTTGCGGCAGTGCGATTTGGAGCCGAAGCCCGCGGGCGAACAGATCCAGCTGCCCGAACCGATGGCCTGCGTCGCCGCAGCAAGTTGCACCCCGGAAACAGCGGGTTTGGCCGCCAGCCAGTCAAAACGAAGGGTGCCTTTTCCGGCATGGGTTTTCACCGCGCGGGGGACGGGCCGGATGTCGTTGCCCGGGCCCTCGGCCTGCACAGGCGCCACAGATGCCATCAGAGTGCAGGAGATCAGCGCCGCAGCTGCGGCCGACTTCAGAATGGAGTTAGCAGTCATTTGCTCAGCCTCATTGTTGCACGTCAGACCACTCGCGAAAGCCGTCTTCAGCCGTTATTGGCGACCACAAGTGTTGAAGATATGCTTACAGGTCAATCAAAACCTTGACGCGGCGGGACTGCGGCAAAGCTAAGGCAGGGCACAAAAAACAACGCGCAGGAAATTTCCTGCGCGTTTTCATTGTTTTGATCCCTGTGCCCAAGGGTGGCGGATTTTCGCCACCTTTGGGGGCTGACCTGCGGTCTACTGCAAGATCTGGTTCTTCACACGCCAATCGGGCGCCCCGAACCCTTCGGGCCAAGGATAGACCTCGGGCTGGTTGAAATACAGCACGCCCACCAGATTCGGGTATTCGGGCTTCTCTTGACGCACCGCATTCTCCCAGGTTTTGACGTAATCCTCCTTGCCGACATAGCCCAGTTCGGCCACCACCACCGGCTTGCCAAAGGCCGCCGCGCGTTCATAGCGGGGCGCGAAGATCTCGTCGAAGCTGCGGTCATGGCCGTATTTCGCCTGATCCCACGCCTGCAGTCCGAAGACGGTCAGTCCGATCAGATCGGCATAGTCGTCGCCGGGATAGTATTTCGCCATATCCTCATCGCCCAGGGGCGACCACATGACGGTGATATTGGGCGCGCTTTTGCGGCACAGGTCGATCATGTGGCGATAGGCCGAAATATAGGTGTCCGGTTCCCAGCCCGCCCAGATGAACTGCCCCGAACGGTCATCCATCTCATGCGCGAAACGCAGCGTGACCGGGCTTTTCAATGTGGCCAGAACATCGCAAACGGCCTTCATGTTCGCGTCATAGCGCCCGTCCTCGATTCCGCGGCGCAGATATTGCGCGGTGTTGCGTTCGCTGCGCGACCAGGTCCAGGGCTCCAACGTCACCAGCAGCGCCCGCCCCCGTTCCAACGCATAGGCATCAGCATCGTTGAGCGAGGGCAGATAGACGTCCTCCCATGGCAAGAACAGGTGTTCGATCACAACCTGTTTGTCATAGGTGAAATCCCCGTCGGGATCGTAGACGCCAAAGGGCAATGTCCCCGGGGGCGCGGCGAAACTGGCGGTGCTGGCAAGCATGAGGGTAACCGACAGCGCGGCGCGAATGCGGGTCGCGATCTGTGTCATGGTAATGTCCTCCCTTTCAAAATCCGGCGCTCAGTTGCGCCAAATGGGCCCAAAGTGAACGCGGATATCGCCGGGGCGGCCCATCCCCGCGCCCGACACCACGTATTCGACCGTTGACAACCCGGCCGGTTCAAAGCCGATCGCCAGCGCCTGCAAGCTTTCTTCGCCGCGCAACGATACGGCCCAGATCCCCAGCGCGATCATGCAGCTGAGCCCGGTGACATAGCCCGACAGGCTTGCCCCCATTTCACGCAGCAGACCGACACGGCGGTTTTCCCACAGGTGGCGCAGCACGATGGTGGCCAGCAGCGCCAGATACAAAAACGCATTGAGCAGCGACAAAAGGTAAAACCCGCGTGCCTGCGTCACATCGGACACCAGCAGCACCGGGACCAATGCCCCAAGCGCAAGCCCGGCATAAACCGCCATGATCCGGGGCGGCAGTTTCGCGCTGGCCGCCTCGCCCTTGGGTGTGATGCGGAAATCGACGAAACCGCCGCTGATCCGGTCATAGACCGCCATCGCACAGCCCCAGAACACCCAGGGCCATTGCAGCAGCACGAAAAACGCCTTTTCCCAGGACAGGACCTTGGCATCCACCGGCCGGAAGAACCCGTCACGCTTGATCAGCGCGGCGAACAGCAGCATCACCACCATCGGCGGCAGGAAATGCCCGACGAAGGCGGCATAGGTCACATCGGCAAAGCGGATATCAAAACTGACCGCCAGGATCGGCACGAAATACATCATCGCCATCGACAGGGTGAAGAACGCATACCAGCTTTGGCACAGCAAAAACAGGAACCGCAGTCGCAGCGGCAGGGCGCGCAGATAGGTCGGCGTATAGCGCAGCAACAGCGTCATCAGCGACCGCGACCACTGGAATTCCTGCGTGACCAGATCGGGCAGCGTTGCAGGCCCGTCGCCAATCGCGATCGCGTCCATCGCATGCACCCCGCGCCATCCTGCGGCGGCGATCAGCATGGTGGTCGAGTGATCCTCGGCAAGTTCGGGGCCCAGACCGCCGGCCTGCTTCAGCGCCACGGTGCGCACCGCGTAATGCGACCCGATGCACATCGGCGTCAGCACCGCCGTATAGCCCGCCTGAAACACGCCATGAAACGCCGCCTCGGAATACAGTCGGGTGCGCGCCGCCCAGCTTTGCCGGGCATTGGCCGCGCAGATCGAGGGCGCCGACACATAGCCTACCTTCGGGTCGGCAAAGGGGCGCAGCATTTCACGCAGATAGCCCGGCTGCGGCACGTGATCGCTGTCCAGCTGACAGACGATATCATAGTTATCATAGCCCCAGGTGTCATAGAAATAGGCCAGATTGCCCTCTTTGCAGCGGGTCCGGCGCGGCCATGCGGCGCGGTGATATTCGGCGATCCCCTGCCGGGTCGAGATCCGCACCCCATGTGCGGCGCACCAGGCCCGGGTTTCGTCACAGGGCGCCTCGTCGGCAAGCCAGGTGTCATGCGGAAACTCCTGCGCCAGCATCGCCTGCAGCGTCTTGCGCAGCACCGAAAACGGCTCTGACGGGGTTTTCGTTGTCACCATCGCCACCCGCCAGCGCCCGGGAACCGGATCAGGGGCATTGGAGCGGCGGGATTTCAGGAAGATCAGCACAAAGTAAAGCTGCATCCCCCAGATCCAGAGCATGGCACCGGTCACGATCCAATAGCGCCCCAGACCAAGGACATGGGACGGCTGCAACCACCATGTCCAAAACCATCCCGCCGCGACCATCCAAAGCACCGCCACCACGTAATATTTCACCGCACGCCGCCCGGACAGGATGGGGACAAGGAAAGGTCGGCGTTCGGTCGCGGGATGGCGGGGCCTTGCATCGGTCATCGCTGTAACTCCTTGGCCGACACCGCGAACCAGGGCGCGGCATCGGCGACCATACGGTCCAGATCCCGGTGGTGCGCCCGGAACCCCAGCCGCACCGAGGCCAGCCCCGGGTCGGCCACCAGCTCGGCCGGATCACCGGGACGGCGCGCCTCGAAGCTGACCGGCACCTTGCGCCCGGTCACCCGCTCGACCGCGGCGATCACCTCCAGCACCGAGGCGCCCTGCCCCGTGCCCAGATTGGCGGCCAGGTTTTCACCGCCCTCGGCCAGATAGCGCAGCGCACGCAGATGGGCCTGCGCCAGATCCGCGACATGGATGTAGTCGCGAATGCAGGTGCCGTCGGGCGTCGGGTAATCGGTGCCGAACACCCGCAGCGCGGGGCCGGTGCCATACGCCGCCATCAACGCCAGCGGGATCAGATGGGTTTCCGGGGTGTGACGTTCGCCGATCTCGCCCTCGGGGTCGGCGCCGGCCGCGTTGAAATAACGCAGCGCAACATAGCGCAGATCGCCCGCCTCGGCGGCATCGCGCAGCATCCATTCGCAAAACAGTTTCGTGCGGCCATAGGGGTTGATCGGATTTTGCGGTGTCGTCTCATCAATCGGCAGCGACTGCGGCACACCATAGGTGGCACAGCTGGACGAAAACACAATCTGCGTCACCCCCACATGCGCCATCGCCCCCAGCAGCGAAACCATCCCGTCCAGATTGTTGTCGTAGTAAAGCGTTGGCCGCACCATGCTTTCGCCGACATAGGCCAGCGCCGCGAAATGGATCACCGCCTCGATCCGGTGCCGGATCAGGGCGCGCACCACCGCGCCCCGATCACGCAGATCGCCGACTTCCAGCGGCCCCCATTTCACCACATCGCGATGCCCGCGCGACAGGTTGTCAAACGTGACCGGCGCGATCCCGGCCCGGGCGAGTGACTTGCAGCAATGCGCCCCGATATAGCCCGCCCCCCCGGTCACCAGAATGCGCGCCGGGGCGGTCATGACACCGCCTCCCCCGCCCGTCTGGCGGTGGCGGCCCCCTGCATCTGCGTCAGCTCGGCGCGGAAATAGGCGATGGTCGGCACCAGCCCCTCGGCCAGCGAGATTTTCGGCGCCCAGTCAAGCAGCCGCCCCGCCCGCGCAATATCGGGGCGCCGCTGGCGCGGGTCGTCCACCGGCAGGTCACGATAGGTTAGCGGCGACGTCGAAGCCGTCATCTGCACCACCATCTGCGCCAGTTCGATCATCGTGAACTCGCCCGGGTTGCCCAGGTTGACCGGGTCATTGATCGTCGCCAGCCGGTCGTCGGCCTCCATCAGCGCCATCAGCCCGTCGAGCATGTCGTCAATGTAGCAAAACGACCGCGTTTGCTGCCCCGCGCCATAGATCGTGATCGGCGCCCCACTCAGCGCCTGCACCACGAAATTCGACACCACGCGCCCGTCGCCCGGGTCCATCCGCGGGCCATAGGTGTTGAAGATCCGTGCGATCCGCACGTCCACCCCATGCTGACGGTTGGTTTCATAAAACAGCGTCTCGGCGGCGCGTTTTCCCTCGTCGTAGCACGAGCGCGGGCCAACCGTGTTGACGCGTCCGCGATAGTCCTCGGATTGCAGCAGACAATCGGGGTCGCCATAGACCTCGGAGGTCGAGCTTTGCAAGATCCGCGCGCCCTTTTCGCGGGCCAGCGCCAACAGGTTCAGACCGCCGAAGATGCAGGTCTTGAACGTGTGCAGTGGATCGCGCTGATATTTTGGCGGCGAGGCCGGACAGGCGAGGTTGTAGATCTGGTCAATCGGACTGTTCAGCCGGAAAGGCCGCACCACATCATGCAGCACGAAGGCGAATTTCGGATGCGCCAGCAAGGCCGCGATATTCTCGCTGCGCCCGGTTTCCAGATTATCCAGACAGATGACCCGGTCCCCCCGGGCGATCAGGCGTCGGCTCAGGTTCGACCCGATGAACCCGGCCCCCCCTGCAATCAAAATAGTCCGCTCTTTACGCGCCAAACGCGACGCCTTCGGCACACCCCCGAAATCGGGAGTGTAAACATTATCTTTCCCCATTTTCCCCCCTTCGAGACAGGGCGCCTGATGCAGACCTCAAGCGTCCCCAGCCCCCGTCCCAGCTGGAGGCTTCGTCTCTTAACACCAGAAATACTTTTGAATTCGTGTACTTAGGCAGTGCGCCCCCGCGCTGCCACGCATCACATCAAGGATTACCGTTCCTTATCTGATCAGTAAAATCTCCTTTATGTCACTGCGCTACTTAGCTTTTTGGACAGGTCTGCAGCGCCGGACAAAACGCCGCATAGCGGCACCACATGCGCCGCGACGCGGCGTCGCGGCAATGTGCTGTTTTAATACTCTATTCACCATTTTCTTGACCCAATATGTTGCACTGCAGCAGCGGAAACTCTGTAAAAAATGGCTGAGAAACAATCTGTTCTCGGCCATTTTGGTGCCCATGGCAGCGACGTTCGACCCCCTGCGAC
>JAQTYE010000193.1 GCA_028749255.1 Paracoccaceae bacterium | reverse complement strand
AGAAGGTGCCGTAAGACACGGTGAGGATTTTACTCGCACCAACCATGGAACGCTCGCTTTCTCTAATACCAAGTTCTTGTCACCATCAGCGTAAACTGGTGCTTAACCGTGAACAGAAAAAGGAAATTGTGGGGCATTTTAGCAAAGCAGATTGTGTTTTGGTGCCTTAATCGTCATCAATCCCGCCATGTCAGAGAAAATTGTCCATTCACAAACGGGGGTAACGCTGCTGGGCGGGGGGGCTGTTACGGCAGCCGATGTTCACGATGCGTTGACAATCGCACCGCTGTTGGTGGCCGCGGACGGCGGTGGTGACCGGGCGCTGGCCCTGGGTCTGATGCCTGCGGCGGTGATTGGCGACATGGATAGCCTGAGCGCCGCAGGGCGGGCCCGGCTGGGCGCGCGGGTCCATGAAATCCCCGAACAGGACAGTACCGATTTTGGCAAATGTCTGTTGCATGTGGCTGCGCCCTTCTATCTGGCGCTTGGGTTCACCGGGCTTCGGCTGGATCATACGCTGGCGACGCTGTCTTATGTGGCCGCGCGCGCCACGCAGTCGGTGATTGTGCTGGCCGAGGAAGACCTGATCTTTCGCGCCCCGTCCGAATTGACGCTGGATCTGCCGCTGGGCGCGCGGTTTTCGCTGTTCCCCTTTGGCGCCGTGACCGGACGTTCCTCCGGGCTGCGCTGGCCGATCGACGGGCTGGAGCTGACCCCTTCGGGTCGTGTCGGCACCTCGAACGAGGTCGCGGGGCCGGTGGGGCTCAGCCTTTCGGGGCCGTGCCTTGTGGTGCTTCCCAAGGTGCATCTGCCCGCCGTAATTGACGCGCTGCAGCTGCGGTGACGCGCTCACGGTGTATGATATACAGCCCCGATCCGGTGATGATCGCCACGCCGATCCAGGTCAGCGTATTCGGGAAATCGCCAAACACCAGATAGCCGAACAAGGTTGCGGTCAGCATTTCGAAATAATGCAACGGGGCCAGCGTCGATGACGGCGCGAATTTCAGCGCATAGGTCATCGACATATGGCTGACCGTGGCGGCCAGCCCGACACAGGCCACCCAGATCCAGAATATCCCTTCGGGTGCGGTGAACCGCCATTGGCCGAACTCCAGAACTCCGCCAAGGGCCAGCATCGGCACACATAGAATGGTCGCCGCCAGCGCCGTGTGCAGCTGCATCGTCACCGGATGCATCTGCCGCGATAGCGCGCGGGTCAGCAGGATATAGAACGCAAAACACACCGCCGTGCCCAGCGGGAACAGGGCCACGGTGCCGAAGCGTGAAAATGAGGGCTGAATCACGAAAAGCGCACCAATGAATCCCACCATAGAGGCGCCAAGCCTGCGCGGCCCAACCTCTTCGCCCATCCCGAAACGCCCGATCAGCAGAACGACGAAGGGTTCGACAAAGGCGATGGCCAGTGCATCGGCAATCGGCATCACCTGCACGGCCGCCACGAAGGAATAGGTCGCCAGAATCGACACGAAGGCCCGCGCCAGGGTCAGCCGCAGCGCCGCCCCGCCGATCCGTAGCGGCAGGCGCATCGCCAGCACAATCGGCGCCATCAGCGCAGCCTGCACCACGAACCGCCCCAGCGTGATCGTGCCGACCGGCACCGCTTGCGCCGCCAGTTTCGAGGCCACGTCGATCAACGGCGCAATCGCGCAAAAGCCCAACATCAGGGCAATACCTAGGAAGATGCGGTCTGTCTGGGCCATGGCTCCGGCTATCGCGGCACGCATGCGGCGTCCATCCTGAAAACGACATCTGCGCGGGCCATTTCGGGCCGGAGCAGGGGGCGCCGCCCCCCGTCCGTGGATCAATCCAGGCTCAGCCCATCCGTTCCGAGGCGTAGCTGCCGGGGCTGGCCGGGAACACCACCGTCTTGTTGCCGTTGATGAACGCGCGGTGATGGATATGGGCGTGGATTGCGCGGCTGAGCACCTGCGCCTCGACATCGCGCCCCAGCGATACATAGTCGTCGGGGCTTTGGGCATGGGTGATGCGGACGGTGTCTTGTTCGATGATCGGGCCCTCATCCAGATCGGCCGTGACGTAATGCGCGGTGGCGCCAATCAGTTTCACGCCGCGCTCATACGCCTGTTTATAGGGGTTCGCGCCCTTGAAACTGGGCAGGAAGGAATGGTGGATATTGATGATTCTGCCCGACATTTTCTGGCAGATCGCATCGGACAGGATCTGCATGTAGCGCGCCAGCACGACCAGTTCGGCCCCGCTGTCTTCGACCACCGCCATCAGGGCCGCCTCGGCCTGGGGCTTGTTGTCCTTGGTGACCTTGATGTGGTGGAACGGGATATCGTGGTTCACCACCAGCTTTTGATAGGTCAGGTGGTTCGAAATGACGCCGACAATCTCGATCGGCAGGGCCCCGATGCGCGTCCGATAGAGCAGATCATTCAGGCAGTGCCCGAAGTTCGACACCATCAGCAGCACCTTCATCTTGGCGGCGCCTTCGTGGATCGCCCAGTCCATCCCGAAGCCCTCGGCCACCGGGGCAAACCCGGCCTGCAGCACGTCCCGCGTTGCGCCCTGTTCCGAGATGAAGGTGACCCGCATGAAGAACTTTCCGGTCAGCGGATCGTCGAACTGATGCGAATCGGTGAGGTTACAGCCCTGGTCGGCCAGATAATTCGCAATCGCCGCCACGATCCCGCGGGTCGAGGGGCAGTTCACCGTCAGCACATAAGCAGTCATCGCGCGTCCTTTTCGTTCTCCGGCAAGCCCGGTCTGAGGGGCAGATTTGCCGGGACCTCGCAAGATTGGCCAGCCGGATACGACCGCGTGCGCGCGAAAAGCGGCGTGGCGTGTGTCGCAATCGGGAACCGGCGTTTCCGATAGTGGACAGCGCGGGCAGGCGGGTGCAAAATGGTGCTTCGTAAGAACGAGGGATGCCATGGCGGGCGGTTGGGCGCAGGACGGCGCGGTGAACGAACAGATCGAGGCGTCGATCGCGGATGAACTGGCGCGGCTGAAGGCGCGGCGCGGTCCAGTGGGGGAAAGCCTGACCCATTGCGCGGAATGTGATGAACCGATTGCGCAGGCACGCCGTGCAGCCTTGCCCGGGGTCAAGCTGTGCATCGACTGCCAAAACGAGCGCGACGGGCGCCCGAAGGCGCGGGGCGGCATCAATCGGCGCGGGTCGAAAGACAGTCAGATGAAATGAGGTTCAGCGCGTTGTTGCCATCAACGCGCTGCCGCCCATAAAGCACGCGCCGCCCGCTTGGCCCGGGCAACACCGACAGAACGGTATAGGCCAGCAGATAGCTGAACCACATGTCGAGGGTCATCCTGTGCGCCTTCTGCAAAGGCCGCCTTGCGGCGGCCTGCGATCAGATCTGACGCTCGGGGATATGCACCACCAGACCATCCAGATCGGGGGTGACCTTGATCTGGCAGGTCAGCCGCGAGGTGGCCGGGTCGGGTTTGTAGGCGAAATCAAGCATGTCCTCTTCCATCGATTCCTTCGGCGGCACCCGGTCGAGCCAGGCCGGATCAACATAGACATGGCAGGTCGAGCAGGCGCAGGCGCCGCCGCAATCGGCGTCGATCCCGGGCACGCCATTGTCGCGCGCGCCTTCCATCACCGTGGCGCCGGGCTTGACCTCGACCTCGTGTTTGGTGCCGTTGTGTTCGATATAGATGATCTTCGCCATGGCTGCTTTCCGTTGCTTTGGGTGTCGGCGCGCGGCGCCGCGGGTCTGTTGCCCAAGGTTTAGGACAAGGGCGCGGGCTTGACCAGAGGGCGGTGCGCCGCTCTCTTTCCCCTTTGTGTGAAAGCGGATAGACTGCCTGCACGTTTTGCCAAAGGCCGCGCCCGAATGATCCGCCTGACCTGTCTGCTTCCGGTCGCAGCCCTTGTGCTGGCCGCCTGTACCCCCGCCGATCCGCCATTGCCCGACGCACCGCCGCTGCCCACGCTGGCGGGTGAATGGCGCGCCCAAGCCCCGCAACCGGGCGAGGGCGGCTGTTTTGCGCGCCAGACCCGGCCTGCGGTGGTGGAAACGGTGACCGAGCAGGTGCTGACCCACCCCGAATTGCGCGACCCGAAGACCGGTGCCGTGACGCGGCCTGCCGCCTATCGCACCTCGACCCATCAGCGCATTGTCGAGGGCCGGGCCGAGATGTGGTTCAAATCGCCCTGCGCCGCCGATCTGACGCCGGAATTCGTGGCCAGCCTTCAGCGCGCATTGAAGGCGCGCGGACTGTTCAAGGGGGCGGTGAGCGGGGTGATCGACCCTGCGACCAGCGCCGCGATCCGCGCCTATCAGGCACCGCGCGGGTTGTTTTCGGCCACGCTGTCCACCCGGGCTGCGCAAGAGCTGGGGCTGATCGCCTGGCTTGAATAGCGCGCGCCGGTTGATGTGCCGGAGTTTGAGTATTTTTGCCAAGAAGAAGCTGTATCGGGCCAGGCCGATATGAAAAGGCGCCCCTGGAGGGCGCCTTTGATGTGTCTGTTGGGGGGACGGTTATTCCACCGGCAACGCGACGAAGCGCGGCTCTCCGCCGCGGCGGATCAACAGCAGGACCGACTTGCGGCCCGCGGCTTTCGCCTCGTCGATCCGGGCTTCCAGATCGGACAGGGAGGTGACCGGCAGCTGCCCGGCCTCGACGATCAGATCGCCCCCGCGCAGGCCCTTTTCGAAGGCGCTGCTTTCCTCGCCGATCGACTTGACGATCAGCCCGCTGGCACCGCTGGGCAGGCCCATTTCGGTGGACAGATCGGGGGTCAGCGGGGTGACGACCATCCCCAGCAGCTCTTTTTCCTGTTCTTGCGGGGCGGTCACGGCGGCGGGGACGGCCTCGCCTTCGGCCAGTTCGCGACGGCCCAGCGTGACCAGCAGGGTTTCGGATTTGCCCGCGCGCAGCACGGTCACCCGAACCGCCTCGCCGACCGGGGCATCGGCCACACGGCGCACCAGATCACGGGTGTCTTTGACTTCGCCGCCATCAAAGCTGGTGATGATGTCACCGGCCTGCATGCCGGCCTCTTTCGCGGGGCCCTCGGGCACCTCGGAGACCATCGCGCCTTCGGGTTTGGCGATGCCCATCGCCTCGGCCATGTCGGCGGTCACGTCCTGGATTTTCACGCCCAGCCAGCCGCGCCGGGTTTCGCCGAATTCTTTCAGCTGACCCACGACCTTGTTCACCACATTCGACGCCATCGAGAAGCCGATCCCGATCGAGCCGCCATTGGGCGACAGGATCGCGGTGTTCACGCCCACGACCTCTCCCTTGAGGTTGAACAGCGGGCCGCCGGAATTGCCGCGGTTGATCGCCGCGTCGGTTTGCAGGTAATCGTCATATGTGCCCGACAATTCGCGGTTGCGCGCCGACACGATCCCCGAACTGGCCGAAAAACCCTGGCCCAGGGGGTTGCCCAGCGCCAGCACCCAGTCGCCCACGCGCGCGTCGTCGGAATCGCCGAATTCCACGAACGGCAGCGGATCGGGGCTTTCGACCTTGAGCAGCGCGACATCGGTGTTGGGATCGGTGCCGACCACTTCGGCGGGCAGGGTTTCGCCGGAATAGAATTCGATCTCGATCTCGTCCGCGCCCTCGATGACGTGGTTGTTCGTCACGATAAAGCCGTCCGCCGAAATCACGAAGCCCGACCCCAGCGCATTGGACCGCTGCGGCATCCGGGGACCGCCCTGGCCCGGCTGTCCGGGGACGCCGGGAAAGCCGAAGTCGCGGAACAGGTCCGAAAACGGGCTGCCTTCAGGAAACATCGGCCCGTCCTCGCCCCCGGTCGGCTGGGCGACGACGGCGGTGGTGGTGATGTTGACAACGGCCGGTGCGACCTGCTGGACCAGAT
>JAQTYE010000192.1 GCA_028749255.1 Paracoccaceae bacterium | reverse complement strand
GGATCCTCGCCCGCAGGCGCCAGCGTCGGCGCGGGATCAAACCGCATCTCGGCCTGCGCGGGTGCAAGCGGGGTCAGGGCAAGGGCCAAGGCCAGAAGGGACGCGCGCATGATCTGCCTTTCGTTTTTGGCATGCTCAGCGCTGCGGGCGGGGCTGTCAACTCACGCCCGCGTGCGGCGCGCGTCCATCAGCCACAGCGCGGTCGCACCGCTCAGCGCCAGCACCGCGCCCAAAGCCGCCGCCAGACCATAGCCCGACAGCGCTGTCCCCAGCGCGAACGTGGTGGCACAGATCGCATCGCCCGCCAGTTTCTGCAGCGCCATCAGCGATGCTCCCGCCCCGGGCCGGGCCGCCAGCAGGTCTTGCAGATAGGCCATCGGCTGGGTCAGCACCACGGCACCGCCCAACGCGCCCGGCACCGTCAGCAGCCACACAAAGGGCGTTTCGGCCAGCACCGGAATGAAGGCCAGATGCACCGCATATAGCGCAGCCCCGATCACGATCAGCCGCGCGCGCGGAATCCGCCCCACCACCAACGGCAACGCCAGCATGAACGGCACCTCCAGCCCCGCCACCGCCCCGGCATACAGCGCCACATCACCTGCGCCGCGAAACGGAATGGCCGCGAACACCAGCCCGATCACCACCAGATAGAGCGTGACCGCACCATGCACCGTGCCCAGACACAGCACCCGCGCCAGCACATGCGGCTCGGCCATTTCCCGCAGGCTTTGACGAAAGCTCAGTCCCGATTTCGGGTCAGGCCAACGGGTGGCGCCATCGCGCGGCCAGAACGCCCAGATCAGCGCCAGCATCGCTGCCGCCACGATCAGACTGACCGGATAGACCCGCATCATGGGCACCCCCGCGCCAAAGGCCAACGACCAGATCGGCAGCACCACGACCCAAGGCAGTGCAAAGGCCGCGCGCAGGGTGGACAGGATCGCGGGGCGGTCCGCCTCGGGGTGGGTGGTCGCTGCCAGCCGCGCCAGCGCGAACAACTGCCCAAACAGCGACCCCGACAGCGGCAACACCAGCGCGTGGGCCAACACGAAACTGGCAACCGAGGGCCCCAGTGCCATCATCGCCGTGCCCGCCGTCAGAAACCCCACACAGGCCAGCGCAATCGCGCGTCGGTTCGCGCGCTGATCGGCCAGAATGCCAAACCCCACCGAGCTGGCCACCGACAGCACCGAGGCCACCACCAGCAGCGCCGAATAGGCACTGTTGGACAGGCCGAACACCGTCACCGCCAGCGCCGAGACATAGGGGGCAAGGGTCGCCGCATGGGCGCCAAACAGCACCAAAAGCCCTGCGGCCAAGGCCAGCGCGGGATCACGGATCAGCAGGCGGAACGGGGTCAAAAGGCGCATGTCTGGGCTCTGGCTGTTGCAGCCCGTGATGCGCCTGCGGCTCCGCGATTGCAAGGGACCCGGCGCCGTCAGGCGTCTGGGATCGTCTTGCCCGGGTTCAGAATGCCCGCCGGGTCCAGCGCCGCCTTGATCGCACGCATCACATCCAGCGCAACGGGGTTTTTATGCGCGGCCATGGTGGCGCGTTTCGACAGACCCACGCCATGTTCCGCACTGAAACTGCCGCCCATCGCAACCGCCTCTTCGGCGACAGCGGCGCGGATCGCGGCCAGATGGGCGGGCGCGTCATGGCTCGGATAGGCGGTGTAATGGATGTTGCCATCGCCCAGATGCGCCACCACCAATTCCTCGGCGGCGGGATCAAGCGTCGCCAGCCGCGCCGACATCCGCGCAAGCCACGCCTCCAGCCGATCCAGCGGCAGGGCCACATCGGTGTCGACCAGCACCGGCTGGGTGAAGGTGATCTCGGCCGCGGCCTCGCGCATCGCCCACAACTTGCGCCGCTGAGCGCCCGAAGCGGCGATCACCGCCTCGGTCAGATCTCCGGCCTCCAGCGCGGCGCTCAGCAGATCCTCCAACTGCGCGCCGGGATCGCCGCCGGGGATCGTGGTGGCGACCTCGACCAGCAGATTGACGGGCTGCGGCGGGAACGGACAGGCCAGATCGGGTTTGATCCGGCCCAAGCGCTCCATATAGGCGGCGGGCATGAATTCGAACGCCTCAACCGCGCCGCCGGTGCCCACCTGCAAGCGGTTCAGCAAATCCAGCGCGGCGCCCAGACTGGCCATCCCCAGCAGCGCGGTGCCATAGGCCACAGGCGCGGGCGCAAGCTTCAGCACGGCGGCGGTGATCACCCCCAACGTGCCCTCGGCGCCGATCATCAGATCGCGCAGATCATAGCCGGTGTTGTCCTTGTGCAGCGCGCTCATCAGATCCATCACCCGGCCATCGGCCAGCACGACCTCGATCCCCAGACACAGCGCCCGCGCCGACCCATAGCGCACGACGTTCGAACCGCCCGCATTGGTGGACAAAAAGCCCCCCACCATGGCCGAGCCCTTGGCGCCAAACGTCAGCGGAAACACCAGACCCTGCGCCTCGGCGGCCCCGTGCAGCGCCTCCAGCACCACGCCGGCCTCGGCGGTGATCGTGCGCGCGGCCGGGTTCAGATCGCGGATCGCAGTCATCCGCGCCAGCGACAGCATCAGCGCGCCTTCGGCCACCGTGCCACCGTTCAGCCCGGTATTGCCCGACACCGGCACCACCGGCGTGCCGGTCTGATGCGCCAGCCGCAGGACCGCCGCCACCTCGGCCGTGCTGCCCGGGCGCACCACCGCCAGCGGCTGCCAGTGGTAATGCCCGGTCCATTCGCGCCCGTATGCCGCGGCATCGGCCCCGGTCAAAACATGAGACGCACCCAGCAGGTCACGCACCTGTTGCAGCAGATCCATTCATTCCTCCGTCGCGCATATGACTGCCGTCCCAAGGTGAGTATTTAGGCCAAGAAGAAACCCCTTCTCCTTGGCAAAATACTCCCGCCGGAGGCGTCTTTTTGGGGTTTTCAAGCTTTAGCGCCAGCTGAAAAATCCCGCGGGCGCCTGTGCCAGCAGCTGCCGCGCCAGGGTCTCGCCCAGGGCGGCCGCGTCGGAAATCGCGCCGCGCGCGTCACCCGTGATCGCCTCCGAGCCATCGGGACGCAGGATCTCGCCGCGCAGCCAAATCTGATCGCCCTCGAACACGGCCAGCCCGGCAATCGGGGTTTCACACGACCCGTCAAGCGTCGCCAGATAGGCGCGTTCCGCCGCCAGCCGCTGCCCGGTGGGCGTGTCGTGGATCGCCGCCAGCAGCGCCTCGGCGCGCGGATCGGCGATGCGGCGCTCGATGCCGATAGCGCCCTGGGCCACGGCGGGCAGCATTTCGGTGACCTCGATGGCCGAGCGCGCGACATGCGCCATTCCCAGCCGGTTCAGCCCCGCCATCGCCAGAAAGGTCGCCGCGGCCACGCCGTCTTCGAGCTTTTTCATCCGGGTCTGCACATTGCCGCGAAACTCGACCAGTTCCAGATCGGGGCGCACATGTGCCAGCTGCGCGCGCCGCCGCAGGCTGGACGAGCCAACCCGCGCGCCCTGCGGCAGATCGGCCAGCCGTTCCGAGACGGGCGACACGAAGGCATCGCGCACGTCTTCGCGCGGCAGATAGCAATCGAGCACCAGCCCGGCGGGTTGCAGCGTCGGCATATCCTTCATCGAATGCACGGCGATGTCGATGCGGCCCGCCACCATCGCCTCTTCGATTTCCTTGGTGAACAGACCCTTGCCGCCCAGTTCCTTCAACGGCTTGTCGGCGGCGATCAGCGCGGCATTGTCACCGCTGGTCTTGATCACCACGATCTCGAACGCGTCTTCGGGCAAATCATGCGCCGCCATCAGCCGCGCGCGCGTTTCATGGGCCTGAGCCAGCGCCAGCGGGCTGCCGCGCGTGCCGATTTTCAGCGGGTCCATCGAGGAAGGCATCTGTGTCATGGCCCACCGATAGCTGCGACAATGGGCCCTTGCAAGCGGCACAAAGCTTGACATCACGCCGCAGGGCGGGCTTGTGGGGCCCAACAAGGAGACCCCGATGACCGACAAGACGATCCTGCGCGCCCTGAAGGGCGAGGTCCTGCCCACCCCGCCGATCTGGATGATGCGACAGGCCGGGCGCTATTTGCCCGAATATCGTGCAACCCGGGCGCAGGCCGGGGATTTCCTGTCGCTGTGCTACAATTCGGATCTGGCCGCCGAGGTCACGCTGCAACCGATCCGTCGGTTCGGCTTTGATGCGGCGATCCTGTTTGCCGACATTTTGCTGCTGCCGCAGGCGCTTGGCGCCGATCTGTGGTTCGAAACCGGCGAAGGCCCGCGGCTGTCCACGATCACCGGCCCCGAGGGGCTGCGTGCGCTGAAGGGCAAAGACGACATCCATGACCATCTGGCGCCGATCTATGAAACCGTGCGGATCCTGTCGCGGGAATTGCCGCGCGAGACGACGCTGATCGGCTTTGCGGGCGCACCCTGGACGGTGGCGACCTATATGATCGCCGGACGTGGCACGCGCGATCAGGGCCCTGCACACGAGCTGAAAGGCGCGGATCGCGCGACCTTCACCGCGTTGATCGACCTGTTGACCGAGGCCACCATCGAATACCTGTCAAAACAGGTCGAGGCGGGCGCCGAAGTCATCAAGATTTTCGACAGTTGGGCAGGCAGCCTGAAAGGCGCCGATTTCGACAATTTCGCGGTCAAACCGACGGCGCGGATCATTTCCGAGCTGAAGGCACGCCATCCGGGCCTGCCGGTCATCGCCTTCCCGCGTGAGGCGGGACCGGGCTATGTGGGCTTTGCCAAGAAGACCGGGGCCGATTGTGTTGCGCTGGACAATTCGGTGTCGGCGCAATGGGCGGCGGCGAATGTGCAAAAGGATGGCTGCGTGCAGGGCAATCTGGACCCGCGCCACATGGTGACCGGCGGCGATGCGCTGGTCGAGGCCACGCGCGAAGTGGTGCGGGCGTTCCGCAACGGGCCGCATATCTTCAACCTGGGCCATGGCATCACCCCCGATGCCGACCCGGAAAATGTGGCGCTGATGGTCGAAACGGTGCGCGGGGCCTGAGCCCGTCATTTGAGTATTTTTGCCAAGAAGAAATGAAAACAGCGGACCGGGTGACCGATCCGCTGTTTTGTTTTGTGATCGAAAGGGCGGCTTAGCGGCCCTTTTTCTCCCAAGGTTTCGCGCCCGGTTTGCCTGCGGGTTTGGCGCCCGGTTTGGCAAAGGGCTTGGCGCCCGGTTTTGCCGCTGGCTTGCCGTATTTGGCCGCCGGTTTGCCATCGGCCGCCGGTTTTTTATCCCAGGGTTTCGCGCTGGCCGGGCGGGCCGGACGATCCGAGTCGAAACCGCCTTCGCCCGGACCTTTGCGGTGCGGTTTCTTGTCGAAGGATTTCTTTTCGTAGGGCTTTTTGTCGTAGGGCTTCTTGTCGAAATTCGGCTTGCGGTCGGTGCGCGTGCCCTGGCGGGCCAACGCGTCATCCATGCCGGCGGGCTGCCCCGGCAGCACATCGACGCCGCATTTATCCTCAAGCGCGCGTTCGGGGCCGATCGCGGCCAGGAAGCGTTCGGTGGCATCGGCGTGGATCTGCACGAAGGTATGATCGCCCATGATGCGGATCATGCCGATATCGCGGCGCGACAGATCGCCCGAACGGCACAGCATCGGCAGCAGCCATTTCGGATCGGCGCGTTCGTCATGGCCGATGTTCAGCCGCAGCCAGGTGGCGCGGTCGAATTCGACGCGGGCGCGCGGCTTCACCCCATCGGGCGACACCGGGGTCAGATCTTCGGGGGCCGAACGGTTCGCCAGATATTGGCGTGCCACGGCGGGGCCAGTTGTTCGGCCGAATAGGCACCGGTCAGTTTGGCGATCAGCGGGGCTTCGTCGGCGGTGGCG
>JAQTYE010000032.1 GCA_028749255.1 Paracoccaceae bacterium | reverse complement strand
CTTTTGCCCTGGTCAAAACATCCCGGGAAAGTTCGAAGGACGGGGGCAGCGCTCCCCTCCCCCTGCCCGCAGGTCATGGGCGCAGGTAGGCGTAGCCCTCCTGCTGCAACTCCATCAGGCGCACCGCGCCCGAGGGCACGACGTTGGCCTCTTCCAGCAAAGGCACATCCTTTTGCGTCTTTTGCTTCATTGCCTCGACCGTGTTCAGACAGGCCGAAAAGGTCAGATTGTCATACATCAACGCCATTTCCGCGATCCGGTCCTTCACCGGCGAGGTATCGGCGCGCAACATATGCAGGCCGGGCCCATAGGTGACGATCTCGATCATGACCTCTTCGCCCTTGTCGGCATAGTATTTCTCGATATTGGCCGCGTTGTTCAGCGCCATGTTCATCGTCGAGACGTTTTCCTCATCGACATGGATCGCCACTTTTGCCGGATCGGCCCAGAGCGGGGCAGATGTCAGCGTGATGGCCAGCGCGAACGCGGCCAGTCCTCCCTGAAGTGTCATGTGAACCTCCCTTTCACATCAGGGGGAAAGCGTCGAGCGGTTCGGTGCAGAAATCAAGAGATTTGAATATATGATTTCGGAACTCAGCGCCGGGCGGCGAAGAAATCCTTCAACAGCCGCTCGGCCTCGTCGGCGGCGATCCCGTCATAGACTTCGGGGGCATGGTGACACTGCGGGTGCGCGAAGATCCGCGGGCCCTGCGCCACGCCGCCCGATTTCGGGTCCGCCGCTGCGTAATAAAGCCGCGCGATCCGCGCATTCGACAGCGCCGCCGCGCACATCGGGCAGGGTTCGAGCGTGACGTACAGGTCATGCCCCGGCAACCGTTCGGACCCTGCCTGCGCACAGGCTGCGCGCAGGGCCAACACCTCGGCATGCGCCGTGGGGTCATTCAACTCGCGGGTGCGATTGCCCGCGCGCGCCACCACCTGACCGCCCGGGGCGACAATCACCGCACCCACCGGCACCTCGCCACGCAGGCCTGCCGCGCGCGCCTCGTCCAGCGCCAGATCCATGAAAGAGGTAAAATCCATACCCTTTCATCGCCCGCAATCCCGCCCCGTTCAAGTCGCTTTCCAAGTGGGGGGGAAAGGTGTATGTCGGCGGCTTGCGCCCGAGTGATCCGGCGCCCCCTCCCTTTGAAGGACCATAGCGATGACCGACACGCCCGCCACTCCGGCGCCTGCTTCCGCACCCCAATCCAACGACCGCATTGCCAAGGTGATTGCCCGCTCCGGCGTGGCCTCGCGCCGGGATGCGGAAAAGATGATTCTGGCTGGCCGCGTGGCGGTGAACGGCAAGGCAATCAACAGCCCCGCGCTGGATATTACCCCCAAAGACCGCGTGACCATCGACGGCAAGCCGATCGACGCCCCGCAAGAAACCCGCGTCTGGCTGTATTACAAGCCGCTCGGGCTGGTCAGCAGCGACAAGGACGAACAGGGCCGGCGCACGATTTTCGACGAAATGCCCGAGGGCATGCCGCGCGTGCTGAATGTCGGCCGTCTGGATTTGAACTCCGAAGGCCTGCTGCTGTTGACCAATGACGGCGGGTTGAAGCGGCGGCTGGAGCTGCCCGAAACCGGCTGGCTGCGGAAATACCGCGTGCGCGTCAACGGCCGCCCCGACAATTCCACCTTCGACCCGCTGCGTCGCGGGATTTCGATTGATGGCGAGGATTTCCAGCCGATGGAAATCGAACTGGACCGCCAGCAAGGCGCCAATGCCTGGCTGACCGTCGGCATCCGCGAAGGCAAGAACCGCGAAATCCGCCGTGCGATGAACGAAATCGGGTTGCAGGTGAACCGGCTGATCCGGGTCAGCTATGGTCCGTTCCGTTTGAACGACATGAACCCCGGCGATGTGACCGAGATCAAGCGCAAGGTGCTGCGCGACCAGATGGGCGACCGGCTGCTGCTGGGCGTCGAAGAAGGCCGTCCGTCGCGGGACGAACGCGCCGAAGCCGGTCAGCGCGCCCGCGAGAACCGCTTTGCCGGACGGGGCGAAGACCGTGGCGACGACCGCGGCCCGCGCAAACCCTTTGGCGAGCGCAAAAGCTTTGGCGACAAAAAGCCGTTCGGCGACAAGAAGCCCTTCAGCCGCGACGGCGACGCACGCGGTGAACGCAAAAGCTTTGGCGGGCCGCGCCCCGAAGGGGATCGCAGGCCGCGTGAGGACGGGGATCGCAAACCGCGTGAGTGGAAACCGCGCGACGACAGCGACCGGAAACCGCGCGAATGGAAGCCCCGCGAAGATAGCGACCGCAAGCCCCGCGAATGGACCCCACGTCCCGAGGGCGATCGCAAGCCGCGTGGCGAATGGACCCCGCGCCCCGAAGGCGACCGCGCTCCGCGTGAAGGTGGCGAACGCAAATCGCGCTGGAGCAAGGACGGCGCCAAGCCGCGCGCCGAAGGGTTCAAATCGCACAGCGACCGCGATGGCGACGCCCCGCGCGGTGAGCGCAAATCCTATGGCGACAAAAAGCCCTACGGCGACAAGAAACCCTACGGTGACAAGAAATTCGGCGACCGCCCGCCGCGCGGCGAAGGGTTTGCCCCCCGGGACGGTGGCCGCGATGGCGGTCGTGACGCGGGGCGCGATGGCAAGCCCGGTGGCTTCAAATCGGGTGGCTTCAAATCGGGCGGCAAACCGGGTGGCTATACCCCGCGCGATGCCGCACCCCGCGATGGCGCGGCACGCGACGGCAAACCGGGCGGCTATAAATCCGGCGGCTACGCCCCCCGTGACGGCGCGCCCCGCGATGGGGCCGCACGCGATGGAAAACCGGATGGCTTCAAATCCGGCGGCAAATCGGGCGGCTATGCCTCGCACGGGTCCAAAAGCCACGGCGGCGCGGGCAAACCGCGCGCGGCCGGGTTCAAATCGCATGGCGACAAACCCGCAGGCGGATTTTCGCGCGGGCCCCGTCCCTCGGGTCCGAAACGCGGCTGAGGGCCGGCGCTGACGGGGGAAACCCCGCACGCTTTTCTCGCAGACTTGCCCCGCTTGCCTCTGGCAGGCGGGGTTTTGCGTGCCTATTGTTGATCCAACCGCCGGGACCGCCCTGCCCCGCGCCGCCGAAGGAGCCTGCCGATGTCCCGCACCGCCGTAAGCCGCATTGCGTTTTTCCTGATCCTTGCGCTGACGCTTTCGGTTGCGCTGACCGGGGGGGTGTAAGCCATGGCACAGCGGTTTAGCGGGAAATACAGCCCCGATGCGCAACCTGACCCGAGCGGCATGATCCCGCCCGAGCGGATGCCGCGGGTCGAACACCGGCAAGAGGGTTGGCCGTTCTGGATCGCGGCCGCCGCCCTGCCGTTTCTGCCCGCAGCCTTTGGCGACGGGCCGGTGGCGCTGGCGCGGGGGCTGGGCGCCTTTGCGTTGATTGCGACCAGCGCCTGGATGACACGCGAAGGGCTGCGCGCCGAGGCCGCATTTGACGCCCGCAAGGTCGCGCGCCGCCCGGCGCTGCCGCGCAAATTTCTGGGCGCGGTCCTGCTGGGGCTGGGGCTGGCCTGCGGCGCGCAATCGCCCGAGATGGGGCTGGTGGGGGCTGCGGTGATCGGGTTGATCGGGCTGGGTCTGGGCGTCGTGGCCTTTGGCTTCGATCCGACACGCGACAAGGGGATGGAGGGCATCGACACTTTCCAGCAAGACCGCGTTGCCCGCGTCGTCGAAGAGGGTGAAAAACATCTGACCGCAATGAAGGGCGCCATTGCCCGCGCCGCGGATCGGCGGCTGGAGGCACGCGTGGCGCAGTTTTCCACCACCGCGCAGGCGCTGTTTCGCGCGGTCGAGGAAGACCCCGGCGATCTTAGCGCTGCGCGCCGCTATATGGGCGTTTATCTGGAGGGCGCGCGCGACGCGACGATCAAATTCGCCGATCTGTGGGCGCAAACCCGCGACGCGCAGGCGCGCAGCGACTACGAGGCGCTGCTGGACGATCTGGAAAGCAATTTCACCGCCCGCACCCGCAGCCTGATCGAGAACGGCCGCGAGGGGCTGGAGATCGAGATCGACGTGCTGCGCGACCGATTGGCGCGCGAAGGCGTGCGGCCGCCCAAGCAGGACTGAGCGGCGCAATACTGCCGGGGATTGGTCAAAGTTTCGCCCAGTTGTCTGCGCAAGGTGATGAAACCGTTTTCCAGAACCGGGCAGTTTGACCATGAAACGCTTTACCCTTTGCCTTGCGGCCCTGTGCGCCGCCCCTGCCGCAATGGCCGCCGCGGGCCAGACAAGCCCGGTCATGGCCCCGGAGCCGGCGGACTCGGCAACGTTCATGCAAACTACCTTGCTGCTGTCCATGGCGTTTGTGGCGATCAATGTGCTGGGGGGGAGCGTGCTGTTGGGCGTGCTGCTGCGCCCGCTGGTTCGCCGGGTGCTGCGGCCCGCATATGACCGCGCGGCAACCGTCATCATCCGTTCGATCGAGCGCGGCCCGATCAGCGGCGGGCTGCTTCCCGATCTGGCCTTCGCCGGCGTCACCGTGCTGGCGTTGCAGGCGTTCTGGGGGGCGGGTTGGTAATGCGCTCCCTGTCCCTCGCCCCGCCAGACCGGCTGCTGCGCAAACTGCGCAAACTGGAGGCGCTGGCGCCCGACGCGCTGCGCTATCGTCCCAGCGCCTTGCTGCCCAGCGGTGCCGTCGCGACCCCGCAAGACACCCCCGCGCTGCGCAAACTGATGCTGCTGTATGCTGTGCCGCTGGCGGCCCTGCCGGGCCTGCTGTTCGGGGTGCGGCACACGGGGCTGCCGCTGCTGGGCGTGGTGCTGCTGTGGTGGGTGGCGATCTGGATTCTGGCGCAGGGACTGCGGACCGAACGGGAATGGCGCACCCATTCCAACGCCCGCCGCCCGGCCCTGCCGCGCAAACGCATCAGCGTGCTGGTAGCGATGCTGGCGCTGTTCGGCGCGGGCTGCATCGGCACCGATCCCGGCACTGCGCTGTTGCTGGCCGCGTGCGGCGGGGCGCTGTTGTTCATGGCGTTCGGGCGCGACCCGGCACGCGACCGCGAAGGTGCCGAGCGCCACATCGACCACCGCGACGAGGTCGCCCGGATCACCGAACGCGCCAAGGCCCGCAGCACCCGAATCCACGATCAGCTGCGCCGCATCGCGCCGGATCTGCTGGTCGAATTCGCCTATTACGAGGCCACGCTGAACCGGCTGTGCGGCGCGCTGCTGGCCCAGCCCGAACAGCTTTTGCAGGCGCGCGCGCATCTGGGGCCGGAACTTGACGCCCTGATGCAGGCGACCGATAAACTTTCGGTTGTCCTCGCCGCCGCGCCGGAGGATGATGTGTGCGGCAGCTATCGCGTGGCGCTGGGGCAGATGACCCGGGCGGCGCAGCACTGCCTGACCGGGCTCCAGGCCACGAGCAGCCGCTCGTTGGAGCTTGAACTGGGTATGTTGGGTGACGTTCTGGCGCGGAAGGTCTGAAATCGTCGCCCACGAATTGGGGATGATTATGACCGAAACCACCCGCGAAAAGGCCGTTCAGGCGCTGGCCGAGATTGAAAGCGCGGCCGCAATCGTGCTGCCCGAGCCGGGATCCGAGGTTGTCGCGCTGGCCGAGGCCCCCGTGGCCCTGGCCGAGGAAATCCGCGCCCGGATGGCCGAGATCGACATGTCCGACACCGGGTCCATCGTGCAGTTCGGCAGCCGTGCCCAGGGCGAGTTGCAATCCATCAGCCAGTCGATGCTGGCCGATGTGAAGAACAAGGACGTGGGCCCCGCAGGTGACAGCCTGCGTCAGATCGTCACGACGATTCGCGGTTTTTCGGTGTCGGAACTCGATGTGCGGCGCGACCGCAAATGGTGGGAAAAGCTGTTCGGCCGGGCCGCGCCCTTTGCCAATTTTCTGGCCCGGTTCGAGGCCGTGCAAGGCCAGATCGACAAGGTCACCGACGATCTGCTGAGCCACGAACACAAGCTGCTGAAAGACATCAAGTCGCTGGATCTGCTGTATTCCAAGACGCTGAATTTCTATGACGAGCTGGCGCTTTACATCGCGGCGGGCGAGGAAAAGCTACGCGCGGTCGATGCGAATGACATCCCCGCGAAAGAAGCCGAAATCACCGGGGCCGATGAAAATTCCAAGGTGCTGCGCGCACAGGAATTGCGCGATCTGCGCGCCGCGCGCGACGATCTGGAACGCCGGGTGCATGACCTGAAGCTGACCCGTCAGGTGACAATGCAAAGCCTGCCCTCGATCCGGCTGGTGCAGGAAAACGACAAATCGTTGGTGACAAAGATCAACTCGACGCTGGTCAACACCGTGCCGCTTTGGGAAACCCAGCTGGCGCAGGCGGTGACGATCCAACGTTCCGCCGAGGCCGCCAAATCGGTGCGCGCGGCCAATGACCTGACCAACGATCTGCTGACCGCCAACGCCAAAAACCTGCGCGAGGCCAATGCCATCGTGCGCACGGAAATGGAGCGGGGCGTGTTCGACATTACCGCGGTCAAGACCGCCAATGCCGAGCTGATCGCGACCATCGAAGACAGCCTGCGGATCGCCGACGAGGGCAAACGCGCCCGCGCCGAGGCCGAGGCCGAACTGGTGGTGATGGAAACCAAGCTGCGCGACACGCTCGCGTCTGCATCTGCCCGGAGTGCCGGCTGATCATGCCCCACACCGCCTGCAATGCCCCGGCCCTGCGCCGGGGCGGCACTGCCCTTGGTCGTCTGGCCGGGGCTTTTGCGCTGTGCACCTCGCTGGCGGGGTGTCTTGAGGGGCCGTTTTCGACCCTGCCGAACGGCTCGGCTGCGCCTGCGGCCACCCCGCGCCCCACGCCCGCGCCCGGCGAATTGGGGGAAGGCGGGATTGTCCTGCCGCCCTCGCCCGAAAGCCAGGCGGTGCGCGCCTATTACACGCAGGTTGCCCGGACATTGGAAGGCCAGGGTCTGCTGCGGCAGGACGTGGCGCCCCGTGATGCGCCGTTCAGCACGCGCCAACTGGTGGATGATTTCGTCCATGTCGCGCTTTACGACGAATATGCCAACCGGGGCGGCACCTTTGTCGCCGCGCAGACCGCCAGCCGCCTGCGTCGCTGGGAGGTGCCGGTGCGGATGAGCGTGGAATTCGGCGCCTCGGTGCCGCTGGGACAGCGTCGGGCCGACCGGGCAGCAATTTCCGCCTATGCGGGCAAGCTGGCGCGCGCCTCGCGCCATTCGGTGCGGGTCACGCCCGCAGGCGGAAATTTCAATGTGCTGGTGCTGAACGAGGACGAACGCCGGGCCGCCGGGCCCCGACTGCAACAGTTGGTTCCGGGGATCGACAATGCCTCGTTGCAGGCGATCACCGATCTGGCGCCCACCACGTTTTGCGTGGTCTTTGCCTTCTCTGAAGGCTCGGCGCCGAATTACAGCCGCGCGGTGGCGGTGATCCGGGGCGAACACCCCGACGCGCTGCGCCTGTCGTGCATCCACGAAGAACTGGCGCAGGGCATGGGGCTGGCCAATGACTATCCGCGCGCCCGGCCCTCGATCTTCAACGATGACGAGGAATTCGCGCTGCTGACGCATCACGACGAGCTGCTGCTGCAGATCCTTTACGACCCGCGCCTGCGCCCCGGCATGACCGAGGCAGAGGCGCGCCCGATTGTCGAACAGATTGCGACCGAACTGATGGGCGCGGATAGCTAGGAGGGCCAGCAGATGGGCATTCTCGATTTTCTCACCGGCGAATTTATCGACGTCATCCACTGGACCGACGACACCCGCGACACGATGGTGTGGCGGTTCGAACGCGAAGGCCATGCGATCAAATACGGCGCCAAGCTGACCGTGCGCGAAGGTCAGGCGGCGGTTTTCGTGCATGAAGGCCAGATCGCCGATGTGTTCGGCCCCGGGCTTTACATGTTGGAAACCAACAACATGCCCATTCTGACGACCTTGCAGCACTGGGATCACGGCTTCCGCAGCCCGTTCAAATCGGAAATCTATTTCGTCAACACGACGCGCTTCAACGACCAGAAATGGGGCACGAAAAACCCGGTGATCGCGCGCGACCCGGAATTCGGCCCGGTGCGGCTGCGCGCCTTCGGCACCTATTCGATGCGCGTCACCGATCCCGCCAAATTCATGGCCGAAATCGTAGGCACGGATGGCGAATTCACCGCCGACGAGATCAGCTTTCAGATCCGCAATGTAATGGTGCAAGAATTCTCTCGTGTGATCGCAGGCGCGGGCATTCCGGTGCTGGACATGGCCGCGAACACTGCCGATCTGGGGAAAATGATCGCCAAGGCGGTTGATCCGGTCATCGCGGCTTATGGCCTGTCGATCCCGGAATTCTACATTGAAAACATCAGCCTGCCCGAAGCGGTCGAAGCCGTTCTGGACAAGCGCACCTCGATGGGAATCGTCGGCGATCTGAACCGCTACATGCAGTTCAACGCGGCCGAAGCGCTAGCGCAGCCGGGCGGCGCGATGGGCGCCACGGTGGGCGCGGGCATGGGGGCCGGCATGGGCATGGCGATGGGTAACCAGATGGGATGGGATGGGCCCTGGGGCACGGCGCCCGCGCCGCAGGCCCCGGCGGCGGCCGCCCCCGTGACGCCCCCGCCCCCGCCGATCGAAAAGGTCTGGCATGTGGCGGTGAATGGCGCCGCGACCGGCCCCTATGGCCGCGGCCATCTGGGCCGGATGGTGGCGGACGGCAGTTTCACCCGGGACACGCTGGTCTGGTCGCCGGGTCAGGACGGCTGGAAACCCGCCGATGAAATCATGGATCTGGCGCAGCTGTTCACCATCGCACCGCCGCCCCCGCCGCCGGTGGGGTGATCGGCGATGGCCGAGACCCCGGCGCGGCCGGTTTCCGAACACCACTACCCCTGCGAATCCTGCGGGGCTGACCTGCGCTTTGCCCCCGGGCAAGAGCGCATGGTCTGCGATCATTGCGGCCATGTGCAAGACATCCCCCGCGCCACCGGACGCGGCACTGCAACCCTGCGGGAATTGCCGCTGGACGCCGTGTTGCGCGCCGAAGTGCCGGATCTGGAGATGGAGGAGCATCGCACCCTCTCTTGTCCGAATTGTGGGGCTTCAATCGAATTTACAGGGGCGGATCACGCCACGGAATGTCCGTTTTGTGCAACTCCGGTCGTTGTGGATACCGGCCTGACACGGCTGATCAAACCGCAGGGTGTGCTGCCTTTCGCCCTGACCGAGGCGCAGGCGCGGGCGGCGCTGGGAACCTGGCTCGGACGGTTGTGGTTCGCGCCCTCGGGGCTTGCGCAATACGCGCGCCGGGGCCGCAAGATGACCGGAGTCTACGCCCCGTTCTGGACCTTCGATGCGCAAAGCCGAACCGATTACACGGGGCAGCGTGGCGATTACTACTATGAGACCCGGCAGGTGCGCGTCGAGGTCAACGGCCGGATGGAAACCCGCCAGCAACAGGTGCGCCATGTCCGCTGGCACGGCGTCAGGGGCCGTGTCGCGCGCGCCTTTGATGATGTGTTGATCTATGCGGCCCGCTCGCTGCCGCCCGCCTATACCGATGCGCTGCGACCTTGGGATCTGTCGGCGCTGGCCGACTACCGGCCCGATTATCTGGCGGGATTCAGCGCCGAAGGCTACACGGTCGAGCTGCACGAGGGCCATCATCTGGCCCGCGCCGAGATGATGCATGTGATCCAATCCGACGTGCGCCGCGATATTGGCGGCGACGAGCAGCGGATCGACCGGATGGCCCCCGAATTCAGTGCCGAGACCTTCAAGCATATCCTGCTGCCCGTCTGGACCGCGGCCTACAAGTTCCGCGGCCGGAGCTATCGTTTCGTGGTCAATGCCCAGACCGGCAAGGTGCGCGGCGATCGGCCTTGGTCGGCATGGAAGATCGCTTTTGCGGTATTGGTCGCGGCCGTGCTGATCGGCGTGGCGGTTTACCTCAATCAGATGCAGCGCTAAGCCTGTGATTCGAGGGGCGCCGCCCCCCGGGAAATTTGCGCTGTGTTGAAGGGCGGAGGGAGAGGTGATGATCCTGTGCTGTGGAGAGGCGCTGATCGACATGTTGCCGCGTGAGAGTGCCGCAGGCGAGGCCGCCTTTGCGCCCTATCCCGGCGGGGCGGTGTTCAATACCGCGATTGCGCTGGGGCGGCTGGGGGCGACGGTGGGCCTGGTGTCGGGAATTTCGAACGATCTGTTCGGCACGCGCCTGGTGCAGGCGCTGGCGGGGTCCGGGGTGCAGACAGATCTGGCGATCCGCAGTGACCGCCCCACCACGCTGGCCTTTGTGACCTTGCAAGATGGCCAGGCGGCCTATGCGTTTTACGATGAAAACACCGCCGGGCGGATGCTGGCCCCGGTGGATATGCCGTCGATCCCGGCCTCGGCCAAGGCGCTGTTTTTCGGTGGAATTTCGCTGGTATCGGAGCCTTGCGGGGCAGCCTACGAGGCTTTGATGCTGCGCGAGGCGCTGGCGCGTGTGGTGATGATTGACCCGAATATCCGGCCCGGGTTTATCCACGATGAGCCCGCCTATCGTGCGCGGCTGGAACGGATGATTGCGGCCGCGGATATCGTCAAACTTTCGGACGAGGATCTGCGTTGGCTGGACGGGCCGGGCGATCTGTCCGCGCTGGCGGCGGGGATTATGGCGCGGGGGCCTAAGCTGGTTTTCGTCACCGAAGGGGCGCGGGGCGCACATGGATTTTCCGCCACGCAGGTCGAATTCGTGGCTGCGCAACAGGTCGATGTTGTCGATACCGTCGGGGCGGGCGACACGTTCAACGCCGGTATTCTGGCGGCACTGGCGCGGGCGGGCGCGCTGCACAAGGACGCCATTGCCGGGGCGGACGGCGCGCTGATCCGTGCCTGTCTGAGCTTGGGCGGGGCCGCCGCCGCCGTCACCGTATCACGCGCCGGGGCCAATCCGCCTTGGTCAAGGGAGCTGACATGAGAGCACTTATTCAACGTGTAACCCGGGCATCCGTGACGGTTGATGGCCAAAAAATTGCAGAAATCGAACATGGGTTGCTGATCCTGGTCTGCGCCATGTCGGGCGACACCGAAACCGAAGCGGACAAGCTGGCACAGCGTATTTCCAAGCTGCGGATCTTCAAGGATGACGCGGGCAAGATGAACCGCGCGGTCAGCGACATCGGCGGGGCTTGTCTGGTGGTCAGCCAGTTCACACTGGCCGCCGATACCTCGCGCGGGAACCGGCCCGGGTTTTCCACCGCCGCGCCGCCGGAGGTTGGCAACCACCTGTATCTGCATTTCGCGGGCGCGCTGCGCGGGCTGGGCTTGGCCGTGCAGACCGGGGAATTCGGTGCGGATATGGCAGTCAGCCTGCTGAATGACGGGCCGGTCACGATCTGGATGGACACCGCCGACCGCAGCTGAGCGGCGTTTACAACGGTTCCCCTTGACTTTTGCCCGCCCCTGCCCCATTTGCCAATCACCCGATGTCCGCTGCCGCGTGAGCAGCTGCGCCTCAGATTGCCCAAACGGCATGTAACAGAGGCGCCCGACCGGGGAAACGGTCCCACATTCACGCGGGGGGCCAGCCGGCGCAAGCCGCGCACCCGCCCGCCTCTGCGCCCCGCTTTCGGGGCTGCATCCGATTTCGCGCATCCGCGCATCAGAAAGACAAGACTTTGGAAAACTTCGACAACCTCGGCCTCGCGCCGATCCTGCTGCAAAACCTTGCGGGCCTGGGCCTGCACAAACCCACGCCGATCCAGGCGCAGGGCATTCCGCAAATCATCAAGGGCCGCGACCTGCTGGGTCTGGCGCAGACAGGCACCGGCAAGACCGCCGCTTTCGGTCTGCCGATGCTGACCCGGATCATTGCCTATGGCAAACGCCCCGCGCCCAAAACCGTGCGTGCGCTGATCCTGGCGCCGACGCGCGAACTGGCCACGCAGATCTATGACAACCTCTCGGCCTTTGCCGCGGGCGCCCCGGTGCGCATCCAGCGTGTGGTGGGGGGTGCCTCGATCAATGTGCAGTCCGAAAAGCTGTCGAAAGGCGTGGACGTGCTGATCGCGACCCCCGGCCGTTTGCTGGACCTGCTGGACCGGCGTGCGCTGGTGCTGTCGGAAACCAAATATCTGGTGCTGGACGAGGCCGACCAGATGCTCGACATCGGTTTCATCCACGCATTGCGCAAAATCGCCAAGCTGATCCCGGCCGAACGCCAGACGCTACTGTTCTCGGCCACCATGCCCAAGCTGATGGAAGAGCTGGCCGACAGCTATCTGACCGACCCGGTGCGGGTGCAGGTCAACCCGCCGGGCAAGGCCGCCGAAAAAATCGAACAGGGCGTGCATTTCACCACCCAGGGCGAGAAAGCCACCCTGCTGGCGGAATACATCGCCAAGCACCCGAAAGAGCTGGCCGTGGTGTTCAACCGCACCAAGCACGGCTCGGACAAGCTGGCCAAGCTGTTGGAAAAATGGGGTTTCTCGGTTGTGGCGATCCACGGCAACAAATCCCAAGGCCAACGGGAACGCGCCTTGGCCGCGTTCCGCGCGGGCGAGGTCGAGGTGCTGGTGGCGACCGACGTGGCCGCCCGGGGTCTGGATATTCCGCAGGTCGCGCATGTCTATAACTTCGACCTGCCGAACGTGCCGGAAAACTACGTTCACCGGATCGGCCGCACCGCGCGCGCCGGTCGTGACGGGCGGGCCGTGGCCTTCTGTGCGCCGTTGGAAATGGGCGATCTGCGCGCCATCGAAAAGGCGATGAAAGCCGAAATTCCGGTGATCGGCGGGATGATGCATGACGAGCCGACCGGCCTGAAACCCGGCGCACGTCAGCGTCAGGGCCAAGGCGGTCGTCCGGGCGGCAACGGTGGCCCGCGTCAGGGCGGCAAACCGCAAGCGCGCGCGCCCAAACCGAAAGCAGCGATCACCGAGGGTGGCAATCAGCGCCCCGCGCGACGCCCCTCGCGTCGCCCGAAAAGCGCCCATAACATCTGATCAGCGTACGGTTTCCTCCTCGAGATGGAGTTTCATCTCGAGGAGGATGCGCTGCAGCGCCTGCGTTTCGGTCAGCAGACGCTTGGCCTCGTTCATGGTGATTTTGCCATCTTCGATCGACATGTGATATTCGGCCATCAGCATTGCAAACCGCTGGCTCAGCTCGACCACATCCGAATTGATCCCGCCGCGCTTGGCGTTGCGCCGTTCTTCGTCGAAAGACACGTTCAGCCCGCCCAGTTCCGCCAGCGCATGGGTCACATGCGGGAAGCGCGACACCGCCTCCAGCCGGGCCACCACATCGACCGGCATGAACCGATCCGAATGGTCGGGATCGGCGGAATAATAACGCCCCAGCGTCGCCTTGGACTTGCCACAGGCCTCTGCCGCCGCCTCGATGCCAACATCTTTGACCAGCGCCTCGCTGTGCTTCTTGAGGTAACTGCCGATTTTGTCTGTCATCACCGTAAATCCCGCCTAAGCCCTTGCAGATCTGAGAAAAGCCGCATGTCTTTCCCCCTTAAACCCAACGCTGGAAATTGTCACTTTCAAAGCGTCCGGTAACGCCGGGCATGAGTGAGTGACCGGCGCCCCAACGCCGGATTGGGTGGGGACCCGCACGCTTGTCCGTGGGACAGACAAGGCCGGACATCCGGCAGCAAGTGCGGGGACCTTTTGTTGCCTCTTGCCTGATCGCCCTGCCCCGCGCTATCCCCCGGGCATGGCCAAGCTTTACTTCCATTATTCGACGATGAACGCGGGCAAAAGCACCCTGCTGCTGGCAGCCTCGCACAATTACATCGAACGCGGGATGCAGACCTATCTGGTCACCGCGCGTCTGGACACCCGCGCCGGCGACGGCCGCATCGCCAGCCGGATCGGCATCGGGTGCCCCGCCGATATGTTCGACGCCGACACGGATATGTTCGAAATGGTCAAGAATCGGCTCTCGGCTGATGACTGTGCCTGTATATTTGTGGATGAAGCACAATTCCTGACCAAAGATCAGGTCTGGCAACTGGCCCGTGCGGTCGATGATCTGGGCGTGCCCGTGATGTGCTATGGGCTGCGCGTGGACTTTCGCGGCGAGCTGTTCCCCGGCTCGGCCGCGCTCCTGGCGCTGGCCGATGAAATGCGCGAGGTGCGCACGATCTGCCACTGCGGCAAGAAGGCGACGATGGTGGTGCGCAAGGATGCCACCGGACATGTCGCGCGCGATGGGGCACAGGTGCAGATCGGCGGCAATGAAACCTATATCTCGCTGTGCCGCAAACACTGGCGCGAGGCCGTCGGCGATTGCTCGGACGCAGGCTGAGTATTTTCGCCAAGCAGAAGTGCGATATTTCTTCTTGGCAAAAATACTCCCGCCGGAGGCTCCGGCGGTCGCATGCATCGCCGCGTCAGAATGCCTCGACGATGACCGAACCCACCGAATAGCCCGCACCAAACGAACAGATCAGCCCCAGATCGCCCGGCACCAGATCGTCGGAATAGGCGTCGAACGCGATGATCGAGCCTGCGGACGAGGTATTCGCGTAGTCTTGCAAGATATTGGGTTGCTCGCCCGGTTCAGGATCACGGCCCAGAACCTTGCGCCCGATGAAATCGTTCATCGTCTTGTTCGCTTGATGCAGCCACAGCCGCCGCAGGCTTTGCGCCTCGACGCCAGTGTCATCAAGATGCGCGTGGATATGCGCCACCACCAATGGCAGCACCTCTTTGAACACTTTCCGGCCTTCCTGCATGAACTGCATGTCGCGCCGGTCGGCCAGCCCGTCGGGGCGGGTGCGCCGCAAAAAGCCGTTGTTGTTGCGAATATTATTGGAAAATTCGGTGGCGCAACGGGTCGAGCGGATCTCGAAGCCATGGGTCGCGTCGTCACGTCGCTCGATCAGCGTGGCGGTCGCAACATCGCCAAAGATGAAATGGCAATCGCGGTCGCGCCATTCCAGATGCCCCGAGGTGATTTCGGGGTTGACCACCAGCGCACGGCGCACAGAGCCCGCCCGGATCATATCGGCGGCGGCCTGAATCCCGAAGGTGGCCGAAGAGCAGGCCACGTTCATGTCGAAGGCAAACCCGTCCGCGCCCAGAAGTTTTTGAATTTCAATGGCAATCGCGGGATAGGCGCGTTCCATGTTGGACGCCGCACAGATCACCAGATCGACATCCGCCCCCGTGCGCCCGGCCTGTTGCAGCGCCTTGTGGCAGGCGTCCAGCGCCATTTCCGCCATGATCCCGGGTTCGTCGTCGCTGCGCTGCGCCAGACGCGGATACATCCGCGTGGGGTCCAGAACGCCCGCCTTGTTCATCACATGCCGCTGCTCGATCCCCGAGGCCTTCAGGATGAACTCACTCGAGGAATGCTCCAGCGCCACGACCGCGCCTGCCGCGATCTGCGCGGCATGTTCGGCATTGAACAGATCGACATAGGCGTTGAAGCTGGCGACCAGTTCATCATTGCTGATGGTTTCGGCAGGGGTGAAGACCCCGGTGCCGGTGATGGCTGGCGTAAACATGCGATCCTCCCACTAACCTGTGCAAACTCTGCCGAAGTTTCGGGCAGGTCAAGGTTTCACAGCACGTTCGGGGGCGCTTTGCCGTCACGGAACGCCCGCAGGTTTTCCACCGCCATCAGGCCCATCGCATCGCGCACCTCTTCAGTGGCGGTGCCCAGATGGGGCAGCAGCGTGACATTTCCCAGATCACGCAGGGCTTGCGGCACGGCGGGTTCGAATTCGTACACATCCAGCCCCGCGCCGCCAATCTGACGCGCCTGCAAAGCCGCGATCAGCGCCACTTCGTCCACGATCTCACCGCGCGCAATATTGATCAGATGCGCATGGGGCGCCATCTGCGCGAGTTCCGCCGCGCCGATCAGATGGCGGGTTTCCGGGCTGGATGGCACCGCCAAAACGACGAAATCGGCCCCCAACGCCTGCGCCAGCGACACCTGGCGCGCGGGCAGGCCCGGATCGACCGCCGAGCGGTTGTGAAACACCACCTCCATGCCGAACCCGTAATGACACCGCCGGGCGATCGCGCGCCCGATCCGCCCCATGCCGATCACGCCCAGCCGCTTGCCGGTCACATGCTGGCCCAGCATCTGCGTCGGTTGCCAGCCGGTCCAGCCGCCCGCCCGCACCAATCGCTCACCTTCGGCGGCACGACGGGCGCTCATCAAGATCAGCGTCAGCGCGATGTCGGCGGTGGCATCGGTCACTGCGCCGGGCGTATTGGTGACGGTGATCCCCACCGCCCGCGCCCGCGCCACGTCGATATGGTTATAGCCCACGCCGAAATTGGCCAGCATCCGGGTGCGGATCGCGCCGTCGAAACTGCGCGCCCCGAAATCATCGCCCAGCGTTGGCAGAATCGCGTCAAAGTCGGACAGCGCGCGCATCGCGGCGGCCCGGGTCAGGGGCGTGTCGTCTGTGCGAATCTCCACGTCAAATTCGGCCCGCAGCACCGCCTCGACACGCGGCGTCAGCGCCCGGGTCACCAGCACCCGCATCAGAACATCTGCCCGCCCAGCGGCACATCCTGACTTGGGGCGATCAGCACCACCTCGCCATCGGCATCCGGCACGCCCAGCGTCAGAACTTCGGACCGGACCGGCCCGATCTGGCGTGGCGGGAAATTCACCACCGCCAGCACATGGCGCCCGACAAGCTCTTCAATCGTATAGTGTTTCGTGATTTGAGCCGACGATTTCTTCTCGCCGATCTCAGGGCCAAAGTCGATCCACAGCTTGTAGGCGGGCTTGCGCGCCTCGGGGAAGGGCTCGGCGCGGGTGATGCGCCCGACGCGAATATCAACCTTGGCGAAATCGTCATAGGTGATGGTCATTTGCCCAACTCCTTGCCGCGGTCGGCGGCGGCTTGGGTGGCGCGGCGCAGCAGGCCGGGGAAGCCGGTTTCGGGCTCCATCAGAACGGCCAGCGCGGCGGCGGTGGTGCCGCCCGGGCTGGTGACATTGACCCGCAATTGTGCGGGGTCTTCGGCGGCATCCTCGGCCAACTGGCCTGCGCCGCCGACCGTCGCCTTGGCCAGCTGCATCGCCAGATCTGCGGACAGCCCCAGCGCCACGCCCGCATCGGCCAGCGCCTCGATCAGGTGGAACACATAGGCCGGCCCCGAGCCGGAAATCGCGGTCACCGCATCCATCTGATGCTCGCCCGCCAGCCGCACCACCTGCCCCACCGCCGACAACAGCCCCTCGGCCATGTCCAGATCGGCGCTGCTGGCCGCCGCGTTACCGCAGATCGCGGTGATGCCGCGCCCGATGGCGGCAGGGGTATTGGGCATCGCCCGCACCACCGGGGTGGTCGCGCCCAGGATCGCCTCGTAAGTGGCAATCGTGGTCCCGGCTGCAACCGTGACAAACAGCGTCTGCCCGCCCCCCATCGCCTGCAACTGCGGCAGCGCGGCGGCCATCATCTGCGGCTTGACCGCGATCAGCACCACGGCGGGCGTGGCGGGCAAGGGCCCGTTCAGCACAACGCCCGTGCCCTTCAGCCAGTCCGAGGGATGCGGGTCGATCACATGCACCGACTGCGGCGCAAGCCCGCCCTTGAGCCAGCCCGCCAACATCGCAGAACCCATCTTTCCGCAGCCCAGAAGCACCAGACCGCGCGCGGAAATGTTCGAGAAATCCATCTTGCCCCCTTTGCATCGGGGCGCAGGTTAGGCGCGCCCGTAGGCCTCTGCAATGGCAACCTTCATCGCGGCCTCAGGGGTCTCCTCGCCCCAGCAGGTCAACTGCATTGCCGGATAGAACCGCTCTGCCGCGACAACCGCCGCGCCAATCAGCCGGTCAATCTGTTCGGGGCTTGCGATCTGCCCACCCGCCAACACCAGACCATAGCGCCAGACCATCAGTTTCTGTTCGGGCCACAGCGTGAAGGCGCCGGTCCAGACCTGATCGTTGACCCGGTTCAGCAAGTCATAGAGCGCACCTTCGCGGCCCTGCGGCGGGTCCATCTCGAAAGTCGAAATCAGCCGCAACGTTTCATCCTGCGCCGACCAGGCGAGCGTGATCGAATAGGTGCGCCACTGGCCCTCGACCACCATCGCGATCTGGTCGTCGGTCACGCGGTCGAAATCCCAGTCGTGGGCCTCGGCCAGCGTCTCGACCACGTCGATCGGATGCAGATCCTCGGCGTAGAGATAGTCTTCGCTCAGTGCCATGCCCGTGCCCCCTGCGTTATCAATGCCCCCTGGGAGGGCAGCTCCCCTAGGGTTTGGTGTTCCCACAAGAAACGGCGCAAACTACGCGGCTTCCTACCACATATCGTGCGGGCAAGGGCGCGCCCTGTAAAGCCATTTGTGGTGGATAACTCGGGTTTTGCCGCAATATCTGGGGAAAACCCCGGCGGCAATGCAAAAGGGGCGGCCAATGGGCCGCCCCTGTGCGATTTTGGTGTCTCGCCGCGTCAGGCCGTGATCGAATAGCCGCCGTCGATATCATGCACGCCGCCGGTCAGGTTGCGCGCCTCGGGCGAGGCCAGGAAGGCCGCCATCGCGCCCACATCGGCGATCGTGGTCAACTGGTGGGTCGGGGCACGCTGCGCTGCGACACTCAGCAGCTCGTCGAAATGCGAAATTCCCGAAGCCGCGCGGGTCGCCAGCGGCCCGGGCGACAGCGCATGCACGCGGATCCCCTTTTCACCCAGTTCGGCCGCCGCATAGCGCACCGAGCTTTCCAGCGCGGCCTTGACCGGCCCCATCATGTTGTAGTGGTCCACCACCCGCGAGGCGCCGAAGAACGACACCGACAGACAGGTGCCCCCCTGCGGCATCAGCGGCTCGGCCCTTTTGATCATCCGCAGGAATGAATGCACCGACACGTCCATCGCCATCGAGAACCCCTCGGACGAGCAGTCGATAACCCGCCCATGCAGGTCATCCCGCGGCGCGAAGGCGATCGAATGCAGCAAGGTGTCAAGCCGTCCCCAGCGCGTGCTGATTTCATCAAACACCGCGTCCAGCTGATCGGGGGCGCTGACGTCAAGCGGCATCATGATTTCGGCGCCCAGCGACTCGGCCAGCGGACGAACATAGGGTTCGGCCTTGGCATTCAGCCAGGTCACCGCCAAATCGGCACCCTGAGCCCGCAGCGCCTGCGCACAGCCATATGCAATAGAGTTCTCGTTCGCGATTCCGACGATGAGTGCCTTTTGGCCCTGCAGTGAAAACATGGTAGCCTCCGATAAATGCCCTGTGAGTTAGGCATAGCAAGGTGAACAGCTGGTGACGGTTTTTCTGCACCGCAGCAAGGGCCGAGATATTTTTCGCATCTATTTGAGGCAATTTAGGCGCATCCCCGCAGGATCTGGCCATTCCGGCGGCAGTTTACCAAGGCAAACATGCCTGAACGACGCAAGAAATCAGCCCATTTCTGCGGGCGCAAACAAGACAGGGGTATTAGGAAAAAGTGGTGCCCAGAGCCGGAATCTGGGCCAGCGACACGCGGATTTTCAATCCCATTCATGTCTTTCCCGAGACTTGACAGACCGAGTCACGAAACACCACATTGATGCAGGAATTCATAAATTATTTCCGACACTTACTGGAACAAGAGATACCCACAAAAATCCCTTCCCAGCTCAGCGTCGCGCATTGAAAATCGCCCTAGATCGGTCATTCTGTAACCCCGGCGCAACCCCGAAAGTGCCTATCGCATGCCTCAACCAACCCGAGCTGTCCCGCTAACCGACAAGTTCATCGCAAGCATCACCTCAGAGCAGCGCGTTGAATATAGCGATACGCGTCAGGTTGGTCTTCGCGTGCGCTTTGGGGCGACTGAGCGCGTCACTTTTGCCTTTCGTGGCCGCCACGCTGGCGGAACGATCAAAACCGTTTCGATCGGCACATATCCCGAAACATCGTTGAAATCGGCACGCGAAGAAGCGTCAAAGATCCGTGCCGCCTTCCAGCGTGGCGAGGCGCCGGAGCTGGTGACGAATGCTCTGCGCGCAAAGCATCGGCGCAAGGACATCACGCTTGACGAGGTCGTCGAGGAATATGCCGCGCGCACCGCGCCCCTGCGCAAAATTTGGCAGCCGCCGCCAAAGGGTCGCAGCGATGCCCGTCGCCGGATCGACAATGTCTTTGGCAAGCTGCTTTGCAAGCCGGTAACCAAGTTACGGTTCGAGGACTATGTGGTAGCGATGCGCACCCACGTGCCGCGCCAGTCGCACACCAAAGACAAGGCCAGCGGTCAGGTCTCGCGGGCTCGAGCCTATCTGTCGCCGGTGCTGGACTGGGCCTCGGGGCGCAAGCCGTTCCACAAGATCGGCGCGGGTCGAACAGAGCGGCTCGACCTGCCGGACCTGCACGACACCCATGACCCGGCAGCGGACGATCCGACAATCACCAAGGTCAGAACCGTTCTGCTCGACGAGCGGGAGCTGAGCGCGGAGCAGCACGCGGGCAATCGCTGCCGCTCTCGCGGGCCGCGATCGAGTTGCTGAAAAGCCTGCCCGGATACGGGCGTGCGGCGCCAGACGATCTGGTTTTTCCGAATTCGCGTGGGGGAACCCTGGGAAACTGGCAGCGCATCAATGCAGCGATCGCTCGTGAAAGCGGAACTTCAAGTTGGCATCGGCACGACCTGCGCCGTTCCGCAGCCACGCTGATGGAAGTGCTGGAGGTGGCCCCCTTCGACGATCGAGGCCATTGCTGAAGCCGTGGATCTGTAACGCGTTGAGGTGTTTCACGCCTTGCGGGAGCCATTTGAAAGCGCCCTACAATGCGATAGGCTTCAAGGATGCCGATTCATCTGCCTTCATTCTTTCCCCTGCGTGCAGGCCGTGTGCATGAGGTTTACGGCCCCGCTTCGACGGGGTTTGCAGCCATTGCTGCGGCATCGGCCGGCAACGCCGCATTGTGGGTACGGGAAACCTGGCAGGGGGACAGCCTGCATCCCCTGGGGTTCCTGCCGTTTCTGAATCCGTCGGCACTCTTGTGTGCCCAGACCAAGGATCAGACCGACAGTCTCGCCGTGGCGGAAGAGGCGCTGAAGGATGGCACCCTGCCCTGCGTCGTGATCGAAATCACCCGCCCCCTGGACCTGCGCGAGGGACGCAGGCTGCAACTCGCGGCCAAGGCAGGGGGCACAACCGGCCTATGCCTCATTCCCGAAGGCATGGGTTCGAACGCGGCCGAAACGCGTTGGCGGGCCACGCCGATCTATGATCCGGCGCGGGAAGACTCGACTCTGATGCGGTGGGAAATTATTAAGAACAAATCAGGAACAATTGGCGCATGGAATGTTTTCTGGAACGCACAGACGCATCGTTTGCATGTGGTTCCCCCGGTTGCCCAGCGACCGGGTCCTGCGCACGCACCCGGTTGAGGGGCCTTTCGCGCTGTCGCAGCGGCTTGGGGCCGCCGAAACCTTGTATTGCCTGAACGCGGCTGCCGAACGGGCCGGGTTGCATCGCGGCATGCGGCTGGCCGATGCGCGCAGCTTCTGCCCCGAACTGCTGACCCGTCCCGCGCAGCCAGATCTGGATGCCCGTTTTCTGGCAAGCCTGCGCCGCTGGGCCGGGCGCTATTGCCCGTGGGTCGGGGGCGATGGTGCCGACGGGCTGGTGCTGGATGTCACCGGGGCCGCGCACCTGTTTGGCGGCGAGGCCGGAATGCTGGCCGATATGCAGGCCCGACTGACGCGTGCGCGGATAAATCACCGCCTGGGGGTGGGCACCACACGCGGGGCCGCTTGGGCGCAGGCGCATTTTGGCGGCACGGAAGACGGGCTGCTTGCGCTGCCCGTGGCGGCACTGCGCCTACCCGCCGAGACGGTGACCGCCCTGCAACGGCTGGGCCTGCGCCATATCAGTGATCTGACTGCCGCTGCCCGCGCGCCGTTGGCCCGCCGCTTCGGCCCCGCACTGCTGACGCGGCTCGATCAGGCACTGGGTGATCTGCCCGAGCCGATCACCCCCGAAGCCGAGCCGCCGCATTTCGCCACGCGCATAACCCTGCCCGAACCGATCGGCCTGGTCGCCGATGTCATGGCGGCGGCCGAACGCCTGCTGGCGCCGCTCTGCGCCAAGCTGCAGGCGCAGGAGATGGGCGCACGGCGCCTGTGTCTGACCCTGCGGCGGGTCGATCAGGCCAACCAGCAGGTCGAACTGCGCCTCGCCGCCCCGATGCGTGACGCCCCCCGTATCCTGCCGCTGTTTGAACGCGGCGTGGCCGAGGTGGACGCAGGCTTCGGCATCGACCAGATCCGACTGGAGGCGGTGCAGGTCGAGCCCCTGCCCTTGCAGCAGCTTGGCCATGCCACGACACAGGCCAACCCTGACCGCCTGAATGATCTGATCACCCGGATCGGCACCCGGATCGGGCTGGAAAACATCCAGCGCTTCCTGCCCGCCGACAGTCATATCCCCGAGCGCAGCTTCCTGATCGCGCCCGCCGCCTTCAGCACACCCGAAAGCGGATGGCCCAGCCCGCGCCCACGCCCGATCCGGCTGTTCGCGCCCGAACCGATCCTGCACTCCGGTCCGACCCCGCCCCCGCGGTTTCGCTGGCGGCGTATGACCCTCACCACCGCGCGCGCCATCGGGCCGGAACGCATCGCGCCCGAATGGTGGCTGGAAGACGACATGTGGCGAACCGGGGTGCGCGATTACTGGCGCATCGACACAGGCGAAGGCCGCCGCCTGTGGCTGTTCCACACCCCGCAAAGCCCCGGCTGGTTCGTGCAGGGGGAATTCGCATGACCCTTCTTCTTGGCCCAAATACTCAAACAGCCACAGCCCCCGGCTCGCGCTACGCCGAGCTGTGCGTGACCTCCAACTTCACCTTCCTGACCGGTGCCTCGCACCCCGAAGAGCTGATCTTGCGGGCCGCCGAACTGGGACTGGACGCCATCGCCATCACCGACCGCAATTCTCTGGCGGGCGTGGTGCGGGCCTATTCGGCGCTGAAAACCCTGCGCTCCGAGGCCGAGGGGGCGCCTTTGCCCAAACTGATCGTTGGCACCCGTCTGGTGCTGCGCGATTGCCCGGTCGAGTGGCTGGCCCTCCCCACCGACCGCGCGGCCTATCACCGGCTGGCGCGGCTGCTGACGCTGGGCAAGCGCCGGGCGGGCAAGGCAGAATGTCACCTTGATCTGGCCGACCTGGAGGCGGGCTGCGCGGGGATGATCCTGATCGCGCTGCCACCGCCCGACCCGCAGGCCGCCCTGACGTCGGTTCAGGCCATGCAGCGCCGCCATCCGGGCCATGTGTTTTGGGGGGCGGCGCCCCGCTATGACGGCTCGGATCAGGCGTGGTTCCATGCCTGCGCGGCGCTTGCCCTGCGCGCCAGCGCCCCGATGGTGGCGGTGGGCGATGTGCTGATGCACCGCGCCGCCCGCCGCCCGCTCGCCGATGTGCTGACCTGCCTGCGCGAAGGGATAACGATTGATCAGATCGGCACCCGCGCCCTGCCCAATGCCGAGCGTCGGCTAAAGGGCGCCTCCGATATGGCACGGCTTTACCGCAACCATCCGGCGGCGCTGCGGCGCACGCTGGAAATCGCCGCGCGTTGTGCCTTCGATCTGTCGGAACTGAGTTATGAATACCCCGACGAAATCGCGGATGGCGAAAGCCCCGATACGCGGTTGGAACGGCTGGCCAAGGCGGGGCTGGCGCGGCGCTATCCGCAAGGCGCGTCTGAGCGCGTGCATGCACTGCTGGCCAAGGAACTCGCCCTCGTCAAGGAATTGAAATTTCCAGCCTATTTCCTGACCGTGCATGACATCGTGGCCGAGGCGCGGTCGCGCGGCATTCTGTGTCAGGGGCGCGGCTCGGCGGCCAATTCGATCCTGTGCTATCTGCTGGGCATCACCGATGTCTCCCCCGACATGATCGGCATGGTGTTTGAGCGCTTCATCTCGCGCCACCGCGGCGAGCCGCCCGATATCGACGTCGATTTCGAACATGAGCGCCGCGAAGAGGTGATCCAGTGGATCTATGAAAAATACGGCCGCCACCGCGCGGGGCTTTGCGCGACCGTCATCCATTTCCGCAGCCGCGCCGCGATCCGTGAGGTGGGCAAGGCGATGGGTCTTTCGGCCGATGTGACCGCCGCGCTGTCGGGGCAGATCTGGGGGATTTCGAACGGCGGCGCCGACCCCTCGCGGATGCGCGAGCTGGGCCTGAACCCCGATGACCGGCGCCTGTCGCAAACCATCGCACTGATCGCCGAGATCATCGGCTTTCCGCGCCATCTGTCGCAGCACGTCGGCGGGTTCATCATCACCCGCGGGCGGCTTGATGAACTCTGCCCGATCGAAAACGCCGCGATGGAGGGGCGCACCTGCATCGAATGGGACAAGGACGATATCGACACGCTGGGCATCCTGAAGGTCGATATCCTCAGCCTCGGCATGCTGACCTGCCTGCGCAAGAGCTTCGATCTGCTCGATGCGCAGGACGGCATCCGCCACACCTTGGCCAGCGTGCCGCAAGAAGACCCCGCGACCTATGCAATGCTGCAACGCGCCGATGCGGTGGGCGTGTTTCAGGTGGAAAGCCGCGCGCAGATGAACTTCCTGCCGCGGATGAAACCCGCCACCTTCTACGATCTGGTGATCGAGGTCGCCATCGTCCGCCCCGGGCCGATCCAGGGCGGCATGGTCAAACCCTACATCCGCCGCCGTCAGGGGCTGGAACAGCCCGAACCCTTCGGCCCCGCGCTGGCCGAGGTGACGCATAAAACCCTCGGCGTGCCGCTGTTTCAGGAACAGGCGATGCAGATCGCAGTGGTCGGCGCGGGCTATTCCGCAGAAGAGGCCGACCAACTGCGCCGCTCGCTGGCGTCGTTCCGGCGCATGGGCACGATTGGCGCGCATCGCGACCGTTTCATCAACGGCATGCGGGCCAATGGCTACAGCGCGGAGATTGCCGCGCAATGCTTTTCCCAGATCGAGGGTTTCGCGGATTACGGCTTCCCCGAAAGCCACGCAGCGGCCTTTGCGATGCTGACCTATGTCTCATCCTGGCTGAAATGCCACCACCCGGCGGTGTTTGCCTGCGCGCTGCTGAACAGCCAGCCAATGGGGTTTTACGCCCCCGCCCAGATCGTGCGCGACGCACGCGAACATGGGGTCGAGGTGCGGCCCGTCTGTGTGAACGCCAGCCACTGGGACAACCGGCTGGAACGCCGCGCAGACGGGACGCTGGCCCTGCGGCTGGGGTTCCGGCAAATCAAGGGGTTCCGCGCAGAGGACGCCGACTGGATCGCCGCCACCCGCGGCAATGGCTACCCGGACCCCGAAGCCGTCTGGCTGCGCGCCGGTGTCGCGCCCGCCGTTCTGGAACGGCTGGCCGAAGCGGATGCGTTTTCCGGCATGAGGCTGACCCGTCGCGCGGCGCTTTGGCAGGTTCGGGCGATCCGGGGGCAGAAGCCACTGCCGCTTTTCAACGACCCGATCGACGGCGAAAGCATCCACGAGCCGCATGTGGTGCTGCCCGCGATGCATCTGGGCGAAGAGGTCGTCGAGGATTACGTCTCGATGCGCCTCACGCTGCGCGCCCATCCGATGGAGCTTTTGCGCCCCTCCCTGCCGGGCCTGACCTGTCACGACCAGCTGGTAACCGCCCCCCTGCGGCGCACCAGCGTCTGCGGCTTGGTCATCACCCGCCAACGCCCCGGCACCGCCTCGGGCGTGATCTTCCTGACGCTCGAGGATGAGACCGGCGTATCCAACATCGTCGTCTGGCCCAAGGTCTATGAACGCTTCCGCCGTGCGGTGATGGGCGGGCGGCTGTTGCGGGTGACGGGGCGGCTGGAACGCGAAGGGATCGTGGTGCATCTGATCGCGGATCAGATCGAGGATCTGTCGCACCGGCTCTCGGATCTCGGCCACCCGATGCCCGAAAGCATCGGCGTCACGCAACCGCAAGCCGACGATGCGCCGCGCCCACCGCGCCACCCGCCGCGCGCCCGCCACCCGCGTGAACAGGCCAAACGCCTATTCCCGAGCCGCGATTTCCATTGATGTCTAAGAACGATGCCGACGGCCAATAACCTTGCGAGGCCACAGACGCGGGGCACTCGGCCCATAGCCGACCTTGGCTGGGCCTGGGCATTGTTGCACAACAGCGGCTTGAGGTGTGACTTCCCCTTTCCCCGTCGACTTTACGCCACGCGGACGATCTCGGCGGTGCCGAGTGCGTTGAAGCGGTTGATGAGGGCAACGCGGATCTGGAT
>JAQTYE010000191.1 GCA_028749255.1 Paracoccaceae bacterium | reverse complement strand
GCGCCCACCGGCGCGGGGCCGATCTGGTCGAACAATTCGTCCAGCGGCTCACCCGACCAGAAGGCGCGGTCGAACCCTTCGGCCTCGGACCGGGCCGCGCGGAAGGTGATGAATTTGCGGATGATGATCGACCACGACCAGAAGCTGGCCACCGTCAACAGCATCATCACGAGTTTCACGGTAAAAGAGGCGCGCACAAAGAGCGCCAGCAAGGAGAAATCCATCTCCTGCGTCATCGCAAGGGTCTGCTGGTCCATCGGTCACTGCTCTCAGGGTGGGGCCACGTTTTCGGGCTCTGATTAGCAGTGATTCTATACGAGGATCAGGGGGAACGCCATAACATCTGCGTCATTGCACTGTAGCAATTGCTGCTATGCAGAAACTCAATGCACCGCCGGGGCGATCTTGCGCCGCACATCGGCGGGAAGCCGCTGAGCCGCGCCGCTCGGGTTCAGACACACCAGTGTGACCGTCGCAGTGAACAGCACCTCTGAGTCGCGCAAAACCGTCTGCTCCAACACCATCCGCGCCCCGGTTTCGGCGACCAGATCGGTGCGCACCACCAGCGCGTCGTCGTATTTCGCGGGCTTGAGGTAATCCGCCTCGACCCGGCGCACGGCAAAAACCACGCCATGATCGCGCTTCAACGCCGCCTGATCGACCCCCAGCGCGCGGATCCATTCACTGCGGCCCCGCTCGATGAATTTCAGATAGTTGGCGTAATAGACGATGCCCGCAAGATCGGTATCTTCGTAATAGACGCGGATCGGGAAATCATGGCTCATGCTGCACCTCCGGCCGCCAGACGGGCCGCCAGACGCAACGCATGGCTGGGGTCATGCGCCACCGCGGGCATCACCGGATCATAGGCCGCGCGGATCACCCCGGCCACATCGGGGCGCAACACCGTCACGCCATGGGCCATCGCCAGCGCCGACTGGCTGGTGAAGGCGCGATCCGACCACAACAAGATCATCTGCACGGCTTGCGACAGCGCAATCGTGTCTGCGGGCACCTCGTCCAGCGCCGCATCCATCCGCACGAAGCTGAAACAGGCCCGGATCGCGCCCTCGGCGTCAAAGCGGAACACCCGGTATTGATTGGCCCCCGCATCATCCAGCCGCGTCACCAGATCGGCCAGCCCGTCGATCATCTGATCGAGATTGGGCACCTCCAGCAACTCTTGCCAGTCGCGGAAGAAAAAGATCATCAGATTGGCGCCCAGTTCGGGGTCGGTTTCTGCCATGTTGTGACCCGCCAGGGTCACCACCGCCTCGACCGCGCCCTTGACCGTGGCCAGCGTCGCGGCATCGACCCCGAACACAACCGGCACGATGGGCCGCCCCCAGCGCGCGAACAAATAATCGCCCGTCGCGCGCGTGAAAAACGTAGCGATTGCGTCGGCGCCCAGCGCCTCGGTTGCGTCAGTCATGGCCACCCCCGGTTGTTGCGCCCCCACCCTAGGCCATCGCGCGGGCAGATTGAAGGGGCCGCAAGGGGCGCGGCCCCCTCGGGCCCGCGGCCCTTCACCCCCGGGATATTTGCCGCTTTGTTGCAAGCCCCTTCACCAAAGTCCGAAATATCCCGAGAGCGCCCGGAGAACCGGCGGCGACGACGCCCCCAACCCGCTTGCCGCGCCGCGCCCGCCCGCCTATAAGGCAGCCATGACACGGCATGCTTACATCCAGCGAATTACCAGCCCGGCGCTCTGACGCGTCAGGGTTGCCGGGATTTGTAAGTCTGTCACGGGCGCAGGACACGCGCCCCTCCCTTCTGAGGATTTCCCCCGAATGTGCGCCGATACGCCCGAAACACCCGTCGATTACCGCGACACCGTCTTTCTGCCCGAAACCGATTTCCAGATGCGCGCGGGCCTGCCCGCCCGCGAGCCCGAGTGGCTGGCCCGCTGGGAACGCATCGGCATCTATGACCGGCTGCGCGAAAAGCAGGGCCGCCCGTCCTTCGTGCTGCACGACGGCCCGCCCTATGCCAACGGCCATCTGCATATCGGCCACGCGCTGAACAAGACGATCAAGGACATCATCGTGCGCAGCCACCAGATGATGGGCTTTGACAGCCGCTATGTTCCGGGCTGGGACTGCCACGGCCTGCCGATCGAATGGAAGATCGAAGAGCAGTACCGCGCCAAGGGGTTGAACAAGGACGACGTGGATGTGGTGGCCTTCCGTCAGGAATGCCGCAAGTTCGCGGAAAACTGGGTCACCGTGCAGCGCGAGGAATTCAAGCGTCTGGGCATCACCGGGAACTGGGCCGACCCCTATCTGACGATGGATTTCCACGCCGAGGCGGTGATCGCCGACGAGTTCATGAAATTCCTGATGAACGGCACGCTTTATCAGGGATCGAAGCCCGTGATGTGGTCGCCGGTCGAAAAGACCGCGCTGGCCGAGGCCGAGGTCGAATATCACGACCACACCAGCCACACGATCTGGGTGCGGTTCAAGCCGGTGTCCGGTCTGGACGGTGCGCAGGTTGTGATCTGGACAACCACCCCCTGGACGATCCCGCAAAACCGCGCCGTGGCCTATGGTCCGGGCATCGCCTATGGGCTTTACGAGGTCACCGGCCGCCCCGAGCAATCAACCGCCGTGATCGGCGAGCGTCTGGTACTGGCCGATGTGCTGGCCGCTCAGGTGATGGCCGCCGCGAAGCTCGACGAGACGATGTATCGCCGCCTGCGCGACGTGGCCCCCGCCGAATTCGAGGGCGTGATCCTGCGCCACCCCTATGCCGGGGTCGAAGGCGGCAACGGCGAATGGGATTACGACGTGCCCATGCTGCCGGGCGATCATGTCACCGACGAGGCGGGCACGGGCTTTGTCCATACCGCGCCCTCGCACGGCGATGACGACTATCAACTGGGGCTGAAGTTCAAGCTGCCAATGACCTATAACGTCGAACCCGACGGGTCGTATCGCGCGGATCTGCCGATCTTCGGCGGTCAGGCGATCCTGGACGAGAACGGTAAGGAAGGCCCGGCGAACGTCAGCAACATCAAGCAGCTGGCCTATGCGGGCGCGCTGCTGGCCAAAGGCAAGATGAAGCACAGCTATCCGCACAGCTGGCGTTCAAAAGCCCCGCTGATCTATCGCAACACGCCGCAATGGTTCGCCGCGATCGACCACCCGCTGGATGATGGCATGGGCACCTATGGCAACACGATCCGGGCGCGCGCGCTGAAATCCATCGAAGACCTGGTCAAGTTCACCCCGCCCGGCGGGCGCAACCGCCTGCATGCGATGATCGAGACGCGCCCCGACTGGGTGTTGTCGCGCCAGCGCGCCTGGGGTGTGCCGCTGACCTGCTTCACCAAGCGCGGTGCCAAGCCGACCGACGCCGATTTCCTGCTGCGCAATGCCGAGGTGAACGCCCGGATCAAGGCCGCCTTCGAAGTTGATGGCGCCGATGTCTGGTATCAGGACAGCTTCAAGGCGCGCGTTCTGGACGGCATCGCCGACCCCGAGGCCTATGATCAGGTCTTTGACGTTCTGGACGTGTGGTTCGATTCGGGTTCGACCCATGCGTTTGTGCTGCGGGACCGCGCCGATGGCACACCGGACGGCATCGCCGATGTTTACATGGAAGGCACCGACCAACACCGCGGCTGGTTCCACTCCTCGCTTTTGCAAGGCTGCACCACCAAAGGCCGCGCGCCCTATCGCAATGTGGTGACACACGGCTTCACGCTCGATGAAAAGGGCATGAAGATGTCCAAGTCGATCGGCAACACTGTGGCCCCGCAAGAGGTGATCGACGAATACGGCGCCGACATCCTGCGGCTGTGGGTGGCGCAGGCGGATTACACCGCCGATCAGCGCATCGGTCCCAAGATCCTGAAGGGCACCGCCGACAGCTATCGCCGCCTGCGCAACACGCTGCGCTTCATGCTGGGCTCGCTTGCGGGGTTCACCGAAGAAGAACGTGTCGCGCCCGCCGAGATGCCGGAGCTGGAACGTTGGGTGCTGCACCGGCTGGCCGAACTGGATCATGCGGTGCGCAAGGATTATGCCGCGTTCAACTTCCAGGGCGTGTTCCAGACGCTGTTCACCTTCTCGACGGTCGAACTGTCGGCGTTCTATTTCGACGTGCGCAAGGACGCGCTCTATTGTGACGCGCCGGACAGCCTGCGCCGACGCGCCGCGCGCACCGTGCTGGACCTGCTGTTCCACCGTCTGACCGGCTGGCTTGCGCCGATCTTGCCGTTCACGATGGAAGACGTGTGGCTGTCGCGCTTCCCCGGAGAGGACAGCTCGATCCACCTGCGCGATTTCGCCGAGACTCCGGCGGATTGGCGCAACGAGCCGCTGGCCGCGAAATGGGATGGCATCCGCCGCGCCCGCCGCGCCGTGACCGCCGCACTGGAGGTGCAGCGCACCGCCAAGGTGATCGGCGCCAGCCTTGAGGCTGCGCCGGTGGTGCATATCGAAGATGCCGATCTGGCCAGCGCGCTGAAATCGGTGGATTTCGCCGATCTGTGCATCACCTCGGATCTGTCGGTCACCACCGACCCGGCCCCGAACGAAGCCTTCCGTCTGCCCGAAGTGCCGGGTGTGGCGGTGGTGTTTGAAACCGCGATGGGCGAGAAATGCGAACGCTGCTGGAAGATCCTGCCTGATGTCGGCAGCCACGCGCATGCCCATACCTGCAAGCGCTGCAACGACGTGCTGAACTGACAAAAAAGGGCGCCTTCGGGCGCCCTTTTCAAATCTGAGGGTCGTGGATCGGGCGGCGGCTCAGACGGTGGCGCGCTGCGGGATGATCTGCTGCACGATGCCCACGCCCAGCAGATAGACCGAGGTCACGACCAATCCCCAATGTGCCCAGCTTTCGGGGTGGAAATCGACCCAGGCCGCCCATCCGGCAAATACCGTCCAGGCCAGTGCCATCGGCAGGGACAGGGCGCGCCAGCGCAGCGTGCGGGTCGGGTGGATGAATTTCAGCGGCACGAACATCGCCACCGACAGCGCCAGAACCACCCCCAGAATAACCCAGTAACCGGGTTCCAGCGCGAACAGAACCAACACCACCATATTCCAGCACGCAGGAAAGCCGGAAAAGGAATTGTCCTTGGTTTTCATGCGGGTGTCCGAGAAATAGATGACACTTGCATAGGTGATTGCAATGATCGCCAGCCACCCCGTCCACCCCGGCAGCAGACCCGACTTGAACAGCGCATAGGCGGGGATGAAAACATAGGTCAGGTAATCGACGATCAGATCCATCAACACGCCGTCATAGGTCGGCCAGTTGCGCTTGACGTCGTAGCGGCGCGCCAACGGCCCGTCGATCCCATCGACAAACAGCGCCACCACAAGCCACAGGAACATCAGGCTCCATTTTTCCTCGACGGCGGCAAGCATGGCCAACATCGACAGCACCGCCCCGGAGGCGGTCAGCAGATGCACGGAAAGGGCTTTTACTCGAAGTTCCATAGGCCCCTCTTGCCGCATCGCGTCCTCAAGGTAAAGAGCGCCCGGAGCCCTGCCGTGTGCTCAGGCGCGGGGATGTGCGGTGCGGTAGACCTCCATCAGGCGCGCGGTGTCAACGGCGGTGTAGACCTGCGTCGTGGCAAGACTGGCGTGACCCAGCAATTCCTGGATCGCCCGCAAATCCCCCCCCGCCGACAGCAGATGCGTCGCAAAGCTGTGGCGCAGCGCGTGCGGCGTGGCCGTTGCGGGCAAACCCAGCGCCATCCGCGCCTGCGCCATCGCGCGCGCAATCAGACGCGGGTTCAGCGGCCCACCGCGCGCGCCCCGAAACAGCGGCTGACCCGGCGCGGCGGGATAGGGGCACAGGCGCAGATATTCGGCCACCGCATCACGGGCCGCTGGCAACACCGGCACCAGCCGCTCCTTGTCGCCCTTGCCGCGCATGCGCAGCACATCGGGCAACGGCGCCTGATCGCCGGTCAGGCCCAGCGCCTCG
>JAQTYE010000190.1 GCA_028749255.1 Paracoccaceae bacterium | reverse complement strand
GGGGGCAGCGATGGCCCGCAATACGTCCGTGTCCCTCGGGGACCATTTCACCACGTTCATCGACACGCAGGTGCAGGCCGGGCGCTACGGATCGGCCAGCGATGTGGTGCGGGCAGGGCTGAGGCTGCTACAAGAGCATGAGGCCAAGGTGAAGGCGCTGGAAGCGGCGCTGATCGAGGGCGAGGAATCCGGCGAGCCGCAGCCCTTTGATTTCGAGGCGTTCAAGAAGCGGAAACGGGCGGAGTATGAGGGCAGATGAAGGCCCTTTCCTTCTCGCCTCGGGCAGAAGCCGACATTGACGGTATCTGGGATTACAGCGCGGAGAACTGGGGACCGGATCAGGCCGACCGCTACACCGACGAAATCCGGGATGCCTGTCACGCGCTGGCATCTGGACGGAGGCAGGGTCGGGCGACGAATGTTCGCCCTGGCTATCGAAAATGCTCTACCGGCTCGCATGTGATCTATTTTCGCGACCGGGGGGACTGGCTGGAAATCGTCCGCGTTCTGCATAGCGCACAGGACGCCGAGCGGCACCTTTAGGTTATAGCTCGAAATCATCGCCGTGGTCTCGGCCAAGATCGCGGTCAGGTGGTGACTTGATGGCGGTGCGCTCGGGGGCTTCCCATCGTTCCTTCATCGCGGTCAGGATCGTGTTCCGGTCGCCGCCACTCGATCCGCTGCGCGCCAGTGTGTCAAGATCGGCCGCAGGCACGGCTACGGTGCCGCCGTCGCGAAGATCGAGGACGTGCACCCCCGCTTGGCCTAGGGCGCCGCGTAGCGCCTCGATCTGCGGCCCCGAGCATTCAGGTCCAAGCCGATTGTATATCTCTGTCAGGTCGCGCTCGTGGGCGCGTGAGAGGCCTGTCGCACCTGCTTCGATCGCCGTGGCGATGAGCTGCGCCACATGATCTGCCCGTGTTTCTGCGCGTGCAGCGCGAACCTCGGCCGCCTCCACCTGCTCTTGCAGGGTGGCGATGCTATCTTGCGCCAGGGCGGAGACTGTCAGGCTCAGGTTGCGTTCGCGCTCGGTGAGCTGCACGGTCAGGTGCCTGATATGCTCATCCACCGCCCTCTGCGCCCGCTGACGCCATTCTTCGTCTGTTTCCGCGCCACGACCTAGCAATCCCCCGCGCTGGCGTTCAGGGAGCCGGAAATCGGCCTCTGCGGGCTGACTGGCGCGCGCGTAGTATTCCCGGATGCTTTGGTGAGTGGCCCCGCTTTTTTCCCGGCCTCGTTCGAGGCCACAGGGCAGCCCCACAGTTTGGGCAAAATCTGTCTGCATCCGGTTCAGCGTGGTTTTGCCGCCGACCAGCTCGCGGGCATTGAGGCGCCCTCTCTCATCGAGCGGGATCACCATGACTTGCAGGTGGGGGCTGGTTTCATCGCGGTGCACGACAGCGGACAGCACGTTTTCCGCGCCATGTCGACGCTCGATCCATTCGAGCGCCCGCCGAAAATACTCGTCCTGGTCCGTGCTGCTCATGGTTTCCAGAGCTTCGGGACTGGCTGTTACGACGAACTCGACAGCCGGAACTGCGTTGCGCCGGACATTTTCCGGGGCGCGGGCATCCCAAGCTGCCATTGCCTCAGCCACGGTTGAGGGGCCTTTGAGGATGGTGTTGTCGTGTAGACGTTCGGCGTCTGCGTTCGGAGTGTTCCGTTCTCGCAGATTGTGGGCGAACGCTGCGGAGAGGTTGGCGCGCCCGGTGCCTCCGGCCCCAGAGATTTTCTTGATCCGCAGGATGGCGAACCGTTTCGGGGGTCTGTATGTCCCGCCGCCTCGTTTCAGCTTTCGGCGTTCGTCATCCTCAACGTCAGGCACTGAAACCCCCCAAGATTTGAAAAATGTGCACTCACTAGACAATTTGTCCTTCCGGCCAAATTATCATGTTCGCCCCGTTCCGGGGAAGGGGCACATTTTTCAAATCTTGGGGGCGGCAAGCGGGCGGATCAGGTTCGCCTTGCCAACTGGCAAGCGACAACTGGTAACTGCCATCTGGCGTTACGGCAAAATGTCCGCAGGCAGGAGTGCGGCCTTGCAGCGGGTTGCCATATAGCGGTCCACCGGCAGGGTTCCAGCCGCAACATCCTGTGCCAGTTGCCCGCAAATTTCACGCTCACGCTTGCCTTGGACGTGATGCGCGGCGGCGACGATCAGCACCAGTGCAATACCCAACAATACCGGCAGGGAGGGTTTCCAGATCTTCATGGCGCATCGTCCTCGTCCCACATCGAGTCCATGAAGGCCTTGTCGTCGAGGGGCGTCGTTGACCGAGGCCCAAAACCAGCCTCCTCAGCGCGGCGCTGCACGGCTTCCACGCGCTCAGCCAGTGGGAGATCGTCGTCGGGTGTGTCTGCCATCATCCTGCCCCAGTGATCCGCCCCCGCCCGCCCTACAGCCCGCTCTGTATCCGAGCGGGCGGGCGGGGGCTGCCGTCAGTATTTAGCGTTCCGCGCCGCGATTTTTCCGGCGAGCGATGCGACCTTCGCTGGTTGTCCTCCTGTTGCAGCCGGGGGGGCAGCCGAGCCGGTCGAGCTGCTACCCCGGCCCATCATACTGCGCGCGGCTTGTTGCATGGTCCGGGACGTGTCACGCATGAGCCTCGCCGTTTCGCGGAACGGGGCGATCGGTCCGGAGATCCCGATCATGCCAGTCAGTCCGGACACGACAGAGGGGATCAGAACAATCGTTGCCCCCATCACCACCAGAACGGACAAAAACGGGATGAAGCCGCTGATCGAGGCCGAGGCATCGCCGGTTGACAGAGTGTCCAGATACGCTCGCACGACGCGCACCAGACCTCCGAGAACTCCCGCAATTACGACAGGATACAGGGCATAGGAGATGAACCCCTGCAGCCACCGTTGGAACAGGTCTTTGGTTGCCTCGAAGAACAGCATGAACACAAAAACCGGGGCGATACTGAGATAGACCGTCACCATCACTGAGGCGAAAATCAGGGCCAGTGCGACGCCTGCGCCGATAAAGCTGAGAGCGACGGTGACGAGCACGCTCATGAGCGCCCCCGCCATCCAGCTCAGTGGCTCTAGTGCCGCGTTCGCAGCGTCGGAAATCTGGCTAATTAGGGCGTCAACGGCACTGGCTAGGCTGGTGCCTGGGCTGGTCTCGGACAACAGCCCTGCCGCTACTGCGTCCATTCCTGACTGCACCATACCTGTGATCGTTGAAAATTGTCCCCATGATAGGCCGACCGTAGCGATCAGGATCAGCCGCATTACCCGCACCAGAACATCGCCTGCGCCCATCGGGCGATATTGCAGGACCATGTTCACGCCCAACAGCACCGCTGCGAGAGTTGCGGATGCAGAAATCAGCGCGCCTGCGCCCCCGACGATGGAGCCGAACGCGGAGGCAGACACGCCATCGAGCTGCCCTTGAGCTGTATCGACCCATGCACTCACCAAACCCATTACCGCCACCCCTCTGCAAGACACAGCTTTCGCGCCTGATCTGTCACCTGGCGCGCGCGCGTTCTGATGTTCTCTGTCGCGGTGAAAGTCTCAGCCTCGGACAGGCTGGCGTATTGCTCGTAATAGACCGCCACCGCTGCATCCCACGGAGGCATCCACATATCGCAGGTGCATGTGCCGGCATCGAGGACCGCCCGCGCGGCCGTCTCTGCCCGTAGCGCGTCCACTAGAGAGTCAGCCCCAAGCACGGGTTTTCCGCCGTCTGGGCCGGTCACGAAGATCCGCTCCGGGCGGGCGCAGGCAGTAGTGGGAACTGCGCCCTTGCGCATCACTCGATCAACTCCGCTCAGGTCCTGCGCTTGAGCATCTGCCACCGCCCAAAGGCCCACGCACCCGGTGCACAGCACCACGAGCTGGATTGCCCGCGCAACGCGCGTCGACAACGCCGCGGTGCGCTGCTCGATCTCGGCTGTTGCCTCGTCATGCAGCCCCCAAAAATAGGCGGCGGCAGGGGTGCCGGGTGCCAGCCCGAGTTCGTCGGGCGTGATCGCCCGTCCCGCCAGTTCGCAGCTTGCAAGATATGCGTCCAAGGTGGCGTCGAGCGCTTGGCCTACGACCTGCGCCGTCTCGCGCAGGTCGCCTATGATCACCTCGAGGGAGGCGCTACCGTGGGTATTGTGAGTCGTCATCATTCTAACCTTTGATGGAGGCTCGCCCTCCCCCGCCCGGTGCCAACCTAGAGGCGGGGGAGGCTCTGCCGCGCCGGAGGCCATAGCCTGCCCCTCGGCCGTGATCCCCGCGCCAGCGGCGCGGAGGGCTATCTTTTCCCGAACAAGCGGCCCCAGAATCCCGGTTCCGGCTCGCTCGATCTGGGCGGGGCGAGGGACAGACGTTCAGCCATCTCCCGCCACCGATCCCGTTCATGCCGCGCGTCGTCTAGGGCCTCACGCAACAATCTCACCTCATGTTCGAGGGCTTGCGCGGGTAGTGCATCGCTACTTGCAGTTCCTTGCGATGATGGAGCAGCATCCTCTTGCTGTGCAAGGGGGGGGAACACTCTGTGCAACTCTGCCGGGTCAATCCTCCACGCGCCGGAATCGTCCTTTTGACCGGAAATTCGCCCACTTTTGAGTGCCCGCGTGATGGTGGCCGTTGATACGCCACATGCTTTCGCGGCCTGTCCTGCGCTGTATTTCATGGGCTTGCATGCCGTTGCATGGCATCACTTGCGCAATGGTGCGCGGCGGGCATCACTCCGTCACCTTTGCGGCAGGCAGATCGGGCTCTATGCCAGGGAATGAAGGCTGACTTGCGGGCGGCAGGGCGGGACGAAGCCTGTATTCCTTGAGAAAGGCGACCCTATCACCTTTGAAAAACAGGGCGGGGTTAACCCAATATTCGTTCGGGAATCGAGGGAACAGGAACTGCTTCTCTAGGAGCTCTTTGAGACCATTGTTGAAGGTGTATTTCGACATGCCGATGGATCGGCCCTCAAGGCCTTCCCCGAACCAGTAGAGGCGAACGCTGTCCGAAAATCCCCCCGTCATCTTGGCTTTTTGGTATTCCAGCAGCACAGCGTGGAAGACGCGGAACCCAGTTTTCGTTAGATCGAACGCGGCCCTAACACCCTCAGCGAACACCTTCACGAAGTGGGCTTCGTCGCGCTCTTCGATGGTGTGGATGATGGACGATCCCACGATCTCACCTGTGTTCGGGTCCATCATATCGCGGGGAGCGCTGCGCGTGCGCACGGTCTTTGTCTTCGTCCTGATCTCTGCCCCGTTCTCCATGAAGGGGTTGGAATCTGGCTTGAACGGCAGGGACCGCAGGTCAAACTCCGTCACTTGAGTTTTGACCTGTCTATTTCTCGTGTCGGGAACGGTTTTGTCTTCTTGTTTCACAAGGGGTTTCCCGTGTTGTTGTGAGTAGGTTTTGATCGATCAACCGAGAGGTTTTCGGGTAACTTCTTGTGGATCATTCTAGAGGCCGATTCTTGACCGATCAAGAGGTTTTGCCATCATTTTTACTCGATGTATCGAGTAAGGTTTCTCGATACATCGAGTAAGGTTTCTCGATGCCGGTCTATATAAATCAATGACTTAGCATGTTTCCCTTTCTCAATCTTATTTAGGGCGAAAAATGCACAGGCGGTCGGGAGCGCGGATCAAAGCGCTGGCGACCGACCGCCTGTGTAGTTTTTGACCATCGGACGTGAGGCCCCTTGTGGGCCGAACGGACGATTTCGCGCATGTGTGCGCGCGAGGGATGGGGGTTCGGGGGAAGGGAACAAGGTGCGGCACGCACCGGGGGCAAAGCCCCCTGCGCCGCTTGCGGTCGCGGTCAGCGCGACCGCTGGCATCGACAGTGCCTAGATTGCATCTTGGTACTTATTGGTATATGCTGAGGATCTGCTTAGAACAGGAAGGGGGCAGCGATGGCCCGCAATACGTCCGTGTCCCTCGGGGACCATTTCACCACGTTCATCGACACGCAGGTGCAGGCCGGGCGCTACGGATCGGCCAGCGATGTGGTGCGGGCAGGGCTGAGGCTG
>JAQTYE010000189.1 GCA_028749255.1 Paracoccaceae bacterium | reverse complement strand
CTTCGGGCCTGTTAGTAGCGCATGAGTAAATCAGGCACAGAAAGCCATGCCGTCTATCAAGCTATTGTTTTTGTTTTATTTTGCTGCGGAAGTTGGCGGAACATATGTCCGCCATTTTATGCGCGGCGCTTTTCCATAAGTTCGGCGACAAGCTGGCGAACTTCTTCGTCAGTCTTTCCGGCCATCCGCGCGTTGATAATAGCGGTCACTTCTTCTTGCGGGAAAACAACGAAGCGTCGCGACAGGGCAATCGGCTTGACGAAAAGCCCCCTGTCCATGTGGGCATACAGGGTGCTTAACCCCATTCCGCCAAGCTGGTGGCAGGTATCTTTCGGGCGAACGTAGTTCGGCGCGGCGGGGGTCGGGCTATGTGCGTTCATGGCGGCTATCCTTTGGGCATCTGATAGCCCTAGGTATTGCCAGCGTATTCTTGTGTTTGCTATCAAAGCGAGGGGGGAAAGTTTCACCCCCACATGATCGGACAAAGACCTATTTCGACATAAAGCGGCTGATTAATTCAGCATTGCGTTGGTGCTTTCTTTGACGATTTTGGCGCTTGCTAAAATCAGCCAACGCCCAGAACACATGAAGCGACTTCGGACCTGCCTTCAAATCTTCAAATATGTATGTTGCAAAATCCTTACGGCGGTCGGCGGGATTATAGTTTCGCCCCAATGTGCCCGTCAATTCTGGAAAATATTGGTCAACAGCGTCGTAAATCGTCGCGAAGCGGAAAGCGCGAATATCGTTCGCGGCTTTTGCGGCAACTTCTCTGTTGTATTGCGGCTTACGTCGCTTCTTCGCGGCAATCATTACATCGCCCCCCGCAGCAAAACAACATTTTCGGCGGTTTCCTTGCCGTGGCAGAACGCGGCCCACTCCGACATTAAAGCGCGGCGGCGTTCGACCATATCCGAACGCTGGTAAGCGCGCTCCACGGATGAACCGACCGAATGAGCGAGGCAAAGTTCCGCCATGTCCCTATCGACGCCACGCTCTGCACAATACACGCGGAAGGTCGAACGCAGCCCGTGGGGCACCGCAGGACGCCCACTATCGGGGTCAATCCATCCCTTGCCGCCGTTCTTCGTTGCGGCTTCCTGCATACGGCGCATGGTCGCTGACAACGACATATCGGACAGGGCACCGCCCCGAACGGCGGGGAACACATATGGCGAACCGGACACGCGCGGGGTTGCCTTCAACAGCGCAACGGCTTCGTCGGACAACGGAATGCGGTGGTCGCGTTCCATCTTCATTCTTGCGCCCGGTATCTTCCAAATGCGGGCGTCTAGGTCGATTTCATCCCAAGTTGCGCCCCGAACTTCGCCCGACCGCGACGCACATAGGACGGCAAATTCTAGGCAACGGGTTGCCATGCCCCGAAGCTTTCGCAGTTCGGCAAACCACTTCGGGAAATCGGCTTGCGAAAGCGCGGGCTGTTTCGTGACCTTCGAAACCTTGGAAGGCTTCGGCAAGAGTTCTTTCAGGTTGCCAGCCCAACGCGCCGGATTGTCGCCTGTTCTAAAGCCCGACACGGTTGCCCAAGACAGAACGCTTTCAATGCGACCGCGAAGGCGGGTTGCGGTATCGGTCTTCGTTTCCCACAGGGTGCCGCCTGCTTCGTCAACGGGCTGATTTAGGACGCGCAACACGTCTTGGTGCGTAATGTGGGCAACGTCCATGTTTCCAAGCGTCGGCACGGCGTAGGCGTCCAAGCTGCTACGCCAGTCCTTGCGGTGCTTTTCGCTGCTAAACTCACCTTCTTTGCGGGCGTGTGCCTTGGCGATAGCGTCCTTGAACAGCATGACCTTGCCGCCATCGTCTTCGTATTTCGCTTTCAACTTGCGGCGTTGTTCGGCGCGTTCTTCGATTGGGTCGCGGCCTTCGCGAACCATCACGCGCAACCGTTCGACTTCTTCGCGCGCCTTCTTCAACGACAGTTCGTCAATCGGGCCTAGCCCCATGCCGCGCGTCCGACCGCCAAGCGTGAACTTGAAGACCCATGATTTCGTGCCCCACTTCGACACTTGCAGGTATAGTCCCTTGCCGTCGGCATGGTGCCCCGGCTTGTCCGTTGCTTCGACCTGTTTTGCGTTCAAGCGCCCCTTGTCGTATGCCATCCCGCCACATCCCTACTCAATTCCTACTAACGAAATATCGTGGAACGGTCGGGGCTTTGCAAGAGTCAGCGGGAAAACAATACGTTTCTATTCAATGGCTTAATGTGAACAATCAAGGCAACGTGGGAACTACCAAGACGACCAAATGGCTGCTACCGCCGGAGCCAAACTTTCTCAAGATATTGATCTCGTTTGGCAATTCACCCTTTGAGGGGTGAGTAGCACGTGAGTGTCACACATGTGACACCTCGCGGAGTGTTTTTCGAGCCGGTCAGTGGCCTCCAACCGGGAGACCACCACCATGGGACTTCACAACAACATCCTGCGCCGTGGCGCGACCTATGCTTGGCGCAAGCGACTGCCCTCCTCGTTGGGCGGCGGAATGATGCAAATCAGCCTGCGCACCAATGACCCCTTGATCGCCCGCCGTCTCGCCGTCATCGTAAACGCCGAAAGCGTAAGGATTTTCGACCGCATGGCAGAAGTGGGCTTGAGCAAGGAAGAGGCGCGTAAATTGTTGCGCGCGGTGATCGAGCAAGAGCTGCACGCCATCGAATTGCGCCGCGCGGCCGCCTCTGACGCGCCCGAATCCGACGCTTGGCAACGTGAGCGAAGCGCCGATTGGGCGATGGGCAAGGCGCTGATGTTCATGTCGCAGCGCGGGGCCTCGGCCCGCGATCTGTCCGAGGACGACATCGCTGGACTTTTGACCGAAGGGCACACGCCCTCCGAGGTGGGAGCGGTCGAGGCCTGTCTCGATATGGAAAGCCAAGCCTATGCCCATCCACCCGGGCAATACGGCAATAGTCGCGCGCTGAAGGCGATGCGGCAGGCGCTCGGGCGCGAGGATGTCTCGACGATGGAGTTCATGCAGGGCCGCCAGATCTGGTATCAGGGCCGGGCGGCGGCGCTGTTGACCAGCCTGAAAGGGGATCGCTCTTTCGACGAGGCGATGGGTCTTGCCTCTGCGCTGGCGCGGGGGCAAGGCGATCCCGCTTCCGATCCAGCGCCACCCGTGGCGGTCGCGCCCTCAAAGGAGCCGGAAACGGATTACGATCCGGCGATTTCCGCGCTGACTCTGCGCCTGATGGAGCAAAAGCGTCGGCAGGGGCTTTCCGGACAGATGATCACCCAGATGACGCGGGTGTTCGAGCTCTTCGCTGAGGCGACCGGCATCACGGATATCCGCGATCTGCGGCAGGCCCATGTCTCGAAATTCGTCGACGTGCTGCATGCCTTGCCGGTGAGCTATCGCAAATCGCCGAAAGATCGCGACAAACCGCTGCGTCAGATCCTGAGTGAGGCCAAGGGGAAGGCAACGGGCCTGTCCGCAACCACGATCGGGCGCAATCTCGACTATCTCGGCCAGCTTCTAACCAAGGCGCGCTCGGAAGGCTTTGCCAATGTGATGCAGATTGATCTTGGCTCGTTGCGTCCGCGCAAAACCACGCGCGACCGCGACGACCGCTCGGCCTTCACGGCGGCGGATGTGCAGCACCTGTTCGCGCATCCGGTCTGGCAGGGCAATAAGCCAAAACAGAAATGGCAGGAAGAGGGGCCCAAAGTCACCCGCGACGGGCTTTACTGGTTGCCCCTGGTCGCGGCGCTGAGTGGGGCACGACGCGAAGAGATCGCCGGGCTGAAGGCTGCGGAAATCGTCGAGATCGATGGCGTCCCGGCGATGCAGATCGCACCCAACGCCAATCGCGGGCTGAAGACGCCCTCATCGCATCGGACTCTGCCGCTGCATCCGCAGCTGATCGATCTGGGGCTGGTCGATCTGGCCCGCGTGAGGCTGGCAGAGGCTGGCCCCGATGCCGATCTTTTCCCCGATCTGAACCCGGGAAAAGAGGGCGTGAAATTCGGCGACAAGATCGATTATCGCTTTCGGCTCTTGGTGCAGAACCGGCTCGACGGCAATCCGGATGGCAAGGTGTTCTACAGCTTTCGCCATTATGTCGCCACCCAGCTTGGCCGGACCGATGGGGTGACCGAGGCGCTGCGTAAGGACATCCTTGGTCATAAGGGCGCGGATATCACCAGCGAGCGCTATTCCGAGGTGTCGCTTTTGAGCCAGATGGCCACGGCGATCGTCCGTCTTCCCCGGTTGCCGGTTGAACAGAAGCCGGAATGGTGAGGCTCTGGAGGGCGGCTCCGGGGTCGTGGGTGTCCCCTGGCGGCGGCTAGGCGGCAGGAAGCGGACACTGGGCTTGGGCGCGCCGGTCGGATGTGGATCGACGTGTCCGGCCCAGAGCCGCCGGTCGAGCATGCGTCGCCGCTGCGGTGCAGCTTCCCCAAAGCGGTCGGTCGTGGCATTGTGCAGAAAAATCCGGGGCGAATGTCGCTGATGCGGACTTTGCGGACCCTCGCCGTGAGCCCGCGAATGGCCGCTTGTGGGCAATTTTCACAGCGGCAGGATAAGCATACTCTTTGGCGCCTCGATGGCCCTTCAGCCCATTTGGATACGCCCGGGCGAAGAGCCAAAGTCAAAACGAGCACGATTTCCATCAACCTCGTTCCAACACCAACCCAATCGCGAACAGTTGGAAAGATTGAACCCCCGCCGATTTCTCAGCGGGCGTCCATGTTCCACGCAAAGCGCGGGTTAAGAACACACACTATGTGGAGCGGGGTTCATCCCGCCGCGTAGGAGCTGTCCTGCGCTTAGAGCTCTGCAAAGCGTTGAAGCCCCATGCCGATGAAGATCAATGCCATAAGCGAAATCAACGCGGCCATTGTCAGGTAACCGACAAAGGTCATCGATTTGGTGCGTTGTTCCTTGGGAACTTGCAACAAAGACATGCCCTTCGGCAATGTCATCTTCAGCCAAATGAAACCGATTGCCACCGGGATCATCAATAAAAAGATATAGGCGTCCAGATAATCTGGCCATCTCACAAATCCGAAATTTGCCGCAAATGCCTGAGCCGGGATCACTGCGGCGCCAAGCGCGATCAGTCCTGCATGGATTAGGCGGTGTGTCATGTCGCTATCTCACTTTTCTCAACTCAGGTAAGAACGTCCTGTAAAGTTGCCATAACTTGGGCGGGACGGAGAAAATCTCTTGACCAATACGCATATCGCGACGTGGTCGAGATCGGAAATTCTGTAGCGAGCATGAGAACAGCCATTTGTAGAAACCGCAGCATTCGCCATTTTGGGCTCGAAGCAGTCATACGGCGGCGCGGCGGGCCTTTCTTGAGGCCCGTGCCGCCGTATCGACCTGATCGGCCCAAAGCGGACTGCCAACAGGGCCTCGAAGATCTCTCAGATGCTGGGTAAAAGACACAGGAACGGGGTATTTTGGGCAGACTGAGCTTCCCGCAGGTATTGCAGTCCGCTGATCCCTTCGGATCGCAGTGCCTTCGCGGTGCTTACCTGACCTGCCAAAGTGTGGACGCTGCCCTTCAACCCTTCTGCCAAGATATTTGCCCGAGCAAGCGCAGTCTTACGTGTGGCGAACATCGTCAGAGGGTCTTGGTCTCCCCGACCGATCATCCTGCTCAACACATCGGGGCTTACCGCTCCCATCAGGGAAATCTGCCGTTCCATTTCGACGAGGCCGAGATGTTCCGCCACTTCCAATTCATCTGCGGCGAACAACGCCTGAACCGCTGCCTCCTGACACAAACGGATGGCAGCGGCTAGCGTCCATAACCGGTCCAAGGTGTCCAACGACAATTGGCTTTTACCTCGCACGTCCGACAGCCGGACGAAATGTGCTTCGATCTTTCTCGTGGATCTGGATAGCGATAGCTGCAACTGCTCGGCCACCCGTTGTGGATCGCGCCGATCGGTCAATGTCTCGATGTTCTGCAGATCGCCTGAAACTTCCGCAAAGATCGCCTTAAGATCATCATCCCTACGGTCCGC
>JAQTYE010000031.1 GCA_028749255.1 Paracoccaceae bacterium | reverse complement strand
CCATGCCAGACGCGGCGTCTTCGGTGGCCAGCACCGCGCCGATCGGGAAGCCCCCGCCAATGCCCTTGGCGACCATCATGATGTCGGGGGTGACGCCCGCCCATTCATGCGCGAACAGTTTGCCGGTGCGGCCAACACCACATTGCACTTCGTCAAAGATCAGCAACGCGCCGGTTTCATCGCACAGATCGCGCAGGCCCTTCAGGCATTGGTCGGGCACCGGGCGGATGCCGCCCTCGCCCTGCACCGGCTCGATCAGGATCGCGGCGGTCTTGGTGGTCACGGCGGCGCGCAGGGCCTCATGGTCGCCCCATTTCAGATGGGTGAACCCCGGCAACAGCGGGCCAAAGCCCTTGACCATCTTTTCGGAGCCCGCCGCCGCGATCGCCGCCGAAGACCGACCATGGAAGGCGCCTTCAAAGGTGATGATCTCGGTCCGGTCCTCGCCTTTGTCATACCAGTATTTGCGCGCCATCTTCACTGCCAGTTCGCAGGCTTCTGTGCCCGAGTTGGTGAAAAAGACGGTGTCGGCGAAAGTATGTTCGACCAGCAGATCGGCCAGTTTTTGCTGTTCGGGGATCTGATACAGGTTCGAGACATGCCACAGCTTGCCCGCCTGTTCGGTCAGGGCCGCGGTCAGTTCGGGGTTGGCGTGCCCCAGCGCGTTCACCGCGATGCCTGCGCCCATGTCCAGATATCGGCTGCCATCCGCCGTTTCGAGCCAGGAGCCTTCGCCTTTGACAAAGGCAAGAGGGGCGCGGTTGTAGGTCGGCAGAATGGAAGCGATCATCGCATATCTCCAATAGGGAAGGCCAAGGGGTGCAACAGGCCCAAGGGGCTGTCAACGGTTTTGGGCGTCGTTTCGCAGGGGTTTTGGCAGGATGTGGCACGAAGCCACGGGTGATCGGACGTCAGCGCAGGGTGCGGCGGCGTCGGGGACGGGCAATAAGGGCGGTCCGGGTGATCATGTGCGCGATGTAGCCCGGACGCAGATTTCTGTCAAAGCCTTCTTGCGTCACCGCTTGAAATCAGGGGGCGGAGCTTGTATCTCGGCCCGTCCCGATTAGAATGGGGGCAAGCAGAACCTGCGCGCGGACTGCCGTAGCGCTAAGTGGAAGGATGGCCCATGTCCTGGACCGATGAACGCGTCGAGACTCTGAAAAAGATGTGGTCCGAGGGCCAATCCGCCAGCCAGATCGCCAAAGAGCTGGGCGGGGTGACCCGCAATGCGGTGATCGGCAAGGTTCATCGTCTGGGCCTGTCGAACCGCACCGCAGGCGGCGACGCCCCGACAGAACGCGCCGAACCCGTGGCGGCCGCGCCGCAGCCCGCCGCTGCGCGCCCCGCGCCCGAACCCGCGCCGGCACCTAAACCCGCGCCGCAACCGGCGGCCGTCGCGCCTGCGGCCCCCGCCGCGCCGCGCCCGGAGCCCACGCCGATGCCCGCGACCCCGGCCGCCCCCGCACTGCGCAAACAGATCATTCCGGCGGGTCAACCGCTGCCGCCGCAGCCCTCGGCCAATGAAATCAGCCCCGAGGCGCTGGCCAAGGTCGGCGAGGTCGAGAAACGTGCCCGCAAGATCAGCCTGATGGAACTGACCGAGCGCACCTGCAAATGGCCGATCGGCGACCCCGCAACCGAACACTTCTGGTTCTGCGGCCTGCCGAGCCAACCCGGCAAGCCCTATTGCGAGGCCCATGTCGGCGTGGCCTTCCAGCCGATGAGCGCGCGGCGTGATCGCCGCCGCTAAGGCGCCCCGGATCGGAACCAAACGAAACGCCACCGTGCAAGCGGTGGCGTTTTTTGTGACGTTTGGCAGGGTCAGAAAAGTGGATTCTCTTTCACTCTGATGGCCTGACTGGCACACTCCTAACGCTCATGACCGGACCAGAGGCTTTCATGCAGGAACAGCCACCAATCCATTGTTGGGGAGTTTCGGCGGAACTCCGGCCACTGCTTGGCGGGCATCGAAATCTCGCGTTTCGAACGGTCGGGCTGCCGCATGACCTTGTTTTCAAATCGACACGCCGCTCACGCGAGGCCATCGCGTGGCTGAGCACAGTCCACGCCCTGGCGCAGCAGTCCGGCTTTGTCGTTCCCACCCTGTTAAAAAGCACGGGCGGTCAGTATTTGGTGGACGGCTGGACCTGCGAAGCCTTCATCCACGGCCGGGCATTCCTGCCCAGTGACATCCCCTCGATCCGGCGTGAAATTTCGCGATTTCACCGGCTGACAGAAAACGTGCCGCAACGGCCGGGGTTTCTGTCAGCCCGCGATCTTCTGACTGCAACCAAGGGCGGTGATGTGGATCTTGACAAAATGCCCGCAGATCTTGTCGAGACCTGTCGGCGCGCATGGCACAAACTGGGAAATGGCCGCCACGCCGTGGTTCATGGCGACCTGACTCCCGGCAACCTTGTCAGATGTGCCGATGGACGTGCCGCCCTTCTTGATTGGGATGAGTGCCGACGTGATCACCCCCAGTTCGACATCGGGTGTCTTGGCCCTGCCTGCGCAACTGTGCAGCAGGCGCTTTGGGCGTGGGAAACCGCGTGTTCATGGGAAATCGAACCCGTGCATGCACTACAGGTCGCGGCCCGCCTCTGCTGAGCGCTGCCCCGATTCCCCACCTTCCCCGTCGCCCGCGCGCAGTGTATATGCGCCCCATGAGCCAGAATCCGCCCTCCCTCCGCCCCGATCTCGCGCCCAAGGCGCGTTTTGATGATGCGCCGCGCCCCGGCCAGCCGACCATCGGCATGGTCAGTCTGGGCTGCCCCAAGGCGCTGGTCGACAGTGAGCGGATTTTGACGCGGCTGCGCGCCGAGGGCTATGCCATCAGCCCCGATTACACCGGCGCCGATGCGGTCATCGTGAACACCTGCGGGTTTTTGGACAGCGCCAAGGCCGAAAGCCTGGAAGCGATCGGCGAGGCCTTGCAGGAAAACGGCCGGGTCATCGTGACCGGCTGTCTGGGCGCCGAGCCCGAGTATATTACCGGGGTGCACCCCAAGGTTCTGGCGGTGACGGGGCCGCATCAATACGAACAGGTGCTGGACGCCGTGCATACGGCGGTGCCGCCCGCGCCGGATCCGTTCATCGACCTGATGCCCGCAACGGGCGTCAAGCTGACGCCACGCCACTTCAGCTATCTGAAGATTTCCGAGGGCTGCAATCACCACTGCAAATTCTGCATCATCCCCGACATGCGCGGCAAACTGGCCAGCCGCCCGGCCCATGCCGTGCTGCGCGAGGCCGAGAAGCTGCTGGATGCGGGTGTGCGCGAATTGCTGGTGATTTCGCAGGATACCTCGGCCTATGGCGTCGATCGCAAGCATGACCTGAGCCCCTGGAAAGACGGCGAAGTGCGCGCCCATATCACCGATCTGGCGCGCGAGATGGGCAAGTTGGCGCAGGGCACCGACGCCTGGGTGCGGCTGCATTACGTCTATCCCTACCCGCATGTGCGCGATCTGATCCCGCTGATGGCCGACGGGCTGATCCTGCCCTATCTGGATATCCCGTTCCAGCACGCCCACCCCGACACGCTGCGCCGCATGGCGCGGCCCGCGGCAGCGGCAAAGACATTGGATGAAATCGCGGCCTGGCGCGCGACCTGCCCGGACATCGTTCTGCGTTCAACCTTCATCGTCGGCTATCCCGGCGAAACCGAAGCCGAATTCCAGACCCTGCTGGACTGGATGGACGAGGCGCAACTGGATCGGGTCGGCTGTTTTCAATATGAAAACGTGGCGGGCGCGCGCAGCAACGACCTGCCCGACCATGTGCCTGCCGAGGTCAAACAAGACCGCTGGGATCGGTTCATGGAAAAGGCCCAGGCCATCTCCGAGGCAAAACTGGAGGCCAAGATCGGCACGCTGCAACAGGTCATCGTGGATGAGGTCGATGACCAAGGCGCCACCTGCCGCACCCGTGCCGATGCGCCTGAAATCGACGGCAACCTGTTCATCGACGCAGGATTCGAGGATCTGGCACCGGGCGACATGCTGACCGTCGAGGTCGAAGAGGCCAGCGAATACGATCTTTGGGGCCGGATCGTCTGAGGCCGGGCACATCGGGGGGCTTAATACAGCCCCTCGGTGTCGATATGCACGACCGCGCCGCAATGCTTGCAATGGATCGCATCCGCGTCATGCAGGCTCAGCCCGCATTTCGGGCATTCGTAGCGCACCTTGGTTGGCCGAAACAGCACCTGCGCCAGCCGCAAGAACAACGTGACGCCGAAAATCATGATCGCCACCGACAGCAGCCGCCCGGTCGTGCCATGCAGCGTGATGTCGCCAAAGCCGGTGGTCGTCAGCGTCGTCACGGTGAAATAGAGCGCATCGGCATAGTTCTTGATGTCGTCATTATGGCCGTATTGCGTGGCATAGATCAGCCCGGTCATGATGAACAGAAACACACCCAGATTGATGCCCGCCAGAATGACTTCCTCGTGCTTGCGAAACAGCACGAAATCCTGCCGCAGCCGGGCCATCAGCTGATAGGTGTGCAGCAGCCGCAGCGTGCGCAAGATCCGCAGGAAGCCAAAGCTTTCGCCCGTGATCGGTGCCAGAAAGGATACCATCGCCACCACATCGGCCAGCGTCGCGGGGCGGGTCCAGAATTTCAGCTTGTGGTCCGAAATTGCAAAGCGCGCGGTGAAGTCGGCCACAATGACCAGACCGATCAGCGCATCAACCACTTCGATCCAGGCATGACGGGCGAAGAAAGAGGTCACGATGACAAAACCGATCGTGGTCAGGTCGAAAATGAGAATCACATAGCGGAAAACATAGGCCCGCTTGCTGTCGCCTTCGTAGAACTGCCGCAGAAGCTGTAACATCACGAACCTTTTTCGTTTGGTTTACCGCTTTTGCAGGCTTTGGCCAAGCTCACCCTTGCAATTTGCGCCATTCGGGGGCATATGGGACGAGCGAGACGCTATCTTTCGACGATCTGCTCCTTTGGGCTCCAGTTCGCGATTTTGACGTGACTGAGCCGGGCTGCCGCACTTCTGCGGGCAGCATATTAAAGGAGACACACGATGGCCAACGGCACCGTGAAATGGTTCAACACCACCAAAGGCTTCGGCTTTATCGCCCCGGAAAACGGCGGCAAAGACATCTTCGTTCACATCTCGGCTGTTGAGCGTGCTGGCCTGCGTGGCCTGAACGACGGTCAAGCTGTGACCTTCGATCTGGAAAAAGGCCGTGACGGCCGCGAGTCGGCAACGAACCTCGCTCTGGCTTGATCTGTTTTACAGATTCGACATTGAAGGCGGCCCTCGGGCCGCCTTTTGCATATGTGCCCGCGCCCCATTGCCCCGCCGTCCGCCGCAGCCGCCCTGCACAGCGCACATAAAAAGGCGGCCCGAAGGCCGCCCTTTTGCAGTGCCAGATCGCGGTGCGATCAGTCGCTGGTGCGGGGGCTCATCGCCACCAGCTGGGCGACGGTGTAATCCGCAGCGTTCACACCGGCTTGGGCGGCCAATTGCGCGCGCCCGGCGGTGATCGTGTCGGTCCGATCCTTGCCACCATGCGAGATGATCGCCTCGGCCGCGTCGAACTTGCCCGCACGCAGCGCATCATTCAGCGCGACCAGCTCGGCGGTGGTGTAGTTAGCGGCATTCACACCGGCTTGCGCAGCCAGCTGACGGTCGCCAGCGGTCGTCCCCGAAGCTTCGCCCACGGGGGTCAGGCTGAACGGCGCGGCGCGGTTATCGTCGCTTTTGGCAATGTTCAGCGCGACAAGCTGGCTCATCGAATACTGCGAGGCGTCAACGCCCAGACGGGCAGCCAGTTGCAGTTGGGCCGGGCTGATCGCTTGGGCGGAAGCCGCGCCCGCAGCAAGCAGGGCAATCAGGCTCAGAGTGATGGTCGAGGTACGCATGTTAATCTCCTATGCTCTCGGTATCTGGTTCGTGGTCAGGGCGTCTGGCCCGTTCGACCTTCGATGAGAGAGAGATAGATCTGCGCGCCAAAACATAATAGATGCCAGAATGAACCGCGTAGTGTGCATTTTTGCAGTATTGAAATTGTCAAATCACTGACACAAAGCCGTTTTCCTCAGGAAATATTGGGCTTTGCCCCCCGGGCCGCCCCCCCAAAAATTGCCTCATGCCCCGTCGTCTGCTGATGCGTCGATCAGAAGTTTGCGATCAGATGTGAGCATACGGGGCTTGTGCGTGATCACCCGGCATCGCCTGCGGGCGAGCGCACCGGGAATCGGCCCTGATCGACAGACACGGGCAGCGAATCTGCCGAACGCATGCCCGCCACCGGCCCCGGCCGTGCGACATGCCGGGCGGAATACACTCAGCGCCACGTATCACAGCCGAAACGCAGCCCCCGCCCCTTCCCCTGCCCCCCTATTTCGCCTACATAGGCGCCAACTCCACATATCCGCGAACGAGGTTTCCCGATGGCGTCCTATCAATATGTCTACCACATGGATGGTGTCTCGAAGACCTATCCCGGCGGCAAGAAATGCTTTGAGAATATCCGGCTGAACTTCCTGCCCGGCGTCAAGATCGGCGTCGTCGGCGTCAACGGCGCGGGTAAATCCACCCTGCTGAAGATCATGGCGGGCATCGACAAGGATTTCCAGGGCGAAGCCTGGGCCGCGAAAGGTGCCAAGGTCGGCTACCTCGCGCAGGAACCGCAGCTGGACGACAGCAAGACAGTGCGCGAAAACGTGATGGAAGGCGTGGCCGACAAGACCGCCAAGCTGGAGCGCTATAACGAACTGGCGATGAACTACAGCGACGAGACCGCCGAAGAAATGGCGCGTCTGCAAGACGAAATCGACGCTGAAAACCTGTGGGATCTGGACAGCCAGGTCGATATCGCGCTCGAGGCCCTGCGCTGCCCGCCCGATGACGCCAATGTCGCCAACCTGTCGGGTGGGGAACGCCGCCGCGTCGCGCTGTGCAAACTGCTGCTCGAAGCGCCCGACATGCTGCTGCTCGACGAACCGACCAACCACCTGGACGCCGAAACCATCGCCTGGCTGCAAAAGCACCTGATCGAATACAAGGGCACGATCCTGTGCGTCACCCACGACCGTTACTTCCTGGATGACATCACCAGCTGGATCCTTGAACTGGAACGCGGCCGCGGCATTCCCTACGAGGGCAACTATTCCGCATGGCTGGAACAGAAGGCCAAGCGCATGGCGCAAGAGGCCCGCGAGGACAAAGCCAAGCAGAAAGTTCTGGAAAAAGAGCTGGAATGGATCCGCGCCGGTGCCAAGGCCCGTCAGGCGAAATCCAAGGCCCGGATCTCGGCCTATGAAAAAATGGCGGACGAAAGCATCAAGGACCGGGTTGGCAAGGCCCAGATCGTCATTCCGAACGGCCCGCGTCTGGGGGGCAAGGTGATCGAGGTCAGCGGCCTGAAGAAACACATGGGCGACAAGCTGCTGATCGAAAACCTGTCGTTCACCCTGCCGCCGGGCGGCATTATCGGTGTGATCGGGCCGAACGGCGCGGGGAAATCGACGCTGTTCAAGATGATCGTCGGCGATGAGAAACCCGATGAAGGCACCATCGAAATCGGCGACACCGTGAAAATGTCGTTCGTCGATCAGTCGCGCGACTCGCTCGACCCCGACAAGACCGTCTGGGATGAAATCTCGGGCGGGGCAGAACTTATCACGCTGGGCGATGCGACCATCGCCAGCCGCAGCTATGTTGGCGCGTTCAACTTCAAGGGCAGCGACCAGCAAAAGAAAGTCGGCCTGCTGTCGGGCGGGGAACGCAACCGCGTGCACCTGGCCAAACTGCTGAAATCGGGCGGCAACTTGTTGCTGCTTGACGAACCGACCAACGATCTGGACGTCGAGACCCTGCAAGCCCTGGAAGCCGCAATCGAAGATTTCGCCGGCTGTGCGGTGATCATCTCGCACGACCGCTTCTTCCTTGACCGGCTGTGCACGCACATTCTGGCGTTCGAAGGCGATGCCCATGTCGAATTCTTCGAAGGCAACTTCGAGGATTACGAGAAAGACAAAATCCGCCGCCTCGGCGCGGATGCTGCAGAACCCAAACGCGTGAAATACAAGAAGTTCACGCGTTAAACCTCATTGCCCTTCCAAGGCCAGTTTGCTTTGGAAGGGCGCTCTACCGCACCGCCTCCACAATCGGTTCCGCGGAAATCGCTGCGGGCTGCTGAAACGGGTTGCCCTGCACCAGCACGATCGCGGCCGAGGGTGCTGCGGCCAGCGCGAACAGTGCAATCGCCAGCATCCCGGCGCGCATCGCGCCCAGATGCACTGCGGCAATCGACACAATCGTCAGAAATCCCAGCGCCGCCATGCCCAGCCATTTCAACGGGTTCAGGTGGGTGCGCGACAGCGAAACGCGCAGATCGCGGTCATCGCGCAGCACCATGACCTTGCGCAGCATCTCGGTCTGCACCACTTCACCTGCCGCCTGTGCCAACCCGGGCGCCGCGACCAGCCGCAACATGGCATCCGCAGCCTCCGATGCCCCGGGCGCCACCTGACGCGCGCGCAGCGCGTCAAATTCTGCTGCCGCCTGCGCGCCATAGGCCCGCACCGATGCCGTCAGCGCGTCCTGTTCGGCGGGCGGCAGAACCTCGGCCAGCACCAGCAAACTGCGCAGATTGTCGGCCTCGCGCAGCACCGCATCCATCGCCCGATCACGCGCCGACCATGTGTCATTGGCGATAAAGGCCAGCGTCAACCCGAACAGCATCGCGTTCACGTTCAGAAACGGCGGCGCGACGCCCCGGAACCGTTTGAGCCGGACGGCCAGCCTGCCGTGATGCGCCAGAAGTTGCACCAGCCACACCGCCGCCACAGTGCCCAGCACCGCCAAGGCCGCATAGAAATAATGTTCATAGGCCAGCCAGTTCATCCGCATCCCCTTTGCCTGCTTCGGCCCAGCATAACGCAAAGCAGGCGTGGGGCCACCGCCTCAGGCCAGCGCCATATCCTCGCCATCCGACTGCCGCCGCAGCCCCGATGCCCCCGGCGTGGCCTGCACCACCAGCCCGGTGATCGCGGCGCCGCGGTCCATCCGCAGCGATGCGCGGGTGATCTGCGCGGCGAACCCCGCCTGCTCCAGCAGATCGCGGATATAGGCTTCGGAATGGGCATAGCGGCGGCTTTCGCGCAGCACGACCGGCGCGTCGTCGCTCAGTTCGACCGTGAAGGCGAAAACACCATCCGGCGCCAGTGCCCGCGCGACCCAGCCGACGATCTGCTCCAACGCGCCCAGATAGATGAACACATCCGCTGCGGTGATCAGATCCCACCGCGCGGTCGGCAGATCCAGGCGGCCCAGATCGGCCTTTTCCAGCCGGTCATAGATCTGCTTGGCCTCGGCCTCGCGCAGCATCTCGGCCGAAATGTCCCAGCCTTCCAGATGCCCCGCCAGCGCCCGCAATTCAGCGCCCATCAGCCCGGTGCCACAGCCCAGATCCAGCGCCCGCGCAAAGGGCCCCACCAACCCACCACGCAGCAATTGCGGTGCGCGATACTCCAGCGTCTCGACCAGCGCATGATCGAAATTCCCGGCATATTGGTCAAACAGCGCCTCGACGAAGGCCGAAGGCATGGTGTCGGCCAGGGGTTGGCCGCGCAGCAGATCGCGCCGCAGCGCCGCGCCGAACGGATCAGCAGGGTCAAGCTGCAGTGCCCGGTCCAACGCGGCCTCGGCCCCGTCCAGCCCGTGATCGGCGCGGATTTCGCCCAGCCGATACCAGCCGGCAATCCACTGCGGCGCGATTTCCAGCGCCTGCACATACAGATCGGCCGCTGCCGCCGCCTCGCCCGCCGCCAACAAGCCCTCGGCATAATCGGCACGACGATCGGCGATCAGATCGCCGGAAGAAAACTGAAAGGGAGTCATGAGAAGTCCTGAACCAGAGAGAAGACCGCCGTTCAGGAGCGGGTTACGACAGGGGTTGACGCATGATCGACCTAATTAGGGAACCGTTGCCAGATGATCCGTGGCAACGGTTTCGTCAATCCCCCTGCGTGCGCGACAAGATCACCGTTTCTTGACGAACTCGGTCAGGATCACGATGCGCTGGCCTTCGACGCGGCCTTCGATATGGGCGGCGTTATCGGCCACAAGGGAAATCCCGCGCACGGCAGTGCCGCGTTTGGCGGTGAAGCCCGCGCCCTTGACCGGCAGATCCTTGATCAGCGTCACGGTATCACCCTGCGCCAGAACCGTGCCGTTGCTGTCGCGGTGCACGACACCCGCCGCCACCTGCCCGGCCTCGGCCAATGCCTGCACCTCGGGTTCCAGCATCATGCCCTCGCGCGCCTCTTGCGCCCAGGCGGCGTCGATCTGCCCAAGCTTGCGCCAAACGGCGGCCTGCACGGCAGGGACCGCCGACCACGCAGCGCCTTCCAGGCAGCGCCAATGCGCCTCGGGGGCATCGTCGGCGCGGCAGGTCTCGCACAGCAACAACGCCTCGTCCGTGCCCGCCAGCTCGGTGACGGCCAATCCCTCGGTCGCGCCACAAAATTCACAAACGCCGCCTGCGCGCGCCTTCAGATCGTCAATCAATGCCATCGGTCCCTCCATTGTTGCCCCGGCTTAGGAGCCGCCTGGCAAAAACGCAAGCCACGCGTCACCGCAAAGGCCCCAGGGATGCCTCGGCCAGCCGGAAACCCGGGCCTGTTTCAACACAGCCCCAATATCCCGGGATGAAGTGGGCGCAGGCCAAGGGGGGCCGCGCGCCCCGCCTTATTGCGCCCCGTTACCTGGCCCAGTCCCAGGCGACGGTGAACTCGCCCAGTTTGTGCTTGAGCGCATCATCATCAACCGCGCCTGCAGTCGCAATCTGGGCCACCAGACCGCGTTTCTTGTCTTCGACCACGGCCACGACATGCGCCGCGATCCCGGCCTCGGCCAGCGCCGCATCCAAAACCCGGGTGATGGCACGTTTGCGCAGCTCGGGTTTGAAAATCTTGCCGACAGCGGTTTTCGGCAACTCGTCCATCACCTCGATATGTTTCGGGATCGCCGCGCGTTCATGGATATGTTTGCGGGCATGCGCAGCCAGTTCTTCGGCGCTGACCTCTGCCCCACCGACCAGCTCGACATAGACGCAGGGCAATTCCCCCGCAAAACTGTCGGGTTGGCCGATGGCGCCGGCAAAGGACACCGCAGGATGGATCAGCAGCGCTTCTTCAATCTCGGCCGGGTCGATATTGTGCCCGCCACGGATGATCAGATCCTTGGCGCGCCCGGTGATCCACAGATAGCCGTCCGCATCAAGCCGCCCCAGGTCACCCGTCCGCAAGAAGCGGTCTTCGGCGAACAGATCGTGGTTCTTGTCGGCCTCGGTATAGGTCGAGCCTTCGAACACGCCGGGGTTGGCCACGCAGATCTCGCCGACCTCATCAACATCGCATTCGATGAAGGCGCCATTGGTTTTGCGCAGGATCCGAACGTGCGTATAGGGCAGCGGAATCCCGACAGAGCCCACTTTCTTATGGCCATCGACCGGGTTCACCGCGACCAGGCAGGTCGCCTCGGTCAGGCCATAGCCTTCGCAAATCTCGACCCCGGTTGCCTCTTTGAAGCGATTATACAGTTCGACTGGCAACGGCGCCGAGCCGGAAATCGCAGTCCGCAGGCTGGAAATATCGGCATTGACCGGGCGCTGCATCAACGCGGCAATCGCGGTCGGCACCGAGATCAGGAAGGTCACCTGCCAGCGTTCGACCAGCTTCCAGAAGTTGTCGAACACGCCATCGCCGCGATAGCCCGCAGGCGTCGGCAAGACCACATGCGCCCCCGAGGCAATCGCCGACATCAGGATCGGGTAGGCCGCGAAGACGTGGAACAACGGCAGCGGACAGATCATCACATCGGTTTCGTCAAACAGCAATTTGCCGCCCAGCCAACCGTTATAGATCATCCCGGAATATTTATGCTGCGCCACTTTGGGCATGCCCGTGGTGCCGCCGGTGTGGAAATAGGCAGCCACCCGATCCCCCGTCGAATCCGCAAACATCAGCTTGTCGCCGGGCATCTTGGCCGCTTCGGCATTGAAATTGAACACGTCCGCATGATGTTTGATCGGGGTTTTCGGCCGGATGAAGGGCACGATCAGGCTTTTCGGCGGGCTCAGATAGCGGTTGAGGTCGATTTCCAGCACGGTCTGCACATTGGGTGCGTGCTTGACCGCCTCGGCCGCCTTTTGTGCAATATCACTTTTCGGGAAGCTTTTGAGCGTGACCAGAACCTTGGCCCCGGTCTCGCGCAGGATCGCGGCGATCTGCTCGGGTTCCAGCAGCGGGTTGACCGGGTTCACGATCCCCGCGACCGACCCTGCCAGCAGCGTGATCGCCGTTTCAAGACAGTTCGGCAGCAGATAGGCGACGGTGTCGGTTTCCCCCACACCCAGCTTGCGCAGCAGGTTCGCGGCCTGGGTCACGCGCCCATGCAGCTGCGTCCAGCTCAGCGTCTCGGCGCGGTCTTTCGGCCCCGAGGTGATCTGAAACGACAGCGCCGGACGGGCGCCATGTGCCGCCTTGGTGCGCGACAGAAAATCATACATCGTCACGGGTCGCTCGCGCGCATCCCACGGCATTTCAGCTTCCACGGCATCGCGATCCGCGATGGATGCAAATCTCGGCATAGGTTCCTCCCTCGGCGCGTTCCTCCACGAGCCTGCGGTCACCATGCGGCAAAAGGCCCCGCTGCGGCAAGGGCAGGGCCGGGGTGCAACGTCACGTCACAGCCCTGCTTGACGCTTGGAAAAGATGCGGCCGCACGGGTCAAAAATGCACAGGGCGGCCCGCACTGCAGGCCGCCCGTGCGTCGCATCAGGTCTTCAGATCAGGCTTTGCCGCCCGGGATGCGCAACACCTGCCCGGGATAGATCTTGTCCGGGTGGGTCAGCATCGGCTTGTTGGCCTCATAGATTTCCATGTAGCGGTTGGCATTGCCCAGCGTCTTCTTGGCAATCGCCGACAGCGTGTCACCCTTTTCAACGGTGTGGAACACCGCATCAGCCGTGTCATCATCATGCGAGGTTTCGACCGAGGCCACCCCGTCAACGTTGCCAACGGCAAGGATGATCTTTTCCTTGGTCTCGGCATCAATCGCCTTGCCCGAAACCACGACCTTATCGCCTTCGACCGTCAGCTCGACGCCATCGGTGTTCAGACCAAGGTCTTTCAGTTCGGCTTTCAGCACCTCTTCCTTCGGTGCCTCGGCAGCTTCGGCTTTCGAGCCGAACAGCGACTTACCCGCGCCTTTGACGAAATTCCACAAACCCATGGTGTACTCCTTCCAATATTACGGCCCGACAAACGGGCTCGCAGCACTCTGGTCAGAGGGTGCAACATTTGGATAACGCGAGACAGGGGAAAATTGACCGCGTTTCCCTCCTGCGCCCGATCCCGCTCAGACTGCGGCGCCAGAGGTGAATTGCAACCGCGCGAGTTCGGCATAGAGCCCGCCCTCGGCGACCAGCGCATCATGCGTGCCCTGCGCCACGATCCGGCCTTCGTCGAACACCACAATCCGGTCGGCCTTTTTCACGGTCGCCAGACGGTGCGCGACGATGATCGTCGTGCGCCCCACGGCCAGACGTTCGACCGCCGACTGCACCTCGCGTTCGGACGCTGCATCCAGCGCCGAGGTCGCCTCGTCCAGCAACAGCACCGGTGCATCACGCAAGATCGCGCGCGCAATCGCGATACGCTGTTTCTGCCCGCCCGACAGCATCACACCGCGTTCACCGACATAGGTGTCAAAGCCCTGCGGCAGCGCCGACAGGAAGTCATAGGCATGTGCTGCACGGGCGGCCTCTTCGACCTGATGATCGGTGGCGTCGGGGCGACCGAAGCGAATATTTTCGCGCGCCGAGGCGGCAAAGATCACCGGGTCTTGCGGAACCAGCGCGATGGCATGACGGAAATCATGCCGCGCCAGATCACGCAGGTCATAACCGTCCAGCGTCACGCGGCCAGTCTCGGGATCCCAGAAGCGTTGGATCAGCTGAATGACCGTGGTCTTGCCCGCGCCCGACGGCCCGACCAGCGCCACGGTTTCCCCGGGGGCGATATGCAGCGTGACGTGGTCCAGCGCCGATGTTTCGGGCCGCGACGGATAGTGGAAGCTGACATCATCAAACAGCAACTCGCCGCGCGCGGGCATCGGCAGCGGCACCGGATGCGCGGGATCCTGCACGCTGTCTTCGGCCGACAGCAATTCAACCAGACGTTCCGTCGCACCCGCCGCGCGCTGGATTTCGCCCCAGATTTCCGAAAGCGCCCCAACCGAGCCTGCGACCATCACCGCATAGATCACGAACTGCACCAGTTCGCCCACCGACATTTCGCCCAGCCGCACATCGCGCGCGCCCACCCACAGCACGCCAACGACGCCTGCAAAGACGAGGAAGATCACGATCACCGTCATCACCGCCCGGGTCGAGATACGTTTATGCGCGGCGGCGAAACTTTTCTCGGTCACATCGGCGAAAGCGGCACGGGTCTGTGCCTCGTGGGTAAAGGCCTGCACGGTCTGCGCCGACAGCAGCGCCTCGGACGCCGAGCCCGACGAACTGGCGATCCAGTCCTGGTTTTCCCGCGACAATACCCGCAGGCGGCGGCCCAGCACGATGATCGGCACCACAACCGCCGGCACCACCAGCAACACCAACCCGGTCAGCTTGGCCGAGGTGAACAGCAACATCGCCATGCCGCCCACCAGGATCAGCACATTGCGCAGCGCAACCGAGACGGAGGAGCCGATCACAGACAAGATCAGCGTGGTGTCGGTGGTGATCCGGCTGATGATCTCGCCGGTCAGGATACGTTCGAAAAATGACGGGCTCATGCCCAGAACGCGGTCAAACACCGCCTTGCGGATGTCGGCCACAACGCGTTCGCCGAACCGGGTCACAAGGTAATAGCGCGCGCCCGTGCCCAGTGCCAGCAGCGCCGCGATCACCAGGGCCGCAGTGAAATACTGGTCCAGCAGCTGCGCGCCCTGCTGAAACCCATCGACGACGCGACGCACCGCCAGCGGCAGGATCAGACTGATCGAGGCGGTCAGCGTCAGCGCCGCAATCGCGGCGAGTGCGGTCAGCTTGTAGGGTGCGACGAACGGGGCCAGGCCCTTGAGTGCGCCGATGCGTTTCGTCGTCGGCCGATCCTCGATCGGTGCCTGCGGTCTGCGTGCCATGCGGTCCCCCTTCGTTGTGCAAGGGTTTAGGGGCAGGCCCCGGCTGGGGCAAGCGCGAATGCGCCCAGCCCAAGAGCCGGGCGATCACAGTGCCAGGAGAGTGGTGCGGGCGGCCGGACTTGAACCGGCACGGGCCTTCGCCCCAGGGAGTTTAAGTCCCATGCGTCTACCATTTCGCCACGCCCGCACGGTCCCTTGGCTATCGCGCAACACCGCGCGGGGCAAGAGGGGGGCTTAGCGCCCCTCGAAATGCGGGGCGCGTTTTTCCAGAAATGCCATCACACCTTCGCGGAAATCGCGGGTCGCGCCAAGCTGGCCCTGCAATTGCGCCTCCAGCTCCAGCTGCTGGGACAGGTCGTTGCCATAGCCCTCGCGCAGCGCGCGTTTCACCGCCGCATAGGCCGCCGTCGGCCCCTTGGCCAGATGCGCCGCGCGGGCCCGCCAGTGGTGTTCGAAATCGACATCAGCCACCGCTTCCCAGATCAGCCCCCATTGCGCGGCCTGTTCGGCGCTGATCTTGTCGGCAAACAGCGCAAGCCCCATCGCCCGCGCAAAGCCCAGCTGACGCGGCAACCAATAGGTGCCGCCCGCGTCCGGCATCAGGCCAATCCGGGTAAAGGCCTGCATGAAAGCCGCCGATTGCGACGCAATCACCACATCCGCCGCCAGTGCAATGTTCGCCCCGGCCCCGGCTGCCGCCCCGTTGACCGCCGAAATCACCGGCACCGGGCAGTCGTAAATCGCCTTGAGCATCGGTTCGTATTCGTCGCGCAGCACGCGTTCCAGATCGAGCCCCGCCATCGCCCCGCCATCGCCCAGATCCTGCCCCGAGCAAAACGCCCGCCCCGCGCCGGTCAGCACGATCACCCGCGCCTCGGTCGCGGCACGTTTCAGCGCCTCCAGCAGTTCGGCACGCATCTGGCTGTTGAGCGCGTTCATCACCTCGGGGCGGTTGAGTGTAATCACCGCCATACCTTCGGAAATTTCGTAGCGAATGGCCTGATACGGCATGGTTTATCCCTCCCCTGATGCGCTCGCGTCAGATTAACGCACCCGCGCGGGGGCGAAAGGAAAACCGTGCGTCACAGGGAACGGCGATGACCGATCAGTCGGTCATCAGCTCTTTCAGGCGGGCCTCTTCAGCGGCGCTCAGCTTGACCATCGGGGCGTTCAGGTCGCGCCTGCGGTTGCGCAGATACACCAGTGCGCCCCCCAGTGCGATCAGCAAAACCGCAGGGCCCAGATACCACAGCACCAGGTTTGCCCCGGTTTTTTCAGGCTCGAACAGAACGTATTCACCGTAACGGTCGGTGATATAATCCAGAACGGCACTGTCGCTATCGCCCGCCACCAGCCGTTCGCGCACCAAAAGCCGCAAATCGCGCGACACTTCGGCATTCGATTCGTCGATGTTTTCGCCCTGACACACCGGGCAGCGCAGAACCTGGCTGATCGTGCGGGCGCGGGCTTCCATCGCCGCGTCGGGCAGCACTTCATCAGGTTGCACCGCGAAGGCCGGGCCAAGGGGCAGCACCAGCGCCGCGCACAAGATCAGGTGTTTCAGCATCATCTCACTCCGCCGGGGTTGCAACCGCCGGGGCGACCGTCTTGCGCGCCCCCGCAGCCACACGATAGCGCCGATCCGACAGGCTGAGCACCCCACCGAAGGCCATCCACAGGCACCCCGCCCAGATCCAGCTGGCAAACGGCTTGATATAGGTGCGCACCGCCCAGCCGCCGCCCTCCTGCGGATCACCAATCACCAGATAGATGTCGCGCAGGAAACCATTGTTGATCGCGGCTTCGGTCGTTGGCATCGCCTGCACCGGATAGGCACGTTTTTCGGGATACAGCGTGGCAAGCAGCTTGCCATCACGGCGCACGGTCATGGTGCCGGTGTTGGACACATAGTTCGGACCCTGCACTTCTTCGACCTTGTCGAGCGTGATTTCATAGCCCGCCACCATGAACGGCTGACCGATCTGCGCAACGCGGATATCTTCGATCTGCCCCGCCATCAGCAGGCCAATACCCGCAAACACGATGCCCAGCCCCGAATGGGCGCAGGCCTTGCCCCAGTCGGCGCGCGGCAACCGTGCCAGACGCGCGGGCGTCCGCCCGGCGCGCACCCACAGCTCGGCCATCGCCGCGAATACCAGCCACGATCCCAACCCGGCGGCCACCATCGCCAACAGCGTGCGCCCGGTTTCCAGCGTCCAGGCCAGACCGGCACAGGCCAGCGCCAACACCAGTGCCGGAACCAACGGGCGCAGCAACTTGCCCAATCGCGCACGTTTCCATGGCATCATCGCGCCCAACGGCAACACGATCACCAATAGCACCATGAACGGGGTAAAGGCCTTTTCAAAGAACGGCGCGCCCACCGACAGTTTGCGCCCCCACAGCATCTCGGCCACCAGGGGCCAGACGGTGCCGACGAACACCACCAGCGCGGCAACCGCCAGCAAGATATTGTTCACCACCAGCGCAGTCTCGCGCGAGACCATCGAAAACACGCCCTTGGCCTGCATCGACGACGCCCGCGCCGTGAACAGCGTCAACGCGCCGCCCACGAAAAACGCCAGAATCGCCAGAATGAACACCCCGCGTTCGGGGTCGTTGGCAAAACTATGCACCGAGGTGATAACACCCGAGCGCACGATGAACGTCCCGATCAACGAGAACCCGAAGGCCATGATCGCCAGCAGGATCGTCCAGCTTTTCAACGCTTCGCGCTTTTCCACGACGATGGCGGAATGCAGCAGCGCGGCGGCCAGCAACCACGGCATGAACGACGCATTTTCAACCGGATCCCAGAACCAGAACCCACCCCAGCCCAATTCGTAATAGGCCCACCACGACCCCAACGCGATGCCGATGGTCAGAAAAATCCACGCGGCCAGCGTCCAGGGCCGGACCCAGCGCGCCCAGGCCGCATCGACGCGGCCCTCGATCAGCGCGGCCACGGCGAAGGAAAACGCCATCGAAAGCCCGACATAGCCCAGATACAGGAACGGCGGATGGAACGCGAGGCCGGGGTCTTGCAGCAGCGGGTTCAAATCGCGCCCGTTGAACGGCGCCTCAGGCAGCCGGATGAACGGGTTCGAGGTAAACAGGATGAACCCCAGAAACGCCACGCCGATCCAGGCCTGCACGCTCAGCACCCGCGCCCGAAGGGTCGGCGGCAACGCCTGCCCGAACCACGCAGCCGCCGCACCAAACAGCGACAGGATCAGCACCCACAACAGCATCGAGCCTTCATGGTTGCCCCAGACGCCCGAGATTTTATAGAGCATCGGCTTGTCGGTGTGCGAATTCTCATACACCAGCTTCACCGAAAAATCCGAGGTGACAAAGGCGTGCATCAGCGCCGCAAAGGACACCGCAATCAGCAGGAATTGTGCCGTGGCTGCGGGTTCACCCACCGCCATCCAGCCACGCCAGCCTTTCTGGGCACCGATCAGCGGCACGCTCGCCTGAATGATCGCCACGCAAAAGGCGAGGATCAGGGCAAAATGGCCAAGCTCTGCAATCATTGGGGGTCCTCCTGTTCGCGCCGCGATCATAGAGGGGGAAACGCCCCGGGCCAAGGTGGATGCGCGCCATTGTCGCGGGGGCCACGCGATGGTGATGCCAAAAGCCCGCTCACGGGCCGCAAAATGCACCGATCAGGTCTTCGATTTGGTTCAAATATCCCGGGGGTGAATTCCCCGCAGGGGAAGAGGGGGCAGCGCCCCCTGCGCCCCGCCCGCAACAGGCTGGCCCGGTTACAACCGCGCCGAAGGCCTGCGGCTGGACAGTTGCAAGTTGGTCTCCGACCGCAGCACGCCTTCAACCCGGCGGATCTGCAGCAAGATTTCGTCCAGCTCGGCCAGGCTGCGCGTGCCCAGCTCGACGATCAGATCCCACTGACCGTTGGTGGTGTGCACCGCCTGCACAGCGGGCAAGCCCAGCAGACGCTGCACGATCCGTTCGGTGCCCCGGCCTTCGATGGCCAGCATCATCAGCCCGCGCACCGGCGCCGCGGTCACGTCCGACCGCGTCAGAACGGTGAAGCCCGAGATTTCGCCCCGGGACATCAACCGTTCAATCCGCGCCCGCACCGTGGCCCGCGAGAGGCCAAGCTGGGCGGCCAGATCCGATACCGCCGCCCGTCCGTCGCGGCGCAGGGCCGCGATCAGACGTTGATCGGTGTCATCCAGTCGCTCCACCCGCGGCCCCTCGCCCCACATGGGTCAGCCCTTCGCCGCGAGGATCGACGCCTCGATGATGTCCAGCGCCTCTTCGAACACCGGCTCCTGGATCGTCAGCGGCGCCAGGAAGCGGATGACGTTGCCATAAACGCCGCAGGTGATCAGGATCAGGCCACGATCCAGGGCCTCAGCGCAAACGCGCTTGACGAAATCGGGGTTCGGCGTCGCGGTGCCCGCCACGTTGAACTCGACCGCGTTCATGAAGCCCGGACCCCGGATGTCCACAATCTCGGGAACGACATCGGCGATGGCGGCCATACGCTGTTTCAGGCGGGCGCCCATACGTTCGGCGCGGGCGCACAGCCCCTCTTCTTCGATCACGTCCAGCACGGCATGCGCCGCCGCCACGCCCAGCGGGTTGCCCGCGTAGGTGCCACCCAGACCACCCGGGTTCGGGCTGTCCATGATCTCGGCTTTGCCCGTCACCGCCGAAATCGGCAGGCCGCCACCCAGACCTTTGGCCATCGTGGTGATATCTGCGGCCACACCGTGATGTTCCATCGCGAACAGCTTGCCAGTCCGGGCAAAGCCGGTCTGCACTTCGTCGGCAATCATCACGATGCCATGCTGATCGCAGATCTCGCGGATTTTCTTCATGAAACCTTCGGGCGCGGGCACGAAACCGCCTTCGCCCTGCACCGGCTCCAGAATGATCGCGGCAACGCGGGTCGGTTCGATATCCGCCTTGAACAGACGGTCGAGCGCGGCAATCGCGTCATCCATCGTAACGCCATGCGTCGCATTCGGGTAGGGCAGGTGCCAGACGTCGTTCATCATCGGACCGAAGCCAGCCTTGTAGGGCTGCACTTTGCCGGTCATCGTCATGGTCATGAAGGTCCGGCCATGGAAGCCGCCCGCAAAGGCCACGACGCCCGCGCGGCCGGTGTAATGGCGTGCAATCTTGATCGCGTTTTCAACGGCTTCGGCACCCGTGGTGGTGAAGATCGTCTTTTTCGCAAAGTCTCCCGGCACCTTGGCGTTCAGACGCTCGGCCAGTTCGACATAGTTTTCATAGGGCACGACCTGGTGGCAGGTGTGGGTGAAAGCGTCGAGCTGTTTCTTGACTGCTTCGATCACTTTCGGGTGGCGGTGCCCGGTGTTCACAACCGCGATCCCGGCCGCGAAGTCGATATAGCGGGTGCCGTTCTTGTCCCAGATTTCGGCGTTCTCTGCGCGCGCAGCGTAGATCTGGGTGGACATGCCGACGCCCTTGGCGATGGCGGTATCTTTACGTTTGGACAGTTCAGGCGAGGTTTGCACGGTCATGGGATGCTCCGATTCGAGATAGCTCACAATCGCACTTTGCATTTTTTCTGCAAGAAATTTCTTTACCCCGTGCGTAGTAAGATGCAGCCTGCCGGTATATGTCTGAAAAATGGCTGAAAATATGATCGACTCACCAGATGTTGCCCCTCAGGCAGAGCCGGAACCGCTGTTTCGGGTCACCGAAGCGGCGCGCGCGGCGGGTGTCGCCCCCTCGACCCTGCGCCTGTGGGAAACTCAGGGACTGGTCAGCCCGGCGCGGCGCGCCTCTGGACAGCGGCTGTATTCGGCGGCGGATGTGGCGCTGTTGCAGCGCATCTCTTTCCTGCGGCGCGAGGCGGGGCTGAACCCGGCGGCGATCCGCGCCACGCTGGAATCCGAAGGCGACGCCCCCGCGACCGAGGCGATCACCAATGAACCGCTGGGCGCCGCGCTGCGCCAGATCCGGCAGGCCCGCAGCGAACGGCTGGACGATGTGGCCCTGATCACCGGAATTTCGGCCTCGGCCCTGTCCACGCTGGAACGCACCGGCGCCGGGGTCAGTTTCAAGACGCTGGCCGATCTGGCGCAATATTACGGAACGACCGTCTCGCGACTGTCAGGTCAGGATGAACCCGGCGGCGCCGTGGTGCGGGCCGGGGCCGCGCGGGTCTGGCCGATGCCGGTCGAAGGGGTGCGCGTCGAGGTTCTGGCCGAAGGGCGGCGGCAGATGGACTGTCACCGTTTTATCCTGTCGCCCGGCGCCACCTCGCAGGGGGGCTATGACCACGAGGGCGAGGAATTCATTACCGTGATCGAAGGCCGCTTTCGCATCACGCTCGACACCGACGAGGTGCACGAACTCGGTCCCGGCGATTCGATCTATTTCGAAAGCCGCCGTCCGCATGCCTGGGCCAATGCGGCCGATGGCCAGACCGTGCTGATCTGGGTGAACACCCCCCCGACCTTCTGACACGCTTACGTGAGGCCCGTTGCCCTGCCCCGCGTGGCGGCGCAATGTGGCGCCAACCTGAAAGGATGTTTCATGCACCGTCTGCCCCTTGCCGCGCTTGCCCTGCTTGCGCTGACCGCCTGCCGAGACGAAAGCGCCGCGAACCCGCTGGCCGCGCTGCCGCTGGGCGCCGAGTGGCGGGTGACGCAGATTTCGGGCACGCCGGTGCCTGCCGATGTCAGCGTCACGATTGGCCGCGCCGAAGAGGCGCTGTTGACCGGGTCGTCAGGGTGCAACCGCTATAATGCGCGGATCGAACCGGCGGGCGATCAGCTGAAGATCGGCGCGCTGGCGGGCACCCGGATGATGTGCGCCCCCGAGGTGATGATCGTCGAGCAGGCGTTTCATTCCACCATCAGCCGGGCCACCGGGGCCCGGATGACGGGCGATGTGCTGGAACTGACGCAGGGCGACAAGGTGCTGATCACGGCACAGCAATAGGCCCCACGGCCTCTTGCACCGCCTCCATCGCGACATAGGTCGAAGTGGCGGCAACATGCGGCAACGCCGAGATTTTCTCGCCCATCACCCGGCGATAATCGGCGATGTCGCGGGTGCGCACCTTCAACAGATAATCAAACCCGCCCGCGATCATGTGGCATTCCTCGACTTCGGGCAGTGCACGCACGGCACGGTTGAACGCGCTGAGCGCCGCCTCACGGGTATCGGACAGGCGCAGTTCAACAAAGGCGACATGCGCCAGCCCCATGCGAATCGGGCTCAGCACCGCGCGATAGCCGGTGATTATACCCAGATCCTCCAGCCGTTTGACCCGCGCCTGCACCGGGGTTTTCGTCAATCCGACCCGCCGCGCAAGCTCGGCCATGCTCAGCCGTCCCTCATCCACCAGTTCAGAGAGGATCTTGCGGTCATAGCGGTCAAGTTCGGGCAGATCACTTGGCATAAAAATTCCCATTTCTTTGGTCGAATCGACCGCCCATAGACAGTAATCAGGCGAAACGCCGCGTCATCCTCGCGTATTCTGGTGCAATCGCCCCATTCTGGCAAGGAGCCACCGGATGTCCGCCCTTACTCTCGCTCAAATCGACGCGCTGAGCCTGCAACCCGAAGCGCCGCTGCTGAGCCGCCTGATCGCAGATGCCGCGCTGGACGCGCCGACCCGCGCCCGGATTTCCGCACGCGGCGCCGCCCTGGTGCGCGCGATCCGCGCCGATGCCCGCCCTGGGCTGATGGAGGTGTTTCTGGCCGAATACGGGCTGTCCACCGACGAGGGGATCGCGCTGATGTGTCTGGCCGAGGCGCTGCTGCGGGTGCCCGATGCAGACACCATGGATGCGCTGATCGAGGACAAGATCGCGCCCTCGGACTGGGGCCGCCATCTGGGGCAATCGGCCAGCTCGCTGGTCAATGCCTCGACCTGGGCGCTGATGCTGACCGGCCGGGTTCTGGACCCCCGTGCGCCGGGCATGGCGGGCCATCTGCGCGCCGCGATCCGTCGGCTGGGCGAGCCGGTAATCCGCAAGGCAGTGGGCCGCGCGATGAAGGAAATGGGCCGTCAGTTCGTGCTGGGCGAAACCATTACCGCCGCGATGGACCGCGCCGCGAAACGCGAGGCGCAGGGCTATTCCTACAGCTATGACATGCTGGGAGAGGCGGCCCGCACCGCCGCCGACGCGCAGCGTTACGATGCATCTTATGCGGCGGCGATCACCGCGATTTCGGCGCGCTGCAAACCGGGCGCGCTGCGCGACAACCCGGGGATTTCGGTGAAACTCTCGGCGCTGCATCCGCGCTATGAAGTGGCGCACGACGCCCGGGTGATGGCCGAGCTGGTGCCCGTGGTCACCCGGCTGGCCCGGATGGCGGCGGCGGCTGACATGAGCTTCACCATCGACGCCGAAGAAGCCGACCGCCTAACCCTGTCGTTGCGGGTGATCGAGGCGGTGCTGGCCGACCCCGAACTGGCGGGTTGGGACGGGTTCGCGATTGTGGTGCAGGCCTACGGGCGGCGGGCGGGCGCGGTCATCGACTGGCTGCACGCGCTGGCCACCCGGCTGGACCGCAAGATCATGCTGCGGTTGGTCAAGGGCGCCTATTGGGACGCCGAGATCAAGCGCGCGCAGGTGTTGGGGCTGGCCGATTTCCCGGTGTTCACCCGCAAGCAGGCGACCGATGTCAGCTATATTTCGCTGGCGCGCAAACTGCTGGGGATGAGCGACCGGATCTATCCGCAATTCGCGGGCCACAACGCCCATACCGTCGCCGCGATCCTTGAACTCGCGCCGGATCTGCGCGCCTTCGAATTCCAGCGTCTGCACGGCATGGGCGAGGCGCTGCACGATCTGGTGCTGAAGGCCAACGGCACGCGCTGCCGGATCTATGCGCCGGTGGGCGCACATCGTGACTTGCTGGCCTATCTGGTGCGGCGGCTGCTGGAGAACGGCGCAAACTCCAGCTTCGTCAACCAGATCGTGGATGAAACCGTCCCGCCCGAGCAGGTCGCCACCTGCCCCTTTGCCGCGATCGAGGCCTGCGCCCAGATCGAAAACCCCGCGCTGACCCGCCCTGACGGCCTGTTCCCTGGGCGTGTCAATTCGCGTGGCTTCGATCTGACCGATGCAGGCACGCTGGCCGAAATCGACGCGGCGCGCGCGCCCTTCGCCTCTGGGCTGTTGCCCATGGCGGAACCGTTGATCGCAGCGCCGAGCGCCCCCTGTGCGCCCGTGCCGGTGACAAACCCCGCCAACGGCGCCCCGGTGGGAGAGGTTCGCATGGCCTCTGACACCGATGTCGCCGCAGCCCTGGCCGCTGCCCGGCCCTGGGCCGCCGATGCCGCGACCCGCACCGCGGTGCTGAACCGCGCCGCCGACCTGTACGAGGCCAATTTCGGCCAGATCTTTGCGACTTTGGCGCGCGAAGCGGGTAAAAACCTGGCCGATGCGGTGGGGGAATTGCGCGAAGCGGTGGATTTCCTGCGGTATTACGCAGCGCAGGCCCCACAGACGGCCGCCCCCCGCGGCATCTTTACCTGCATCAGCCCGTGGAACTTCCCACTGGCGATTTTCACCGGGCAGATCGCGGCGGCGCTGGCGGCGGGCAACGGGGTGCTGGCCAAACCGGCGGAACAGACGCCGCTGATCGCCACGCTGGCGGTGCGCCTGCTGCATCAGGCGGGCGTGCCTGCAACCGCGCTGCAACTGCTGCCCGGCGATGGCCCGACGGTAGGCGCCGCGCTGACATCGGACCCGCGCGTCGCAGGGGCAGCCTTCACCGGTGCCACCGAAACCGCACAGGCGATCCGCCGTGCCATGGCCGACAATCTGGACCCGGGTGCGCCGCTGATTGCGGAAACGGGCGGCTTGAATGCGATGGTGGTCGATTCCACCGCGCTGCCCGAACAGGCCGTGCGCGACATCCTCGCCTCGGCATTTCAATCCGCAGGGCAGCGCTGCTCCGCCTTGCGGTGCCTGTATCTGCAAGAAGATATCGCCCCCCATGTGACCGAGATGCTGATCGGCGCGATGAATGAGTTGCGGATCGGCGATCCCTGGGATCTGGCCACCGACGTGGGCCCGGTGATCGACACCGAAGCCTGGCAGGGCATCGCGCAGTATATCGAAGCGGCGGGCGATACCGTCATCCATCAGCTGGTCACGCCTGATGACGGTCTGTTCATCCCACCGACCCTGATCCGCGTGCCTGGCATTGCGGCGCTGGGGCGCGAAATCTTTGGCCCGGTGCTGCATATCGCGACCTTCCGCGCCGAGGATCTGGATCAGGTGATCGCCGATATCAATGCCACCGGCTATGGCCTGACCTTTGGCCTGCACAGCCGGATCGACAATCGCGTGCAATCGGTGACCGAGGCGCTGCATGTCGGCAACATCTACGTCAACCGCAACCAGATCGGTGCGGTCGTGGGGGCGCAACCCTTCGGCGGCGAGGGGCTTTCGGGCACCGGGCCGAAGGCGGGCGGGCCAGAGTATCTGGCACGCTTTGGCACCGCGCCGCAGACCAGCGCCCCGGCGCCGCAACGCAGCCTGCCCGGCCCGACCGGTGAATCGAACCGCCTGACACTGCATGCGCGCGCACCGATCCTGTGCCTTGGCCCCGGTGCCGCGCAGGCAGCCAGACAAGCCGCCGCAGTGCAGGCGCTGGGGGGCACCGCCCGACTGGCCCCCGATGCCGCCCCCGAAAGCCTGACCCAAAGTCAGGACTTCTCGGGTGCGCTTTATTGGGGGGAGACCGAGGCTGCCCGGGCCTATGCCCGCGCATTGGCCGCGCGCTCCGGCCCGATCCTGCCGTTGGTCACCGGACAACCGGATGCCGCGCATTGCTTCCACGAGCGGCACATCTGCATCGACACCACAGCGGCGGGCGGCAATGCCCAGCTGCTGGCCGGTGCAGGCAGCGCTTGACGGCCCGTCGCGGATCGGCACACTCGCGCCATGTTTCCGATCCGCGACCATAACCCGTCCAGCCGCACCCCCTATGTCACCTGGGGGATCATTGTGCTGAACATCGCGCTGTTCGTGCTGACCATGCCCGGGATCGGCGGTATGGAGGGGCTGTGGGAGGATTGGGCGCTGTATCCGGCGGCGATCCTGCATGGCGCCTATTTGCAGGGCTTGGTGATGCATATGTTCCTGCATGCGGGGTTTCTGCACCTCGCGGGCAACATGCTGTTTCTTTGGGTGTTTGGCGACAACCTTGAAGATCAGCTCGGGCATCTGGGCTTTGCGCTGTTCTATCTGATGGCGGGGCTGGCGGCGGCGGCGGCGCAGATCGCGGTCGATCCCGCCAGCACGGTGCCGATGGTCGGTGCCTCGGGGGCGATTGCCGGGGTGATGGGCGGCTATATGCTGCTGTTTCCCCGCGCGCGGGTCGATGTGCTGCTAATCTTCATCGTGTTTTTCAAGGTGTTTCCAATCCCTGCCTGGGTCGTTCTGGGGGTCTGGTTCGCCTTCCAACTGCTCAACGGCACGGCGGCGAGTGTTGGCGATGGTGTCGCCTATTGGGCGCATATCGGCGGGTTTGTGGCCGGACTGCTGCTGATGGTGCCACATTGGCGGCGCATGGGGGGCGTGCGGTTCTGGGATCAGACCCGTGGCCGCCCGCCGCATCCGGCGATTGATTATTCTC
>JAQTYE010000188.1 GCA_028749255.1 Paracoccaceae bacterium | reverse complement strand
GTTTGGCAAGTCGAAGGCCGCGCCGACCGGCGACTGACCTTCTTCTTGGCCTAAATACTCAAAAGACTTAGCGCAGGTTGGGCACCACGCCTGCAGGTTTGCCAATGTCTTCAACCCCCTGCCGAAGCCCCTGACCGATCCGATGCGCCAGTGCCGACCAAGCGCTGGCCGCCAGCGGGTCAAGGCTTTGCCGCAAGGTGTCGTCGAACAGACCCAGCCAGATCGGAAAATGCCCGGGCGCCACATCGCCCGCGCGGCGATGTGCCATCATCGGGCTGCCGTCGAAGCCCGGCTGGAACAGGATCGCGCCTTTCCAGAACCGGGCGATTTTCGCCTCGTGTTCGGGCCAGTCGGTAACATGACCGGCAAAGATCGGGCCCAACAGATGATGCGCGCGCACCCGGGTGTAGAACCGCGCGACAACGCGGTCGATTTCAGCCTCGGTGATGGCGAAACGGGGGGGCATCTGGGTCATGGCGTCTCCTGCTTCCGCTCAGATAGGGGCGCGCGGGGCGGGCGGCAAGCGGGCAGGGTGACGCGGGACCTTTGGGGCGGGGCTCAGGCGTCGCCGAACAGATCGGTTTGCGGTGCGGCGGCGGGCGGGCGCGGCGCCTCCAGCCCCAGATGGCGCCAGGCGCGTGCGCCCAGCATCCGGCCCCGCGGCGTGCGTTGCACCAGACCTTGCTGCAGCAGGAAGGGCTCGATCACCTCTTCAATCGCGTCGCGACTTTCCGACAGCGCGGCGGACAGGGTTTCAACGCCGACCGGCCCGCCACCGTAATGTTCGGCCATCAGCATCATGTAGCGCCGGTCCGCGCCGTCGAGGCCAAGGTTATCGACCCCCAGTCGGGTCAGCGCGCTATCGGCCAAGGCCCGCGTCAGTCGCCCGTCGCCCTCGACCAGCGCGAAATCGACGACCCGGCGCAACAGGCGGCCCGCGATCCGCGGCGTACCCCGTGCCCGGCGGGCGATTTCGAAGGTGCCCTCGGGTTCCGACGGAATGCCCAGCATCCGCGCGCCGCGGGTGACGATCAGATCCAGCTCTGCCTCGGTATAGAATTGCAGCCGGGTGGGAATGCCGAAGCGGTCGCGCAGCGGCGTGGTCAACAGGCCCAGCCGGGTGGTGGCACCGACCAGCGTAAACGGCTGCAACTCGATCCGCACGGTGCGCGCGGCGGGGCCTTCGCCGATCACCAGATCCAGTTCGAAATCCTCCATCGCGGGATAGAGCACCTCTTCCACGGCGGGGTTCATCCGGTGGATTTCGTCGATGAACAGCACGTCGTTGCGTTCCAGATTGGTCAGGATCGCGGCCAGATCGCCTGCACGCGCCAGAACCGGGCCCGAAGTCATCTTGAAATTCACCCCCAGCTCGCGGGCCATGATCTGCGCCAACGTGGTTTTACCCAAGCCGGGCGGGCCGTGAAACAGCGTGTGATCCATCGCCTGACCGCGCATTTTCGCGCTTTCGATGAAGACGCGCAGGTTGGCGCGGGCCTCGGCCTGCCCCACGAAATCGGCCAGCACCTGCGGGCGCAGGGCGCGGTCGGTATCATCGGGCTGGCGCTCGGGGCGCAGGGTGGGGTCGGGCTCGGTCATGGGTCAGTTTTGCGCCTTTGTGGGGGGCGAGGCAAGCGGGGGCCAGCCCCCGCGCCCCCGGAGTATTTGTGCCAAGAAGAAGGGATCAGTCCTTTGGGGCCAGCAGACGCAAGGCGGTGCGGATCAGTTTGGCGGTATCGGTGGCCTCGGGGTGATCGGCGGCCTGGGCCCCGGCGGTGGCGGCTTCGGAAGGGCTGTAGCCCAGATTGGTCAGCGCGCTCAGCGCCTCGGCGGTGAAATTGACCTGCGGGGTGGCTGCGGGGGCCGGGCGCGTGCGAGGGCGGGCGGTGGGTTCGATCACCGCATCCGAGGGGGCGGTATCGACGGTGAAGGTGCCGCCCATCGCCATCACGGTGGGTGCCTTTTCCTTCAGCTCCATCACCACGCGCTGCGCCAGTTTCGGGCCGACGCCGGGGGCGGCCTTGATCGCCGACCAGTCGCCAAGCGCAATCGCACGGCCCACGCCTTCGGCGCCCAGGGTGCCGAGGATCGCCAGCGCGGCCTTGGCGCCGATGCCCTGCACCGAGGTCAGCAGCCGGTGCCATTCCTTTTCGATCAGGGTCGGGAAGCCGAAGAGTTGCAGCAGGTCTTCGCGCACCAGCAGGTCGGTATACAGCGCGCAGGCCTCGCCCACCGGGGGCAGGTTGGTGGCGGTCCGCGAGGAGACATGCACGATATAACCCACGCCGCGCACGTCGATCAGGACGTGATCCATCGCGCGATGCAAGATGATGCCAGCGATCCTGCCGATCATGGTTGCGCCCTTCTGATCCGGGCCTGGCCCGCGGTGATGTCCAGCGGTGCGCGGGCAAGGCTGCTGGCGCCCATCCGGGCACTGGTTTGCAGGTGGTGGGCATGGCAGATCGCGATGGCCAGTGCGTCGGCGGCATCGGGGCCCTCGAATGTGACGCCGGGCAGTTGGTGGCGCACCATGTGCTGGACCTGTACCTTGTCGGCGTGACCGACGCCCACGACCGCCTTTTTCACCGCGTTGGGGGCATATTCGCCGACGGTCAGCCCTGCCTGTGCGGGCACCAGCAGGGCAATGCCGCGGGCCTGCCCCAGTTTCAGCGTGGCGACGGCATCCTTGTTGACGAAGGTCTGTTCCACGGCGGCCGCCTCGGGGGTGTAGCGGTCGATCACCTCGGTCAGGGCGCGGTGCAGGGTCAACAGGCGCAGCGCCAGATCGTCGCCCGCCGAGTGGATGATTCCATTGGCGACATGGCTCAAACGCGAGCCCGCCATGTCGATCACCCCCCATCCGAGGTTGCGAAGCCCCGGGTCGATACCGATCACACGCATGAATGCTGCCCTGTCTTGTTGCCTTTTCCCCACGGCTAGCACGAAAAGTGAACATCGCAAAGCGGAAGCTGCGTCACGGGGGATCGTGAAAACGTTAATCGCATTGGGCAGAATGCCGTGAAAATGGCGTTGAATATGGGCGAAACGACAGGTTCGGCAGGTGATTTGATCGAATGCGGCGGGCCCTTATTAACCACCTGCTGTGCCATGCAAATGGCGCATATCGGGGCTGTATCTGCGTGAGTTGTTTTTATAATCGGCGCAATCTATGTGCAGTTCTCGATGGGCTTGGCCCGCAAATTATGCAGTTTATGAAGGAATCGCGCAATGTCCGCCTATGACACCAACCGCGTTCTGGTCCGGAACGGTCGGGCCGGGGCAGTGACGAAACTGATCGAGACCGTGCTGGCCTGGAACGATGCGCGGGTGACGCGCAATGCGCTCGCCAAGCTCAGCGACCGTGAGCTGAAAGACATCGGCCTGACCCGTTTCGACATTGATCACATCGCCCGCTGAAGGGTGATATCAGTTGACGACAAAGGGCCGCGCAAATTCTGCGCGGCCCTTTGTCATGTCGGTCTAAAAGTTGCGGTCAACCGATAAACGGGCTGATCAGATCTGCGATCATACGCGTCGCCGGTTCCGGTTTCAGCACCCAAGCCCCGATCCGCTCTATCGAAGATCCCGCAGCCAGCGCGTCCACGCGGGCGTCGTAGATCGGTGTGCCCAACTGGGCCAGAAGCGTGCCCTTGAACAGCAACAGGCCCAGAAACAGCACGGCAATGCCGCGCCAGGGAAGGGGACGACGATGTTTGTGACGGGTTGCGTCATAATAGCTGCGCCCGAGCGAACCTGTCGCCTCGAACGCGCCCCCATCGGCATGAATTCTTTCGATGCGCATCAAGCGATCTTTGAAATTGTTCTGGGGAGTCTTGATCATACTGGCACCTACACACACAGCCCGAAATACGCCGGGCTTTTGTGAGTATGCGCCAAAGTTATTCAGATTTCGATAACCGTGTTTGGCGATTATCCACGCTGCAGAACCAATGTGGTCCAGTCGCCGAATTCGTCGCGTGACGTAAGGTTAAATCCTTGGGCGGTATAGGCTGCAATCACCTCGTCTGCCTGATCATGCAGGATACCCGACAAGATGACATGACCTGATTCGGCGCAATAACGGCCCATATCGGGCGCCAGCGCGATCAGCGGCGCCTTCAGGATATTGGCGAAGATCAGATCGTAGGGCGCTGCCGCTTTCAACTGCGGATGCTCGAAGCCTGCCGCTTCGACGCACATCACCCGACCTTCCAGATCGTTGGCCACGACATTTGCCGCCGCCGTGTCCACCGCGACCGGGTCAATATCGGAGGCCAGCACGGTTTCGGGCCACAGCTTGGCCGCGCCCATCGCCAGAACAGCAGTGCCACAGCCGATATCGGCCACGTTATGCGCCCGCAGACCCGCGCGTTCCATCCGGTCCAGCGCGCTCAGGCAGCCCAGCGTGGTGCCGTGATGCCCGGTGCCAAAGGCCATTGCCGCCTCGATCAGCAGCGGAATGCCGTCAGCGGGGACTTTGTCGGCGTCATGGCCGCCGTAAACAAAGAACCGACCCGCGACGACCGGCGCCAACTCGCGGCGCACATGCGCGACCCAGTCGGTCTCGGGCAGTTCCGACACGGCAAAGGGCGCGGCGTCATGCGCGGCGGCCAGCAGATCCAGCACGATCTCGTTCGGGGCTTCCAGAAAATAGGCGCCGACTTCCCAGCGTTCCGATCCATCCTCGATTTCGAACACGCCGGTGCCATAGGGCGCGGGGTCCAGATCCTCGATCAGTTCGGCCAGATCCTCGGCGCGGTCGCGGTCGGCAAGGGTGGTGAAGGCGGTAAAGGTCGGCATGACGGCTCCTGATCTGGGTAACCCGCTTTCGCGCAATGGCGCGCGCGGGTCAAGCGCCCAGCCCGATCGGGCAGCTGACGCCAGTGCCACCCAGACCACAATAGCCCGCCGGGTTCTTGGCCAGATATTGCTGGTGGTAGTCCTCAGCATAATAAAATTCGGGCGCGGGCAGGATTTCGGTGGTGATTGGGCCATAGCCCGCCGCAGTCAGTTGGGCGGCATAGGTCGCACGGGTGCTGGTGGCGGTCTCGGCCTGCTGCGGCGAATAGGTGTAGATGCCAGACCGATATTGCGTGCCCTGATCGTTGCCCTGCCGCATCCCCTGCGTCGGGTTGTGGTTTTCCCAAAACACCCGCAGCAGATCGGCATAGGAAATTTGCGCCGGGTCGAAGATCAGCCGCACGACCTCATTATGGCCAGTCTGGCCGGTGCACACTTCTTGATAGGTCGGGTTCGGCGTCAGGCCTGCGGCATAGCCGACCATACTCAGCCAGACCCCGGGCAGCGACCAGAATTTGCGCTCTACCCCCCAAAAACAGCCCATGCCGAACATTGCCTGCTCCATACCGTCCGGCACGGGCGCGCGCAGATCGCGGAGGGTCAGAAAATGCGGCTCGGCCAGCGGCATGGGCGTGGCACGACCCGGCAGGGCCTCGGCGTGATTGGGCAGGCGAATGGGGCGCATGGACAGTCTCCTTTGGCGCCAAGATAGGGGGTGCGGGTCGGATTTCCAGTCCGCACGAACGTGCGTTCAACGGCGCGGGCGTGCGAAAATCGTCTCATACCCCCGGTCGGGATGACGCGGGATCAGCAGCGACAGCCCGAGCGAGACCAGCGCCATCCCCGCCGCCAGCCCGAACACCGCCGCGGGCGAGACCAGCCACAAATAGCCCAGCACCGCGGGCAAAAACACCGCCGCGATATGGTTGATGGTGAAGGCCACGGCAGCGGTGGGGGCAATGTCGCCGGGGTCGGCGATCTTCTGGAAATAGGTCTTCTGCGAGAAGGCCAGCGCGAAAAACAGATGGTCGATCACGTAAAGCGCGCCTGCGACAGTCGCGCTCCAGCCGAACCAGTAGACCCCGCCATAGGCCAAAAATACGAAGGTCAGCCCGATATATTCGACGATCAGCGCGCGCCGTTCACCCCAGCGGCCCACCGCGCGGCCCATCCAGGGCGAGGCCACCATATTGGCGGCA
>JAQTYE010000030.1 GCA_028749255.1 Paracoccaceae bacterium | reverse complement strand
GGGCGGACCGGGCGCAGGCCGGGGGATCCTCCCCCGGACCCCCTGGGATATTTATGCCAAGACGAAGGGCGAAACGCTCAGAGCAGCGCCTTGCGCAGCATGTTCAGCGCAACCAGCATCAAAAAGCCCGCAAAGACGCGCTTGAGCTTTTTCGGATCCAGCCGATGCGCCAGTGCCGCGCCCAAGGGGGCGGTGAAGGTGGTCATCGCAATCACGATCAGGAAGGCCGGGATATTGACCGCACCGATGGTGAAGGGCGGCGCATGCGGCACGCGGGTCAGCAGAAAGCCAATGGCCGAGGGCAGCGCGATGGTGATGCCAAAGCCCGCCGAGGTCGCGACCGCGCGGTGGATCGGCACCCCGTGCAGCGTCAGCATCGGCGTGCCGATCGAGCCACCGCCGATCCCCAACAGCACCGACACGAACCCCATCAGCGGCCCGAACCACGCCCGGAACAGCCCGCCCGGCAGATGATCGGACAACCGCCAGCTGGATTTGCCAAAGATCATGTAGCTGGCGATCGCAAAGACCATCACCGCAAAGATCATCTGCAGCGTCTGGGTGCGCAGCTGTGCCACCACCATGACCCCCACGACGGCGCCCAGCATGATCAGCGGCGCCCATTGCTTCAGGATCACCCAATCCACCGCGCCCTTGCGGTGATGCGCCAGCACCGAGCGTGCCGAGGTGACAATGATCGTCGCCAGCGAGGTCGCCACGCAGATCTGCATCAGATCGTCGCTGCCGTAGCCCAGCCCCGAGAACAGGTAAAAGAACGCAGGCACCAGGACGATGCCGCCGCCCACCCCCAACAGCCCCGCAAGAACGCCGGCAAAGGCACCGACTGCCATCAAGATCGCCACCAGCGGCAGCAGCGTTGCAAGATCGGGCATGAAATCCTCCGTGTTTGGGCCTGCTTACGCGGAGCGCGCGACCTCGGCCAGTGCTTTGTCGAGCAGCTCCAGCCCGGCGCCGTCGCGGCTGGCACCTTCGGACAGCACCCGGCGCCAGTTGCGCGCGCCGGGACGGCCGTGGAACAGGCCCAGCATATGGCGCGTGATCTGATGCAGCCGTCCCCCCGCCGCCAGATGCGCGTCGATATAGGGTTTCATCGCCTCGGCCACGGCAAAGGCATCGGCGGGCACGCCCTGCCCCCAGATTTCGGCATCCGCCGCGCCCAGCACATCCATCGGCTGATGATAGGCCGCGCGCCCGACCATCACCCCGTCAAGCCCGGCCTCCAACTGCGCGCGCGCCTCGGCCAGCGTCGCGATGCCACCGTTGATCGACAGGTGCAGATGCGGGAATTCGGCCTTCATCCGATGCACCAGCGGATAATCGAGTGGCGGGATTTCGCGGTTGTCCTTGGGGCTGAGGCCTTGCAGCCAGGCCTTGCGCGCGTGGATGGTGAACCGTTTGACCCCGGCACGCGATACGGTGTCCAGAAACCGTGGCAGCACCTCGGCGGGATCCTGATCGTCCACCCCGATGCGGCATTTCACCGTGACCTCGACATTGGCCGCAGCACTCATCGCGGCGACGCAATCCGCCACCAGATCGGGGGTTTTCATCAGCACCGCACCAAAGGCGCCTGATTGCACCCGATCCGACGGGCAGCCGCAATTCAGGTTGATCTCGTCATAGCCCCAATCGGTGGCGATCCGGGTGGCCTGCGCCAGTTCGCCGGGGTCCGAGCCCCCGAGCTGAAGCGCAACCGGGTGTTCAGCGGGCGCATAATCCAGCAGTTGCGCACGCCGTCCGTGAACGATGGCAGGCGCGGTGACCATTTCGGTATAAAGCAGCGCAGTATGCGAAATCATCCGGTGAAACACCCGGCAATGACGATCGGTCCAGTCCATCATCGGCGCGACAGACAGGCGCGCGGCCGTTGATATGTCTTGTTTTATATTTTTTTCAGCCACTTACAGGCACCTACAGTTCGTCTCGTTTCCGCTCATTATGGGCCAAGCCCGTCGATTGTGACATTGGATTTGGTCCTGTGGAGCAAATCCAATTCAGGGAACCCGAGGGGACCATCATGGGCTCGCTCACCACAGGCAAACGCAAGGATGGAAGTCACAGGTACAGGGCATGTGCACAAGTGATGCGCGAGGGCACCGCCTATCATGAGACAAAGGCTTTTGACAAATGCCCTGTTGCGGCCGCCTGGACAAAGAAGCGCGAGAAAGAACTCGCCAAGCCGGGGACGCTGGAGGAGTTGAACCTATCCGACCCGCCGCTGTTCAAAGTGATCGTGCGTTACTGAGCTGATCCCCGAAATTCGGACAGTGACGGGCGCTATGATGTGCCGTCGGCGGATCTGCGGCGAGAAGGCGATCAGAAAGGCCAACGCAGGCAGCACACGCAGGTCCATTGGCGCAAAATACAATCGGATCCGCAGGTGCAACGAATAGCGTAAACATCGCCCGTCCCGGTCAAACGATCAGAGAGGAGCTCAATGCTCGAAATCTCGCGCGATTGCATTTGGCAATGGTGTCGTGGCCCTGAAAATCATGTTCTGTTCCGGTCACCTCAATCTCCTCCAGGAACCGAATATATGATATAAGACGCCTCGTCAGATTTCTTTCCACGGATGATGCCTGGGAAGTCGGAGCCCGACGTTCAGAGTTTTATCCCGCTATCTTTCCGAAAATACACCTCCGGACTGCGCTAATCGCGTTCACGCCAGAGAGGGGTCGAACCGATTTTCGCCTTTTCCAACGCAGGGCCAACGGAACAAAAATTACCATTTGGCATTGGAAATTCAACCTATCTCCAATGCCACGGCTTGTAACTTCGATGGCGCGTATCTCCTGCGTTTCCTGATCAATGCCGATATGGATCTTGCGCCACAGGCGGCGTTTAGGGCCCCGTGCGTGCGTTCCTCCCTCTCCTTCAGCTTTGATACCCGCATTCACACCATGAATCCCTTCAGGCCGCGATTTGTGCATCAAAGCCTGCGGCGACGGCAAGACAGGCAGAAAATCCGGTGTTCAAAGAGCGATACAAAAATGATTGTCCCGGATCTGGGGAAAGTTTCAGCCTTGGCATTATTAAGAGGCGCGCCCTAGGACCAATTGCCAATGGCAGGATTAATTGACGCATCCCCCAAGATATGGCAAAAGCGCGTCGTTCGCCGGAGCGCAGGCGGTGCAAAATCGTATGGCGTTCTGCGGCGGAAACCCTATAGCCCAACCCTTCGGGGCCAAAAATCGGGATAAAAATGACCAATCTTGATCTGAACGCGCTAACCATTTCCGAGTTGAAACAGCTGGAAAAAGATGTCGCCCGGGCGATTGCCAGTTATGAAAGCCGCCGCCTTGTCGAGGCCCGCGCCGAAGTCGAAGAATTCGCGAAAAAGCTGGGGTTCAGCATTTCCGAACTGGCCAGCACCGAAAGCGCGAAAAAACGCGCCGCTGTTGCACCGAAATACCGCAACCCGGAAAACCCCGCGCAAAGCTGGAGCGGGCGCGGGCGCAAGCCGTTGTGGTTTGTCGCAGCACTTGAGGCCGGGAAATCGCCCGACGATATGGCGATCTGATGAATGAAAAGTCCCGGCGCGCGCAGGCGGGCCGGGACAATATGTTCTGGGTTCTGCGGTGCGGGGGTCAGTGCCCCCAGGTCCGCTCCAGCACGGCCAGCCAGTTCTTATAGGCCAGCTTTTCGATCAGATCAGCACCATAACCATGCGCCGCCAGCGCGTCCAGCATCCGCGGCAGCCCCGCCACATCCCCCAGATCGGCAGGCACTTCGGCCCCGTCGAAATCAGAGCCCAGACCCACGTGGTCCTCGCCCAGCTGGCCAATCAGGTGATCAAGATGGCGCAGCACCGGATCCCAGCCGGAAAACGCGCCCTTGCTACCCGTTTCAGACAAGAAAACCGTGGCATAGTTCAGCCCGACCATGCCGCCGCTGTCCCGAATGACGCCCAACTGCCGGTCGGTCAGGTTGCGCGCCGAGGGCGTGATCGCATGGGCATTGGAATGGGTCGCGACCAGCGGCGCGTCGGACAGCGCGGCCACATCGTTGAAGCCCGCCTCATTCAGGTGGCTCAGGTCCAGCATGATCTTCAACGCGTTACATTCACGCACCAGAGCCTTGCCCGCTGCGGTCAGCCCATCGCCGGTATCAGGACCGGACGGGAAGGCAAAGGGCACGCCATGGCCAAAGGCCGTGGGGCGCGACCAGACCGGGCCCAGGCTGCGCAAGCCCGCCGCGTGCCAGACATACAGCGCGTCCAGATCGGGGCCGATCGCCTCGGCGCCTTCCATATGCATCACGGCGGCGATCTTGCCCGCCGCCATCGCCGCGCGAATATCCGCGACCGAGCGACAGATCTGCAGGGTTCCGGTGCGCTCCATCCACATCAGATGCCCCGCCATCGCCAGTGCCACGGGCACCGCCTCGGCCAGCGGCACCGGATCGGGCAGCGGCAAGCTGTAGGGCGGATGCGACATCATCTCTTCGAAATCGGGCGCATCATCGGGCATGGGCGACGGGATGTAGATCGCGAAAAACCCGCCGACAAAGCCGCCTTCGCGCATCCGCGGCAGGTCCAGATGACCCACGCCTTCGCCGGTCAGCCAGATTTCGTCCCGCCGCTCGGGCGCGCGCAACAGGCGCAGCAGAAAATCGTTATGGCCATCAAAAACGGGGATCATGCAGGCACCTCTGCGCTATAGCCTTCCGAGGCTTTCAAGAGTGTTTTCGTATAGTCGGTCTGCGCCTGACGCGCCCGCAGCGCGCCGCGGGTCAGTTCTTCGACCGCCTGACCGTGCTGCATCACCAACAGCCGCTCGCACATATGCGAGACCACCGCCAGATCGTGCGACACCAGGATATAGGTCAGCCCGCGTTCCGCCCGCAACCGATCCAGCAGGTTCAGCACCTCGGCTTGAATCGAGGCATCCAGCGCCGAGGTTGGTTCGTCCAGCAAGATCACCTCGGGTTCCAGGATCAGCGCACGGGCGACGGCGACGCGTTGGCGCTGCCCGCCTGACAGCTGGTGCGGATAACGAAAGCGAAAGCCCTTGCCCAGCCCCACCTCTTCCAGCGCCTGCTCGATCCGTTCCTCGCGCCGGTCAAACCCTTGAATCGCCAAGGGCTCCGACAGCACGCTGTCAATCGTGTGACGCGGGTGCAACGAGGCATAGGGATCTTGAAACACCATCTGCACGCGACGGTAAAACGCCGCATCGCGCGGTGCCGGGATCGGCGCGCCATCCAGCACGATGCGCCCGCCCGAGGTCGGCGCCAGCCCACAGATCGCACGCAGCACGGTGGATTTGCCCGACCCGCTTTCGCCAACGATGCCATAGCTTTCGCCCCGCCCGACGGTGAACGAAACGCCTCGCACCGCGCGCACCTCTTCCAGTCCGGCGCGGAAGGTGACCTCAAGGTTTTCGACGCTCAACACAGTGTCGGTCATGGTTTTTTCACTCATTTCCGTGCCTGTCATTTCGTCCAGGCCTCGTCGCGGTTCAGGGTGGGCAGCGGACGCTGATCGCCGTCGATCTTGGGCAGGCAGTTCAGCAACCCTTGGGTATAGGGGTGGCGGGCATTGTGCAGATCAGAGGCCTGCAATTCCTCGACCACCTGCCCCGCATACATCACCAGCACCCGGTCGCAGAAACTGGACACCAGCCGCAGGTCGTGGCTGATGAAGATCAGCCCCATGCCCCGCTCGGACACCAGTTTGTCCAGGATCCGCAGCACCTCGATCTGGATCGTCACATCCAGCGCCGAGGTCGGTTCGTCCGCGATCAGCAGATCGGGTGCGGACACCAGCATCATCGCGATCATCGCACGCTGGCCCATGCCGCCCGACAATTCATGCGGATAGGCGCGGAACACCCGTTCCGGGTCGCGGATCTGCACGGCTTCCAGCATTTCGAGCGCACGGTTTTTGGCCTCGGATCGCGGCGCGCCATGGGTGCGCAGGGTCTCCATCAATTGCTTGCCCACCGGCATCACCGGATTGAGCGAGAATTTCGGATCCTGCATCACCATCGACATCCGCCGACCGCGCAAAGACCGCCATTGCCGCGCGTCGGCCTGGCGCAGGTCGATGCCGTCAAACTCCAGCCGGTCGGCCGTAGCCAGACCCGGCGCCGGTGTCAGCCCCAGAATGGCCCGCCCGGTCTGGGATTTCCCGGATCCGCTTTCCCCGACAATTCCAAGCCGTTCCCGGCCCAGGTTAAAGCTGACACCACGCACGACTTCGGACGGGCCTTGGCGCGTGGGATAGGTCACGCGCAGGTTTTCAACGGATAGCAAGCTCATTTGCGGCCTTTCGGATCAAGCACGTCGCGCAGACCGTCGCCCAGCAGGTTGAACCCCAGCGAGACGATGAAAATCGCGATGCCCGGCATCGTGGCAACCCACCATTGGTCGATCAGGAAGCGCCGCCCCCCGGCGATCATCGCGCCCCATTCGGGTTGCGGCGGCTGCGCGCCAAGGCCCAGAAAGCCCAGCCCCGCCGCCGTCAGGATGATCCCCGCCATATCAAGCGTGACCCGCACGATGACCGAAGACATGCACAGTGGCACCACATGTTTCCAGATGATCCGCACCGACGACGCGCCTTGCAGCCGGGTCGCGGCAATGAAATCGCTGTCGCGGATGGTCAGGGTCTCGGCCCGGGCCAGACGGGCATAGGGCGGCCACGAGGTGATCGCGATCGCGATGATCGCGTTTTCAATCCCCGGCCCCAGAGCCGCCACGAAGGCCAGCGCCAGGATCAGCCGCGGAAAGGCCAGCACGACATCGGTAAACCGCATCAGCACGGTATCGACCCAGCCGCCGAAATAGCCCGCCGTAGTGCCCACCAGCAAGCCGATGGGCGTGGCGATCACCGCCACCAGCGCCACCACCATCAGCGTCAGCCGCGTGCCATAGATCAGCCGCGACAGGATATCGCGCGCCAGATCGTCGGTGCCCAGCAGGTGCCCCGGCGACAAGGGCGGCAACAGCCGCGCGGTGTTCAGATCCTGCCCCAGGATCGGGTTATAGGGCGCCAGCCAGGGGGCAAAGATCGCCACCAGAACCAGCGCCAGCACGATGGCCAGCCCCACCATCGCCAACCAGTTGCCGCGCAGCGCCAGCCAGGTGCGATAGCTTTGCCCCAGCCGGGCCTGACGGCGCGAGGTGGGGTGATCGGACAAAAGCCAGGCGCGGGTGCCGCGCGGCTCGGTGTGCGTCAGGGCGCTCATGCGCGCCTCCGCACGCGCGGATCAAGCACGTTATACAAAAGGTCGGACAACAGGTTCAGCCCCACGAAGATAGAGCCGATCACCAACGTGCCACCCAGCACCGCGTTCATGTCGGCATTTTGCAATGAATTGGTCAGATACTGCCCAAGGCCCGGCCAGGCAAAGACGGTCTCGGTCAGGACCGAGCCTTCCAGCAGCCCGGCATAGGACAGCGCGATCACGGTGACCAAGGGCACGGCCGCATTGCGCAGCGCATGGACCCAGACGATGCGCCATTCCGGCACGCCCTTGTCCCGCGCGGTCGTCACATATTCCTGCGCAAGTTCCGCCAGCATGAAACTGCGCGTCATCCGGCTGATATAGGCCATCGAGAAATAGCCCAGAAGCGAGCCGGGCAGGATGATATGCGAAAACGCATTGGCAAAGGCCGCCCATTGGCCCTGCATCGCGGTATCCCACAAGACCAGCCCGGTTTTCGGCGTAAAGCTGTATTCAAAGGCGATGTCGATCCGCCCCGGCCCCGCCACCCAGTGCAGCTTGGCATAGAACACCAGCAGACCCACCAGCCCGAGCCAGAAGATCGGCGCCGAATAGCCCACAAGCCCCAGCACCCGCACCAGCTGGTCGGGCCATTTGCCCTGCCGCACGGCCGCCCAGATCCCCGCGGGCACCCCCACCAGCGTGCCGATGATGATGCCGACGGTCGCCAACTCCAGCGTCGCGGGGAAGACCCGCGCGATGTCATCGACAATCGGACGTTTCGACAGGAACGAAGTGCCGAAATCGCCGGTGAACACCTTCTGGAGATACATCCAGAATTGCTCCCACAGCGGTTTATCCAGCCCCAGCTCCAGATAGACCCGGTCATAGACCGATTTCGGCGCGCGGTCGCCCACGACCGCCAGCACCGGATCGACCGGAACGATCCGCCCGATCAGGAAGGTCACGAGCAAAAGCCCGAAAAAGGTTACGGCCACCGTCAACAGCAGCCGCGCGAATTTCCCAAGCCAGAGGGCGCCGCGGCGCCCTCTGAGGTGTGTTGATGCGGTCATGTTTACTTCGTGACTTTATAGAACGAGTTGTCGTTGAACGACGGCCCCATCACGAAGCCCTTGACGTTGTTGCGCTCGCCCAGGACTTCGATTTCCTGGAACATGATCACGAAGGGCGAGGTTTCCATGCTTTCGTTCTGCATATCGACATACATCTGCGCACGTTTGGCCGCATCGGCTTCCAGCACGGCGGCGTCGGCCTTGGCGGTCATTTCCGGGATGTCCCAGGCGTTGCGCCAAGCCAGCGGTTTCGAGGCCGCATCGTCGCTGTTGTCGGGGTTGCGCGCGAAGGTATCGGCGTTGGTATGGGGGTCTTGGTAGTCCGGCCCCCAGCGGCCGATATAGATGTCGTGGTTACGCGCACGATATTTGGTCAGGGTCTGGCCGCCATCGCCCGGGATCAGTTCCAGCTTGATCCCCGCCAGCGCCATGCTTTGCTGAATCGCCTGCCCCATCGCGGTGATTTCCGGCGTGTTGCGGGTGTCCATGGTCACGGTGAAGCCTTCGGGCACACCGGCCTCGGCCAGCAATTCCTTGGCTTTCTCGACGTTCAGGCTGAACGGCGTGTCATTGACCGCGCCCAGGAAACCTTGCGGCAAGAAGGCCTGATGGACCACGACTTTACCAGCCATGATCGTGTCGGCGATGGTCTGATAGTCGATCAGATATTTCATCGCCTGACGCACCTGCGGCTTGCTCAGGAATTCGTTCTTCTGATTCAGGCCCATGTAATAGATCGACCCCTTTACGCCCGATTCCAGCGTGATGTTCGGGTCGGTCTTGAGCGCGGCGATGTCTTCGGCGGCCAGGTTGCGCGCGATGTCGATATCGCCTTGTTGCAGCAGCAGGCGCTGGGTCGCGGTTTCCGGGATGTGGCGATAGATCGCGCGCGCCATCGCCGGTTTTTCGCCCGAGTAATTCTCGTTGCGCTCCATCACGACGACTTCATTGGCACGCCAGTCGCGGATCGTGAACGGGCCCGACCCGGCGTAGTTCACCTTCAGCCATTCATAGCCGAAATCGCCATCGACCTCGTGCTCCATGACCAGTTTCTTGTCAACGACCATGGCGACGGTCGCGGTCAGGCAATACAGCACCAGCGTCGGCGCGTAGGGCTGATCCATCTTGAAATCCAGGCTGTACTCGCCAGTCTGAACGATCAGATCATCAACCGTTTCGGGCGTGAAGCCGAACTGGGCCAGAATGAACGCGGGCGATTTGTCCAGCTTGACGGCGCGGGTCAGCGAAAACACCACGTCTTCGGCGGTGATCGGGTTGCCAGACGCGAACTGACGGCCTTCCTTGATCTTGAACGAGATGGTCTTGCCATCTTCCGAGATTTCCCAGCTTTCGGCGACCTTGCCGAAAATGTCAGCCACGTTCTTGGGATCGTAGCCGATCAGCGTTTCATAGGTGTTGCCCGCAAGTTCAGAGGCGGTGAACTCGAAGATCTCGGCCGGATCGAGCGAAATGATGTCGTCGATCGTCCAGGCCTGAATCAGCGTGTCTGCGGGCGTTGCGGCCCAGACCGAGACCGGTGCGGCGCTCAGCATCAGCGCCGAGACCGTGGCCTTCAGCAATGTGCGGCGGTGAATCATGGAATTCCCTCTCTGTTGTTTGGTGCCTTGTGCCGCCCGGTGTTCCGGGTCGGCTGACTGTGACGATTAATCGCTTGGTCAAAAATGGTGTCAAGGCGAAAGCACCCTGTTGCCGCCCGGCAGGCCACTGTGCCCGACGCATTGCATGACAACCGGGCGATACCGCCCGCGCCGGACACACGGGTTCCCGGCGCCGAAACGACCGCCCCTTCCGGCCCCCTGCCGTGCCGCAAACAGCAAAGCGCCCCGAACCTGACAGGTCCGGGGCGCGCGCAGGTACAAACGCATGGCAGCAGACGCTGCGACGCGTTTATTTCAGCTTTTGCACGACATGATCGGCAAAGGCCGCGATCATCGCGTCGTAATATTCCTGACTGTCGGTCATGATTTTTGTCAGGTCGGTGCCCGGTGCAAAGAACGGCCCGGCATCTTCATAGCTCACGCTCAGCGTATAGGCGTCGAACTTGCTGTTGTCGCTGTCATGGCTCACGCCAACCGACCCCGTCAGATGCGAATCCGCCACGCCCAGCTGCGCCTGAAAGCTGTTGGCCAGTTCGACCTCGTCAATGTCGATGGTGATTGTGGAGCCGGTTTCGCCCATCTTGCCATCCAGATCGGCGATGATGGCGCGTTCCAGATCATCCGACAGATGCGCGTAATGCGCCGCGGCTTTTTCGTTTTGCAGTGCGTCCAGATCGGTGGTGACCTCGACATCGCGCACCATGACCTCGGCCCACAGCGGGGTGGCGGTCGCGGTTGCGATGACAAGACCCGTCAACAGGTTGCGTGCGGTGGTGGTGAACATGATCTAACTCCTCGATCGTTGAACTGCGGCCCATACGGACCGTCTGCCATATCAACCCCCCTGCACCCGATGCGGTTCCCGTCATTTACCCTGGTAACGCCGCTGATGAGGCCGACACGATTTCTGGGAACCAATCCCACAGGCTGTGCGTTTTCAACGCAGATTACACATCAGGCGGAACAAGAAATGACATGGCGCACCCCCTTCACCGCGCTTTTGACGGTGCCTGCCACGATTGCGCTGATGATCGCGCTTGCGGGATGGGTCGCGGTCATGGTCGAGCGGATCTATGGCACGCCTGGCTGGCTGGTGCCGCTGGACGCACAGGCCGCGCGCAGCATCTTGTCGGTGGTCGCGACCGCAGCGATGACCGCGCTGTCGCTGACCTATTCGCTTACGCTGGTGGTGTTCACGTTGGCGGCGTCCAGCATCGGGCCGCGGCTGTTGAAACGGTTCACCACGGAACGCGCCAATCAGATCACCGCCGGTCTGCTGGGGGGCACCTTCCTGTTTGCGCTGGTGGGTCTGGGGTTTTCGGGGGCGCAACCTGCACGAATCGCGACGCTTGGCGCGGGGGTGCTGGCGGTGGCCTCGGTGGTGCAGCTGATCTGGTTTGTGCGCCTGGTCGCGCAGTCGGTCTCGGTCGATGATGAACTGGCCAAGATCGCCGCGCGGCTGCGGGCCGATCTGGCGGCGCTGCGCGACAACAGCGCCGAGGATATCGCCCTGCCCGACCCGGCCACCTTCACCCCCTGCGCGGCGGTGGCCGAGCCGGGCTATCTGGCGCGGCTGGACCGCGACGGGCTGGTCACGGTGGCGCATAAGGCCGGTGTCGTGTTGCGGCTCGAACATGTCGCGGGCGCCTATTTGTTTCCCGGCGCGCAGGTGGTGTCGATCAGCGGCACCGCCCCCGCCGAGGTGCTGACCCGGTTACAGGGGTTTGTGCGTCAGGAACCCGCGCGATCAGATGCGGGCACGGTGCATTTTTCGATGAACCTGCTGGTGGAAATTGCGCTGCGGGCGCTGTCCCCCGGGGTCAATGACACCTTCACCGCGCTGGCGGTCAGCGACATGCTGTCGGGGGCGCTGTCCGAAGTTGCCCGCGCCCAGCCCCGCCCCGAGGTCTTGCGCGGACCCGACGGGGCCGCGCGCCTGATCCTGCCGGGTGCCCCGATCCGCGCGTTGCTGGATGAGGCCTATCACCCCCTGCGCCGCGCGGCCGCCGCCAATATCCTGATGGCGCAGGGGATCGCCCGCGCCTATCAGCGGCTGTTCAGCGCCGGGCATGCCGAAACCCGCGCAGCGGTCGCGGCCCATGCAGATCTGTTGCTGGCTGATCTGGCCCGCCACGGCCACAGCACCGCCGACATCGCCGCAGTGCGCGATTTGATGCCGGATCCGGCGCGGGCCGCTCGGGGATCTTGAAACCCCGGGAACCCTTCACAGCCCCGCACGTTGGGTAGGTGAAGCGCCACGGCGCCTTCACTGACTGACAACCGGAGGATATCCCTATGAAACAGCTTATGATTTCCAGCGCGCTGGTGGCGTTTACCGCAACCGCATCCTTTGCCGACAACGCGATGTTCCGCGCCGAAGCGGACCCGATGGATGTGGCCGTGTCGCAGTTCATCGGGCAGCGCGTTTACAGCTCGGATACGGCGGTTGCCGAAAGCGGCGCCGAGGGCGCGCAACAAGACTGGCAAGACATCGGTGAGATCAACGATGTGATCGTATCGCGTGACGGTGCGGTCGAGGCCGTGCTGGTCGATATCGGTGGTTTTCTGGGCCTGGGCGAACGGCAGGTGGCGGTTGACATGTCGGCGCTGAAATTCGTGCCCGACACGGCCACCGCCGATGATGACAGCGACTATTTTCTGGTGATGACCGCCGCGCGCAGCAGTTTCGAACAAGCACCGGCCTATAGTTGGGGCGCCGCCGCCCAGCACAAGATGGAAGAGGCGGCAAAATCTGTGCGTGACGCGGCCGCCGCCACCGCCACGGCGGTCAGTACCGCCGCCAACGATGCCGCCGATACGCTGCGCGGCCAGCCGATGCTCGTCGAGGGCTATCAGGCGGTGGGTGTGGGCGATCTGAGCACCGAAATGCTGGTGGGCGCCAAGGCCTATGACACCAATGACGCGCATATCGGCGAGGTGTCCGGGCTGATCGTGAACGATCAAGGCGTGATCAGTCATGCCATTGTCGATGTCGGCGGGTTTCTGGGTCTGGGGGAAAAGCCGGTCGAACTGGCATTGGCGGACCTCGACATCCTGAAGGAAACCGACGGTGACGACCTGCGCGTTTACATTGGCAAGAGCCGCGCCGAACTGGATGCGATGCCGCGCTATACCAAGTAAACGACGCACCCCGCTGATGCCCCCCCTGCTGCGGCCCGTCCCGAAAAGGACGGGCCGCATTTTCATACCCCTGCGTTGCGCGCCAAAGGCCGGTTCCCTACCGGGCGAACCCCATAGTGGCGGGGGAAATGCGCATAGGAAAACGGGCCGGCGAGATGAACTCGCCGGCCCGTTTCGGTCCTGCCCGCACCAGTTCAGCGCGGGGGGGTGATCGCCTTCGCTCACAGCGGAGGTTTGCCGCGCAGCGCGCGCGCCAACATCGCCACGACGAAAAGGATCAGAAAGATCACGAACAGGATCTGCGCGATCCCGGCCGAGGTCCCGGCAATGCCACCAAACCCCAAAGCCGCGGCGATCAGCGCGATGACAAGAAACGTAAGGGCCCAACCCAACATGATATTCACTCCTGTTTTTGTTGCATCCGGTCGTATATGCAGATGCTAGGACAACGCCCGATCCACGAAACGGTTCCCGGTTGTGTTCCACCTCGGCGCCCTCCGCCGCCAGATCGCTGCGGGCGCGGGCGCATTTGAACTCGGGGGCGAATTCGGGGGAACCTGCCGCGGGGTATGCGCGTTGATCCACCGATCCATTCAACGGAGGACGTTATGGGAATGAACATGTTCGGCGTATCGGGGCTTGGCGGTTTGCTGCTGTTGGGGCTCGACATCTGGGCGCTGGTGTCGATCCTGAATTCCGGGGCCAGCACCGAACGCAAGGTGCTGTGGGCATTGCTGGTGATCGTTCTGCCGCTGCTGGGTTTCGTGATCTGGTTGCTGGCAGGTCCGCGCGCACGTTGATCGGACCCCGAAGATGACCCACGATCCCCATAACTCACCCTTGCACACGCTGATGGCGGCGCTGACCCAGGCCTTGGGCGACGTGGTGCAGGCGCAAGCCGCGCTGGCGCGGGCCGAACTGGTGCAAGCCCTGCGCAAGATCGCCCTCGGACTGGCGCTGATTGTGCTGGCGCTGACGCTGGCGCTGGCTGCGCTGAACCTGCTGTCCGGGGCGGCGGTCGCTGCGCTGATCGCACAGGGGCTGACGCCGGGTCTGGCCGCGCTGCTGGTGGCGGGGCTGCTGGGCTTGTGCGCCCTGGTCTTTGTGCTGTTCGGCCTGCGGGTGCTGCGCCTGTCCAACCTGACCTCGCGGCGCCGGTCCGCCCGCGCCGAGCGGAACCTGTGCCCCCCTGAAAGGAGAGCCGAGAGATGACACATCACACCGAAACCGGATCCTTGGAAGACGATGTTGACCGCAGCCGCGCACGGTTGCGAGACAGTTTCGACGCGCTGCAAGACCGCGTCGGCGTCGAGTTTCTGGCGCAAGAGGCACTCGGGCTGCTGCGCCACAATGCGGCGGATTATGCCCGGGTGATCGGGCGTGCGGCCCGCGACAATCCGCTGGCCGTCGCCCTGACCGGCGCCGGGATCGCCTGGCTGATCTTTGGCGGGGCAGGCAAAAGCAAACCGGCCGAGAATGAGGCCGCCACCGCGCCCGGTGCAACCGAGGCCTCAGGCTCGACTGCCGCGAAGCCGGACACGGCCGCACAGGATGGCGACGACCGCTGGTCAGCACGGATCGACGCCCTGCGCGAGGCCGCATCAGAGGCATTGCGCGAGCTGGAGCGCGCGGCCCGGGACAGCTCGGACGATCTGCGCGATGTCGCGGCAGAGCGCGCCCAACTGCTGGCCCGGTTTGCCGGGGGCATGCAGGCCAGCCTGACGGACGGGCTGGACGGGTTGGAAGCCGCCGCGCGCGACCGCATCGTGGCCGCGCGCGAGGCGGCCTATGCCGCGCGGTTGCGGATCGAGACATCGGCACGGAGCGGCACCCGCGACGCCGAACGGCTGATACGGGAACATCCGATGGTTGCCGGGGTTCTGGCGCTGGCATTGGGGGCCGCGCTGGTTTCTGCCCTGCCCCGCCGCCATTCCGCCCCGGCAGAGAAACCGGCCCCCGCCTCGGATGACGCGGCGCTGATGGCGGCTGCAGCGGACTTGCTGCGCGAGGCGCGCGCACGCGTGTCCTGAGCAACGCCGCACCCAGACGGCGTGCGTCCCTGTGTGCCTTGGGCGGGTTTCCCTCCTTGTCCGACGGTGCAGGACGCTCTGAAACCGACCGCTGCGGCGGTCGGTTTTTCATATCCCCGAGGCCAGCCCTGCACAGAAACGGTTCTGGCAAACGCAAAACGCGCGCCCTTTCGAGGGCGCGCGTTTCCGGTATCTGTCAAAATGCCGAACGGGATTGGGTGCGCCTGTTACAGGCGGCCGACCCAATCATCGACCTCACGTTCGGCCGCCTCTTTGGCATGGCCGTATTTTTCCTGCACAAGGCCGACCAACTGTTCGCGCCGACCCTCGACGCTGTGCCATTCATCATCCGAGATGTCGCCCCATTTGGCCTGCGCCTTGCCTTTCAGCTGCTTCCAGTTGCCGGCGATTTGATCCCAATTCATGTCGTTCTCCTAGATTTTGTCCACGGGAGTAGTACTGAAACAACGCCCCGGCCCGGGGCCTGTTCCCACAAAAATCTTTGCATTTGGGCGGAACGATCCTGTGGGCCGGGCGTTTGCGCGTCCGTGCGAATGCGGGAACAAACCACCCCCCCGCGCGTTATGTCCGGGACATGAAGGAGAGCACCTTGGACAAGACCGAACGTCTGGCGCATTATGCGGTCATCGCAATCGCGGTGATCGTGGTTATCGCCGCGATGAACCTGGGAGAGGCGGTTCTTGCGCCTTTGGCGCTGGCGCTGGTGGCGGGGGTTGTCTTGTCACCGCTGTCGGATTTCTGGGAAAGCCGCGGCTATTCGCCGGTCTGGGGCGCGCTGGTCGGTCTGGCCGCGACATTGCTGGTCGCAGGCACGCTGGTGGCGACGTTTCAGCCGGTGGTGGCGCGCCTTGTCGATCAGGCGCCAAAAGTCTGGTCTGACATGCAAGAGGTGGTGCACAGCCTGCGGCACCTGATGCGCGGGCTGTCTGCGGTCAGCGAGGGCGTGGCCGATGCGATCGCCCCGGCGCCACATGGCGCAGCCCCCTCAGCCACCACCGAAGACAGTGTTGTCATGCCCTCGGTCGCCGATGCGCTGATGGCCGCGCCCGCAATCCTGTCGCAGATCCTGATTTTCGCCGGATCGTTGTTTTTCTTTCTGCTGACGCGCAGCGAAATCTACGAATGGGTCGCACGGCATCTGTCAACCAGCTGCGGTCAGGTCGAACTGGCACAGCGGCTGCGCCGGGCCGAACGTCATGTCTCGCGCTATTTCTTGACGATTACCTTGATCAATGCGGGTCTGGGGGCCATCACCGCCGCCGTGTTGCAGCTGATCAACCTGCCCAATGCGATGGTCTGGGGGGTGGTCGTATTCATCGTGAATTTCGTCGTCTACCTGGGGCCTGCGGTCTTGATGACCGTGTTGCTGTTCGTGGGGGTGGCGGAATTCGACGGCCTGTTGGCGCTGATGCCCGCAGCGGCATTCCTGACGCTCAACACGCTTGAGGGGCAATTCGTCACGCCCGCGCTGGTCGGAAGACACATGGCGATCAATCCGCTTTTGGTCTTTCTGGCACTGATCTTCGGGCTGTGGTTGTGGGGCCCGATTGGCGGCATCGTGGCGATCCCGTTGCTGCTGTGGGTGCTGGTGCTGAACGATGCGATCCGCGCGCCCGGCGGCGGGGCATTGCCGCTCGAGACGCTCTGACCCGGCACGCCCGGGACCGCCCCTCAGACCATCTCGCCCGGCACCAGCGGCACTTCGGTCGCATGGGCCGCCGCAGCCGCGTGATCGTAGGGCAGGATGAACCCCGCCCGATCCTGGGGGGCGCGGCGGGCGTTTTCATACGCCAGACGGCGCCATTCCGACACAGCCCGGGTGCTGTCGAAGAACCCCTCTCCCGCGCCGTCCGGCAGCCAATGCGCCATGACCTTCTGACGCAGATTTTGCACGTCGCGCCGCTGTGTTATCAGAACCCCGGCCTCGGTATCCCAGTGCAGGCTGCGCCCGTTCAGATTGGCCGAGGACACGATCGCCGCCGTCTCGTCAAAGATCGAAACCTTCGCGTGGATATACACCAGCGGCGCCCCGTTCAGACAATCGCGCCCGTGGTCGTGGGGCGCGCGGGTTTCGGGAAGACGCGGCTGTGCGGCACCGCCGACAAACAACCGCGCCCCGAAAGCGCGGCCAAGGATTTTCAAGGCGCGGGCCTGCAAGAACTCGCCGAACCGGGTGTCCAGACTGGGACGACGGCGAAACGCCACCTCTTCGGGGGCACCCGGCAGAATCAGGATCATCCCCAGCCCCGGATTGTCGCGCGCCAGATCAGCCAGATACCGCGCAAGATGCAGGTCGCGGAAATACTGGGTCTCGACATAAATCAACCGCCGGGTGCGGCGGGCATAATGTTCGTGGGCGGTGGCGATATCCTGAACGACGGGTTCGGGCCCGAAGCTCAGGGCGTTATGCGCGCGCCGCCGTGACAGGGTGCGCAACAGCCAGCGGTGCTTGGGCACCTCTCCCAGTCCGGCGGTCAGATCCTGAAAGCCTTGCAGATGCGCCTGCGCCTCGGCCACCGCAGGTCCGTCCATCAGCAATTGGACATCGTGCCAGGTTTGCGCCGCCTCTTGCTGATGTGCGGGGGTGTCATAGCGGCGCTCATCCAGATCGAGCCCGCCGATATACAGCCGCCTGCGGTCGAACACGGCAAGTTTCTGGTGATGCGTGGCGGGACACAGGCAGGGCAACGGCCACAGCCGCGCCCGGCAACGCCCGTCACGGCCCACCACCAACTGTGGACGCAACCCCGGCATTTCACGCAGGGCGGTGGCGCGTTCGGGCGCGGGCAGCCTGTTCAGCCAGCGTGCCGCACGCCGCTGACGCGCGATGATCATCGGCCAGACCGCCAGCCGGGGCACAACCCCGGTGCGTGCCGGATGCATTGCGGGCACCACCTGCAGCCGCGCCTGCGGACCGGCCAGTTCCGCCGCCGCGATCAGCCGCCGGACCGAAGCCCAGGTTCCGCGATGCAGCGCCGGACGGGCCACCGGATCAAAATCGGAAATCGTCATATGCACCGCAACACCGCGCGCCAGCGTATGCACGATCAGATCAAACCAGGTCTTGCCCACCCGCCGCGCCTCGACCGAGCGCAGCCTGGTGGTCACGTCGAACACCCGAAAACTGGCCCATATCTCGGTGCGGGCGCGCAGAAATTCGCGTTCCAGCGCGGGATAGGCCTGTTCGGCCGTCAGGAGCGGCTGGAACGTCGATTGCGCGGTCTTGTAGGAGAAGGGCTTGAGCATGACAGTCTAACGCCCAACCCGCCACAGGGTTCCCACTAAACTTCGGCGGGGTTGGCGGCGCTGTCGGCATTGGCTTCGGGCGGCGTATTGCGTTCTTCGGCACTGCTTAGCGGACGCAATTCAAATTCGACCCGCAGCTCATAGATCCCGTCGGCATCGTGCCGCTCAACCCCACCCCCGAGCTGCATCGCGAACGCCGAAATCAGTTGCGTGCCCAAGCCGGTGCTCTGCTCGGCTTCGGGCAAGGGCCCGGAAACCGGCGCGGCATTGACGCTGTTGCCGATGACCAGCGCGGCGCGCGTGTCGCCAACCCGTTCCAGCGTAACCCACAACTGCGCCTGCGCCTGCCCACCACCATGGGCATATTTCAGCGCGTTGGTCACCGCCTCGGCCACCAAAAGCGCCAGCGGCACCGCCTGATCGGGGGTCATGCAGATGTCGGCGAATTCAGAGCGGATGGTGAACCGGCGGTCGGGGCGCTCGGCCATGTTGGTGATCTGGCGCACGATGATGGTCAGCAATTCGTCCGCGTGAATGTCGGACAGGCCAGCGGTCTGATACAATTCGCGGTGGATCGTCGCTAGGCTCATCACCCGGTCCTGCAGGCCACGCATGATGCTGCGCGCCTCGGCGGAATGGGTGCGCCGCATCTGCATGTTCATGATCGAGGCGATCAGCTGCAGGTTATTCTTGACCCGGTGATGCACCTCACGCAGCAGAACCTCTTTTTGGTGAACGACATCCTCCATGTCGGCCTCGTCGCGCAAGATGGTGTCAGTCATTTGCACATAGGCCTCGGCCATATCACGGATTTCCAGCGGCGCGTTGCGCACGTCGATATCGCCGACCAGCCGGTTCCCCCCCGCGAAAGACCGCAATGATCGGCGCAGCTTGCGGATGTGGCGGATCACCAGTTGCTCGACCGCCAGCCAGGCCACGACCAGGCTTGCAATCCACATCAATGCCGGGAACAGGATTGGCGCCGACCCCAGCAGACCCGTGGTCGCGCCACTGCCCGTCGGCGGCCACGACCCCAGCGCATAAAGCTCGTCCGGCACCAGTGGCACCACCGAAAACACCCGCGGCACATCGGTCATCGCCCGCGCCGAAAACGACAGCGCCTTGTCACCGACCAAGGCCGCCAGCGCCCGGTTTTTCGGGATCGCCATTCCAAGATCGTCCAACTGGCGCGTCGCGGTCAGCACGGTGCCCGTGGCATCATAGGTGATCATCGTCAGGGGGCGGTGATCGTCCGACCCGCTGTCCTCGGCCACCCGCAGACCGGAATGCGGCAGCGACAGGCTGACCAGCCCCATATAGATGCCCGCATCATCAAACACCGGATGGGTGATGATCAGCACCGAAGCGCCGGAAACCAGGCCCACCGGCTTGACCGCAAATGACGTGCGCAGGCTGCGCGAGGATTTCCGAAACAGCGGATCGTCGGCAAAACTGAAGGTTTTTCCTTCGGAATTACAGGTGCTGATGCCGGTTTTTGGGACATAGGCGATCAGTGAATATTGCGCCTCTTCCTGAAGCAGTCGGCGCAGCAACGCCGAGCAGTCATCGTTTTTCGCAACCAAAGGCACGATTGCATTGGAAAGCACTGTCGCCGCGCCCTGCGCACGCTGGATCAAGCGCAACTCGCCGCTGGCCGCGCGCATCGTCTCGCCCATCAGCGCCGCTTCCGAGCGGGCCCGGGATTCGTCGATCACCGCAGTGGATTTGAACATCGAGATCAGCGTCAGCGGCAGCAACACCACCGCCAGCAAGAAAGCCACGCGATAGCCCAGACGATCCTGGAACCGTCGCCGCCCCGGAGCAGGCGTCATGCGGCCTGCACCCCGGAGGTGGCCATCACCGCCAGCGTGTCCCCATCGGCGCCCGAAATCGGGTCTTCGCCCGCACGCAGCCCCAACAGATCACACAACCGCGCCCGCGCCCTGTTCACCCGGCTTTTCACCGTGCCCACCGCAACCCCGGTCATTTCCGCCACCTCATCATAGGAATATCCCAACGCCCCGGCCAGGATCAGCACCTCGCGATGCTCGGGCGACAGCTGATCAAAGGCCTTGCGGAAATCGTTCATCGCAAGGCGTCCGTCATGCGCGGGTTTTTCATACAGGGTCCCGGCATGAATGCCATCGCTGTCAGAGACCTCGCGCTTGCGCTTGCGCTTGACCGAAAAAAACGTGTTGCGCAGAATGGTGAACAGCCAGGCGCGCATATTCGTGCCGACCTGGAATTTCTCGATATTGGTCCAGGCCTTGACGATCGTGTCCTGAACCAGATCATCGGCCATTGCGGCATTGCCACACAGGCTGATGGCAAAGGCCCGCAACGCGGGCAAATGCTCGGGCAATGCGTCCCGCGGATCGCCGCTCGAGGTCATCATTTGGCCTCCTTCTGACGCAGTTGCTCCAGCAGATCGCGGAACCTGTCGGGCACCTGTTCCTCAAGCGCCTCCTGATAAACCTTTTTCAGATTCTCATCTATCTGCGCTTGCAGCATTTCGGTTTCCTTGGTTTTTTTCATCGCACGCATCTGCTGGCCCATTTTTTTCCGATCGTCTGGAACCTAACGCAGGGCGGCGGCGTTGGTTCCAAAGAAAATTGCGATGGGAGATAAAAATGACGTCGAGCGAGCCCCGAGACTTTGCCACATCGGTTGCGGCAAATGTCGCCTTCCTGCGCCGCTATGCGCGTGCGCTAACCGGCAGTCAGGACAGCGGCGACCGCTTCGCCGCAGCCACCCTGGAGGCGGTCTTGCTGGACGACACCGCTGCCAAGTCCACCCCCGACGCCAAGTTGGGGCTGTTTCGCGCCTTCCATCTGGTCTGGTCGAGTGCGGGCGCCCCAGTGGGTGAGGCGGACACCCGCCTGTCAGCCCGTGCCCAGGCACATATGGAACAGCTGACCCCCAACACCCGCGAAGCGCTGCTGTTGAATGTGATCGAGGGCTTCCCGCCCGCCGATATCGCGGTGATCATGGGCGTGACGCCGAACGAGGCGGTAGACTTCATCGAAATCGCCCGCCGCGAGATGGAAGCTTCGGTGACCGGCCGGGTCATGGTGATCGAAGACGAGGCGATCATCGCGATGGATATCGTCTCGATCATCGAAGGTCTGGGTCATGGCGTGACCGGCGTCGCGCGCACCCGGACCGAGGCCGTGGCGCTGGCCGCCGCGCAGCGTCCCGACCTGATCCTGGCCGATATCCAGCTGGCCGACAATTCGTCGGGGATCGACGCGGTCAATGACATTCTGGCCCAGTTCGACGATATCCCGGTGATCTTCATCACCGCCTTCCCTGAACGCCTGTTGACCGGCGCGCGCCCGGAGCCGGCCTTCCTGATCACCAAGCCGTTTTCCGAAGATCAGGTGCGTTCTGCCGTCAGTCAGGCAATGTTTTTTGCCTCGACCGAAACGCTGGCCGCCTGAGGCCGCGCGCAGGATCAGGGTGCAGGATATGTCGGCCGGGCAGTGATCTGCCCGGCCGTTTTTTGCCCGAGCCCGGTCATTTCGCCGTTGCGCGCAGCATCCAGGCCGCAGTTTCGTGGAAGGCGGCGCGCGCGGTCATCAGATCGGCGCTGACCGGATCGTCATGCGCATCGGCCAAAGTGATCAACGCATGCAAACGCGCGGCCACTTTCGCATGATCGGCAGCCAGATCTTCGATCATCGCCTGCGCCGAGGGTTGTTTGTTGGGGTCTTCAATCGCCGAGGCCTTGATCACATCGCACAGCCGCGCGGGCGCCAGCTGCCCCAATGCGCGGATTCGTTCGGCAATCACGTCCGCGGCCGCGAACATTTCGGTATATTGCGCCTCGGTCAGCTGATGGATCGGATAGAACAGCGGGCCCTGCACATTCCAGTGGCAGGCATGGGTCTTGAACACCAGCCGATAGGTATCAGCCAGCGCCTCGGACAACCCGCACGCAACCGGAACAACATCCCGAACACCCGTTTCGACCGGTTCCGAAGCGGGAACGACTTCTGTCAGATTTGTCATGGTCTTTCCTTTCGTGACGCGGCGCAAGCGCGCGCTTTGAAAATGGCAGCGGCGCCTCACGCACCCGCCGTCTGCAAAAACAACGCCTGCCCCGCGACGCCGGTTCCACTAGGCCCGGGCCGCCTTCAGCAGCGCCATCACCGCCGGACTGGAAAACGGCCGGATCAACACAGGCCACACCCGCCCCGTTGCGGCACCACTGTCCCATGCCTCTTCGGCAGCATCGCCCAACAAGACCAGCCGCCCGCCCCGCCCGACAACCTCGCGGTCCAACTGCAACTGCGCAACACGCCCCGGCCCGGCTTCGACAAAGGCCAGCACCAGCCGGGAATGCCCCGCAACCGCGGCAGCCGCAGCCGCGCAATCGGGTACGGTCACGATCACCGCCCCGGGCGCCGCGTCGCGCACCGTGTCCACAATATCCTGTGCCACAACAAAATCCTGCACCGCGACCAGATAGACATCGCCGTCCCCTGATGACACTTCGATCCGCATGTCGCCCCCATTGAAAAGCCGGACCATGGAACCAAATCGCGCGGCACGCATTAAACTGTGACATAGATCAAAAGGATTTTCGCGATGACCATGACAGCCTGCAAAAACTGCCCGCTGCGCCAGAAATCCATGTTCATGCCCTTCACCGACGAAGAGCTGCGCTTCATGCAAAGCTTCAAAACCGGCGAATTGAAGGTCGACCCCGGGACCACGATCCTGATGGAGGGGTCCAACAGTCCGCAGCTTTACACTGTGCTGTCGGGCATGGGCACGCGCTATAAAACCCTGGAAAACGGCCGCCGTCAGGTGATCAACTTTCTGTTTCCGGGCGATTTTACCGGGCTGCAGGCGGGCATCATGGGCGAGATGAAACATTCGGTCGAGGCCACGACCCAGATGACGCTCTGTGCCTTCCGGCGCGACGACCTGTGGACGCTGTTTCGCCAACATCCCGCGCGGGCCTATGACCTGACCTGGATCGCGGCGGTCGAGGAGCATTTCCTTGGCGAAACCATCGCCTCACTGGGCCAGCGCGATGCCATCCAGCGGATCGCCTGGGCGCTGGTGCGGATCCACGAACGGCTGAAGGCCGCCGGTCTGCAGAAAGCCAACCGGGTGCCCCTGCCATTTCGTCAACAAGATCTGGCCGACGCGCTGGGGTTGTCGCTGGTGCATACCAACAAGACGCTGAAAACCCTGCGGTCAAAAGGCCTTGCGCACTGGAATGACGGTGTGCTCGAACTGTGCGACCCGCCAGCGATGGCCGATCTGGCAATGATTGATCTGGAGCGCCCCCAGAAACGCCCGCTGATGTGACCGCCTGCCGCCACAAGCGGAGCCCGGGGCCTAATTTGCAACGGTGTCAGAAATTGATGGTGCACCCGACAGGATTCGAACCTGTGGCCTCTGCCTTCGGAGGGCAGCGCTCTATCCAGCTGAGCTACGGGTGCCTGAGCGGGGTATAGACGAGGCCCGCGCGCCCTGCAACGGGCAATTCGCCTGTGTCGGGGCTGCAAAGATGAGTATTTTTGCCAAGAAGAAGGGGCCAGATCTGCGCCGTGCGCTGCCTGTTCTCCTTGGCTCAAATACTCAATTTGCGACCCGGATCAGCCCAACAGATCGTGGCACAGCTCCAGCGCCGAAACCAAGGCATCGACCTCGGCCAGAGTGTTGTACATGCCAAACGAGGCGCGCGCGGTGGCGGACACGCCCAGATGCTGCATCAGGGGCATCGCGCAATGGCTGCCCGCCCGCACCGCAACCCCGCGTTTATCCAGGATCGTCGAGATGTCATGTGCATGCGCGGGCCCGTTCAGCGTCAGCGAAAAGATCGCGCCCTTGCCCGGTGCGTTGCCCTGCACATTGAGCCAGTTCAGCCCGGCAAAGCGCGTTTGTGCGTAATCCCGCAGGGCGTGCTCATGCGCGGCGATATTGGCCATGCCAATGCCCATCAGATACTCCAGCGCCACACCCATGCCGATCTGTTGCACGATGCCGGGCGTGCCCGCCTCGAACCGCATCGGCGGCTTGGCATAGGTCACCGAATCGCGGGTCACCGTGTCGATCATGTCGCCGCCCCCCAGAAAGGGGCGCATCTCGGCCATGCGTTCGGATCGGATGAAGATCGCCCCGGAACCGCTTGGCCCGTATAGTTTATGTCCGGTGATCGCGTAGAAATCGCAACCGATATCGGACACGTCCACCGGCATATGCACGCAGGCCTGCGAGCCATCGACCAGCACGGGCACCCCCCGTTCGCGCGCGCCCGCGCAGATTGTTTTCACATCGACCAGCGTGCCCAGCACGTTCGACATCTGCGTCACCGCAATCAGCCGCGTCTTCGGGCCAATTGCCGCCAGAACGCGGGCGGGATCAAGGCTGCCATCCGCCTCAGGTTCGACCCATTTCAGCACCACCCCCTGCCGTTCGCGCAGGAAATGCCACGGCACGATATTGGCGTGATGTTCCAGCACGCTCAGCACGATTTCATCACCCGGTTGCAGCCGCGGTGCGGCCCAGGCGTAGCTGACCAGATTGATGCCTTCGGTGGTGCCCGTGGTGAAGACAATCTCGTCTTCCGAGGGCGCGTTCAGGAAGCGGCGGACGATCCCCCGGACCCCTTCATATTTCTCGGTCGCAAGGTTGGAAAGATAGTGCAACCCACGGTGAACATTGGCATATTCCTCGGCATAGCTGCGGGTCATCGCGTCGATCACCACCTGCGGTTTCTGTGCCGAGGCGCCGTTGTCCAGATAGACCAGCGGCTTGCCGTTGACCTGCCGCGACAGGATCGGAAAATCGGCGCGGATCTTTTCGACGTCATACATCGCAGCTCTCCTCAGCCCGCCGCCGGAACCGGAACGATTCCGAGGCTCAGCAAAATCACCCCGGACACCAGAGCCGAGGCGAAAAATGTCACGATTACCCCGGCCGAAACCGTGGACAGCCGTTCGAACCCGTGCAGAGCGGCGGTAAATTGCACCAGCAGCCAGAACATCATCCCCAGCAGCAGTGCCGAGGCGACCACCGCCGACAGCGGAAAGAACACCATCATCAGCACCTGCACCACCTGGCCCAGAATCAGCACGAATTCCATCCAGACCAGCAGCAGCAGCGCATCGGCAAACCGCCCCTGCCCGCCAAACCAGCGCCCGACGAAGCTCATCGCGAAGGCGCCATACAGCAGCAGTGCGCCCTGCGCGAGCGCCATCGGCACCGGGCTGCTGGGCCCGAGGTCGATCTTGGTCACGAAGGAAAACATGATTTCGGCCAGCGTTCCAAGCAGTGCCGACAGCGCGATCACGGCGCCCAGGGCCAGCCATCGCGCCTGCATCGGCAGACCCATCGCAAGGATCTGTGCCGCCGCCCCACGCGGGTCGCGCAACGTGCGGATCAGCAGATCGCGCAGGAAACTTTCGGTCATGGCGCCCTCGTTTCGGTTTCGAATTCGACCACCCGCAGCCCGGCAAACCAGATCGACACGAAGGCCGCGAATACCACGGCGCTGACCGCAATCAACTGCACGCCCGTGCCCAGAAACCCGGCCACCAGACCTTGCAGCAACATCAGCGGCGCCACCGCCAAAAGCGCCCAGAACAATGCCAGCCGCGCGCCATAGCCGCTGCCCGTGCCACCAAGGCCCCGTGCCGCCAGATGGCTGACCGCCGCCAGCGCGTAAAACACGGGGACCATGGCCAGAAGTGCCAGCCCCGTGCCCACCATCAACCCGGTCATCGGCAGATCGGGTTGCTCGAAACTCAGCCGCGACAGCCGCGGCCATTGCGCGATGAAAATCACCATCAGGGCCGCCAGAAGCAGCGTCAACGCACGCGGCTCGGACCGGCCGCGCGCCAGATGCGCGCGCATCACCGCCCGCGGCGCACGATAGCTGCGCAAGATGTCATCGACAGCACCCATCTTAATCGCGATGCCGCGCAAGCCAGGCTTCAAGCCGGGTCGAGATTTCGTCACGAATGTTTTCGTCCTCGATCTCGGCAATCGTGTCGGCCAGGAAGGACAGCACCAGCAACGACACCGCCTGATCATACGGCACGCCGCGCGAACGCAGATAGAACAGCGCCGTGTCGTCGATCGCCCCGGTGGTCGAGCCGTGCGAACATTTCACATCGTCGGCATAGATTTCGAGTTCCGGCTTGCCCAGAAACTGGCAATCGTCATCCAGCAGCAACGACTGGCTGATCTGATAGCCGTCGGTTTTCTGCGCGCCGGGTTTCACCAGGATCTTGCCCTGAAACACCCCCGTCGCGCCGTGTTTCAACACTTTCTTGAACACCTGACGGCTTTCGCCGCGCTCGGCGCCATGGGTGATGAACACCGTGTCGTCATGGTGGAAACTGGCCGGGGCACCATCGCCAAGCGCGGCACCCGCCACATGCGCCACCGCATCGTCACCGACCATGTCAATCACGCATTCATTGCGCGTCATCACACCGTTGGCGGTCATGGTGAAGCTTTTGAACAGCGCGTCTGCACCGACCCGGGCAAAGATATGCGTCACCGCGCGGCGGTCATGGTCGCGGCCCTGTGCGCGGAT
>JAQTYE010000187.1 GCA_028749255.1 Paracoccaceae bacterium | reverse complement strand
AGGGCATAGATCGCGCTGGGCAGGGTTTGCGTCTGGCCGGGGATGTTCGACACGAAGGTGATCGTGGCGCCGAATTCGCCCATCGCCTTGGCGAAGGCCAGGATTGCGCCGGCGATGATTCCGGGCAGCATCAGGGGGAGGGTGACGGTGGCGAAAATCCATGTGCGCGAGGCGCCAAGCGTGGCGGCAGCCTGTTCCAACCCCGGGTCAACGGCTTCGATCGCCAGGCGGATCGCGCGCACCATCAGCGGAAAGCCCATCACCGCCGCGGCCAGCGCCGCACCAGTCCAGCGGAACGCGAAAATCAGGCCAAAAGCCTGTTCCAGAAAGGCGCCGACCGCGCCCTTGCGGCCAAAGACCAGCAACAGGAAATATCCGGTCACCACCGGTGGCAGGATCAACGGCAGGTGCACCAACGCATTCAGCAGCCACAGACCCGGCATCCGCCCGCGCGCCAGCGCAAGTGCCACGGCAATGCCCAGCGGCAGCGAACAGGCGACCGCCACGGCGGCCACCTTCAGCGACAGAAAAACTGCGCCCCAGGCTTCGGGGGGAATTCCGTTCACTTTTCCCCTTTCACCGAAAACCCTTGATCTTCAAAGATTTGCGCGGCTTCAGCGCTGCCCAGATAGGCCAGAAAGGCCGCTGCATCTTCGGGCGCCGTCCCGGCGGTCAACTGTGCGGCGGGATAGATGATCGGCGGGTGACTTTCTGCGGGGAAGACTGCGGCCAGATGCACGCGCGGCTCGGCGGCGGCATCGGTGGCATAGACCACGCCAAAGGGGGCCTCGCCGGTGGCAACCAGCGCCAGCGCCGCACGCACGTTGTCGGCCTGCGCCACCTGCGGGGCAAGCGTATCCCACAGCCCAAGATAGGTCAGTGCGGCCTTTCCATATTGCCCGGCAGGCACGCTATCAACCAGTGCCATGGCCAGGTGTTGATCGCCCAAAGCCGCGGGCAGACTGGTCAGGTCCAGCGTGCCCTCTTGCGCGCCGATCAGCACCAGATCATTGCCCAGCAGATCGTGCCGGGTGCCAGGGACAACCGCCCCCGCGGCTTCGACGGTATCCATCCATGCGACCGAGGCCGACACGAACAGATCGGCGGGTGCACCTGCCTCGATCTGCCGGGCCAGCGCACTGCTGCCTGCATAGGAAATCACCACCGGGTCATGCCCCGCAGCCTGCCAGCTTTGTGCAACCTGATCGAGCGCGGTTTTCAGCGATGCGGCGGCAAACACCGTGGGGCTTTCGGCGGCGGCAAGGCCGGGGACGAGCAGGGCGACGGACAAAAGAAGATGGCGCATGGGGCCTCCAGCGTTATGTTTCGCCATACATAACAAGCCCGCGCAAATGGGCCAAGCGTTATTTTTCATCGGACATATCGTGGCGGATCAAAGCCCCGATTGCCTTGATTTCCGCAGCCCCCGCGTCGCGCAGTTTGCCCTCCAGCGCGCGATACTGCGCCAGAACGGTTTCGCCCGCCGCGGTCAGATGCGCACCGCCGCCATGCGCCCCGCCCCGTGCGCTGTCCACCAACGGCTCGGTAAAGCCCGCATTCATCGCTTCGACCAGGCTCCAGGCGCGTTTGTAGCTCATCCCCATGCGCCGCCCGGCCGCGGAAATCGAGCCCTCGGCGGCGATCGCTTCCAGCAGGTCGGCCTTGCCGGGGCCAAACATCACCGGGCCAAAATAAAGCCGCAACATCAGGCGGGTGGGGTCCATCGGGTGCTCCTTGCTTTGGGCTATCCTGCGGAGGGTGGCGACGCATTGCAAGCCCGCCCCCCCTTGCGCCGGATGCGCCCTTGCGCCAGCTTGGCCGCCAAGGGGAGATTTTCATGCGTTTGTCGATCGGCTTTCTTGTGGCGGGCTATGTGCTCAGCCAGTTTTACCGCGCTTGTCTGGCGGTTTTGACACCTGTTCTAAAGGCCGAACTGGGCGCTACGGCAGGCGATTTGGCGGTGTCGTTGGGGCTTTGGTATGTGGCATTCGGGCTGATGCAGCTCCCGGTGGGCGAGGCGCTCGACCGGATCGGGCCGCGCCGCACGGTGGGGATCATGCTGGGTCTGGGTGGTGGCGGCGGGGCGGCGGCCTTTGCACTGGCAAGCGGGCCCTGGGGCATTCATCTGGCGATGATCTTGATCGGTGTCGGCTGTTCGCCGGTGCTGATGGGGGGGTATTACATCTTTGCGCGCAGCTTCGCGCCTGCGGCCTTCGGGATGTTGGCGGGGGCGATGATCGGCGTGGGCAGTCTGGGCAATCTGGCCGGTGCCGCGCCGCTGGCCTGGGTGGTCGAGGCCTTTGGTTGGCGTGCCACGCTTTGGGCACTGGCGGGGGTGACGCTGGTGGTGGCGTTGGCGATCCTGACCTTCACCCGCGACCCCGAGCGGATCACCCGCGCGGCTGGGAAGGGCGGCTCGGTGCTGGATATCCTGCGGTTGCCGGGCCTGTGGCTGCTGCTGCCGCTGACGATGGCCAATTATACTGCGGCGGCGGGGATCAGGGGGTTGTGGGCCGGGCCCTATCTGACGGCGGTGCATGGCGCCGATGCCGCGCTGATCGGGCAGGTGGCGCTGGTGATGGGGCTGGCGATGGTGGCGGGCAATTTCGCCTATGGTCCGGCCGACCGGCTGCTGGGCAGCCACAAGCGCGTGGTGTTGCTGGGGAACGCCCTGCTGGCGCTGGCGCTGCTGGCCCTGTGGCTGATGCCGGATGCGGGCCTTGTGCGGGTGACGGTGCTGCTGGCGGTGGTGGGCTTCGCGGGCGCGTCGTTCCCGGCAATCATGGCGCATGGGCGGGCGTTCTTTCCGGCACATCTGGTGGGCCGGGGCGTGACACTGCTCAACATGTTCTCGATCACCGGCGTCGCGATTTCGCAATTCGCCTCGCGCCCGGTATTCGAGGCCGCCTCTCGCACCGGCGATCCGCGTCAGGCCTATGCCACGCTGTTCTTGTTTTTCCTGCTGCCGGTGCTGATCGGCCTTGGGTTTTACCTGTTCACCCGCCCTCGCGCCGAGATGCTGGATTAAGCGGCGCAGGGCGCGCCCTTCCTGCATCACTTGGCCGAAATCGTCGCGAATCCCTTTCCTGTTTCGCGCATTTCCGCTAAGCGGCAGCGTTCTTTCGAGAAGGAGGCCTTCATGGGCTACAAAGTCGTCGTCGTCGGCGCCACGGGTAACGTGGGCAAAGAAATGCTGAATATCCTCGCTGAACGCGAGTTTCCGGTTGATGAAATCGCGGCGCTGGCGTCGCGCAAGTCGCTGGGCACCGAAGTCAGCTTTGGCGACCGAACTCTGAAGACCAAGGACCTTGATACTTTCGATTTCACCGGCTGGGATATCGCGCTGTTCGCCATTGGTTCGGACGCGACGAAAATCTATGCGCCCAAGGCCGCATCGCAGGGCTGTGTCGTGATCGACAACTCGTCGCTTTATCGCTACGACCCGGACGTGCCGCTGATCGTGCCCGAAGTGAACGCCGACGCCATCGTGGGCTACACCAAGAAAAACATCATCGCGAACCCGAACTGCTCGACCGCGCAGATGGTTGTGGCACTGAAGCCGCTGCATGACCGTGCAAAAATCAAGCGCGTTGTCGTCTCGACCTATCAGTCGGTGTCGGGCACCGGCAAAGAAGCGATCGACGAGCTGTGGGACCAGACCAAGGGTATGTATGTGCCCGGTCAGGAAGTCGCGCCGAAGGTCTATCCCAAACAGATCGCCTTCAACGTGATCCCGCATATCGACGTGTTCCTGGAAGATGGTTCGACCAAGGAAGAATGGAAAATGGTCGCCGAGACCAAGAAAATTCTTGATAAGTCGATCAAGCTGACCGCGACCTGTGTGCGCGTGCCGGTGTTCGTGGGCCATTCCGAAGCGATCAACATCGAGTTCGAAGAGCACCTGGACGAGGCCGAAGCCCGCGACATCCTGCGTGAAGCGCCCGGCATCATGGTCATCGACAAGCGCGAACCGGGTGGCTACATCACCCCGGTCGAATGCGTCGGCGATTATGCCACCTTCATTTCGCGCATCCGTCAGGACAGCACCATCGACAACGGTATCAACCTGTGGTGCGTGTCGGACAACCTGCGCAAGGGTGCTGCGCTGAACGCGGTGCAGATCGCCGAAGTGCTGGGCAACCGCTGCCTGAAAAAAGGCTGATCTTTGTGGCGCGGGCCTTGGGCCAGGTCACGCCGGACTGATTGAATTGTGACGGGGCGCGGCGACGCGCCCCCTTGCTTTTGTGCGGCCCCCCGGTGAGTTCTGGGTGATCCAACGGGAGGTTCAGATGAAACCCATTTCCATTGCTGCGGCCCTGCTGTTCAGCGCCGCCCCTGCCGCGCTTTTCGCACAAACCATAGAGGCGCCGGCCCATGTCACGGCGGTCACCCTGTTCCCGTGGGGCGCACAAGTCACCAGAGTTGTCGAGATTTCCGGCGATGGCCCGCAAGAGGTGATTGTGCCGGGCCTGCCCGATGGCACCCGTATCGAGTCGCTGAGGGTCAAGGGCGATGGTGTCAAGGTTGGTGCTGTGACGCTGATTGACGCGCGCGAACCGGCGACGGGCCCGCTGACCTCGCCCGCCATCGAGGCCGCCCGCGCCGACGTCGAACGGCTCGAAGTGGTGCTGGACGACAAAGAGGGCGCCGTTGCCGCGATCCGGCTGCGGGCCGAGGCTGCGCGCGAACGGGCCGCCTTCCTGCGCGGGGCGAGCACGCAAAACACCGCCCCCGATCAGCTGGCCGCCTTGGCGCAGACGGTGGGCGCGGGCATTCTGGCCGCGGGTCAGGAGGCGCAGGCCGCCGAGGCCGAGGCCAAAGCCGCAGATCGGGCATTGAAACCCGACCGTGAAGCGCTGGAACAGGCGCGCAAGGCGCTGGCCGCATTGGAAAACCCCAACACCGATAGCGACGCGCTGCTGGCCACGGTCGAGGGCGCGGGCACCTTGGAAATCACCACTTTCACCGATGCCGCCAGCTGGACCCCCGCCTACGACCTGCGGTTGGATCGGGCGGGCGGCACGCTGGCGGTGGACCGCTATGTCTCGATCGCGCAGAACTCGGGTGAGGATTGGGCGGGGGTCGATCTGACGTTGTCCACGGCCCGCCCGTCCGAGCGGATGAACCCCGGACAGATCTGGCCCGAGCGTCTGGAATTCGGCCCGCCCGAGGATTTTGCGGCGGGGATGCCGAAAATGCTGACCCGCGGCATGGCCGAGGCCGATGTCTATGCCGCAGCCCCGGTGGCCGAAGCGGCGGCGATGGAGATGCAGGGCATGACGGTGACTTATCACTATGGTACGGCGGTCGATATTCGCGACGGGGTCGAGGCGCTGCGGCTGAAACTTGACCAGCTGGATCTGCCCGCAACGCTTGTGGCCGAGGCCGTGCCAATGCGCGACGAGACCGCCTATCTGGTGGCCGAGGTCAAGAATGATGCGGGCCAGATCCTGTTGCCCGGCCCTGCGACGCTGTTTCTGGATGGCGCCGTTGTCGGTATGACCGATCTGAACCTGACCGCCGCAGGCGATACGCTGCGGCAGGGGTTTGGCGCGATTGACGGGCTGCGGTTGAAGCGGATCGTGGTGGACAAGACCGAAGGCGACCGCGGTGTGATTTCCAAATCGAACGAACGGCGCGAACAGGTGCGTATCGAGCTGGAAAACCTGACCTCCGAGGCGTGGCCCGTGCGTTTGCTGGACCGCGTGCCCTATTCGGAACAGGACGATCTGAAAATCAGCTACAGCGCCACCCCCGCCGCCAGCACCGAAAATTACGAAGATGGGCGCGGGTTGCTGGAATGGCGGTTCGATCTGGCTCCGGGCAAGACGCAGATTGTTTCGCTTGATACCACCATCGGCTGGCCTGCCGGTCAGGTCCTGCGCTAGGCGCCGGGGGGGGGCGTTCGTTTGTAAAATGGCAGGCGCGCCCCGGGGCGTGCCTGCGCCTTCGTCGCGGTCGGCGGGGTCAGGCCGCACGACCGCGCCCTTGGCCCAGTGGCGGCAATTCTACCCGGCGCG
>JAQTYE010000029.1:23457-27026 GCA_028749255.1 Paracoccaceae bacterium | reverse complement strand
GATCCTCTTTTTCAGCATTTTTCTCTTGCCTTTCGCATGGCCGTTTCGATGAAATACGAGGGACGGGGCCCGGGGCCCCGATCCTTTTCTGCCTCTCGCACCACGGCTTCGGCGTGCCGCATGCCATCGGCTACGGTTCCGGCATCAAGCCCGGCCAGCGCGCAGACGCTGCAGAAATCGGCCGTTCCGATCCAGGCGCGCGCCTGATTGGCCAGCAAGCCGTCGCGCGTGGGCAACAGCAGATCGCGCAGCATGGTCAGGATCACTGCGATCCACAGCTGGCGGCAGGCCTCGGCCTCGTGCGATCGGTGGCCCATGTCAGACGCCTTCCATGGGCATCTGACCCGCAGCCGATGCCAGATCCTTCAATGCGCCAGCCCCGCTCTGCGCTGCCTGCAGCGCCATTGCCTGTTGCTGCTGTTGTGCGCGGGCCTCGGCGATCCCGTCGGCTGCGTCGCGCGACCGCAACACCTTGGCAGGCGTGCCATAGGCATCGGCCAGCACCTCGACCACGCCATCCGCATCCAGACGATCGGCCGCGCGCGGGTCGATCTGCGCCAGTGGCATCAGCGTTTCCAGCAGCTGCACGGTCGATGCGCCTTGCGAGGATTTGGCGGCGGCGGCGGCGGCCGACTGATAGGTGACCTGCAGGCCCACGCCGCCCATTTCCTCGGGCGGCGGCGGCAGTTGCCCCGCGCGCCACAGGATCGAGAAACGCCGCATGACCTTGGGTGCCAGGAATTCTTCCTGCACCCGGCCCTGATAGGGCGCCCACAGCCGCGCGCGTTCCACGTTGATGGTCATGACCTCGGTCGCGGTCATGCCCGTGCGCCCCGCAAGGTTCATCAGAGTGAAATGGAATGCGTCGCGGATCTCTTCGATCTTGGCCTGCTTTTCCTGCAGGGTCAGATTGATGCCGCCAGTTTGGTTCAGCACATCCAGCATCCGCTGACCGCGAATGTTCATGCCGCCATAGACGACCGCTCCCGGCCTGATCCGCCCATTCAACGGCCAGTCGCCCTTGTCCGGGGCCAGAACGGCCGGATCCGCCGCCATCTGCGCTGCGCGCAGGGTGGCGTCGTCCATGCGGTTATGCGCCCGGGCCGAGGCCAGCGCCACGAAGCCTGGCCCCGTGCCGTAGATCGCGCCGGTTTCCACATCCCAGCGGGGCGCGAAAAACGGCATTTCGTCATAGCCGCTCTCGCGCAGCAGGCTGTGCTCGACCTCGCAGGCATAGCGCGACAGCCAGCGCTTTCCCTTGGTGCCCAGCATACCCCGCCGCCAGTCGTCGTTCTTGAAGACATGGTGATAGAAGGTGATCTTGTCTGTCGATCCCTTTTCGGCCATGTCGATGACCTTCTGCGGCAGCTTGCCCTTGAACATCGACATTGCCGCGGCGGGGCGCAGCTGGAAGCGGCGCACCACTTCCCAGACACGGCCAAATCCGTCGATGTCATAGCAGACCTCGGCCAAGGACAGCGTGACATCAAGGATCTTGCGCTCGGCCGTCACCACCTCGTCGTATTGCGCGCCATTGCCGAAAGCCGCCAGATCCGAAAAGATCTGTGTGGTGGCGGAATAGAACGGGCTGACTGCCGCCTGAAAGCTGTTCAGGATGCGGCTGGTGACGGCATCCAGCCACAACTTGGCCGGGTGCCAGGCATTCAGGTCATCGTCTTCCGTCGCCAGCCCGAACCAGCGGTTTGCCGGGTTCGACAGCTGGCCATAAAGGCCAGCTGCGAAATTCGACTGGGCCGAGATCGGCGCGGATGACAGGGGTTTCAGCATCTGGCGCCCCATCGGATCATCCGAGGAAAATCCGCCGCGCTGCGGGCGGATCAGCTCGGCGATACCTTCCCAGGTGCCCTCATGCATCGAACGGTCTGACTTCAGCTCCTGCCAGCGCCGCATCACCAGCTCGGCTTCCGGCGCCTTTTCGCGGATCGCGCTTGCCTCGCTCATTGCGCGGCCCCGCCCATCTGTGCGGTAGACGGAATGCCCGTGGCCCCGGTCAGGATGTTTGCGGCCGCGCCTGCGCGCCGCCGACGCAGGCGCGCCTCGATGTCGGCCTGCTGGCTCGCTTCGGCATTATCGGTGGCCGCAATCTTTGTCGCCGCGACCTTGGGCGTCTTCACAAAGCACATGTCATGTCCTTTCACAGTGCTGGGTTTGGGCAGCGGGTAGATCCGTTGAAATCCAGACGAACTGGCAAAATGTGTCGCGGCCAGCAGGGCCGAAGCCCGGCATGACAGCCTCGGGGATGAAGCCGATCGCCTGCAGCAGGTCGCAGGCGGTCGGATGCGCCATCCAGGCGCGCGCCTCGATCCGGCGCACACCCGTTTCGGCGGCGAAAGACGGCAGTTCCCGGCGCATCCGCACGGCGGCCTGCGCAAGAGACCGGCGAAAACGGCGGTGATCGCGTGCCAGCAGCGCCGCACCCGCCACGCCGGCCTGTCCGGTATGGGACAGGCCAAGCACGGCGAATGGTTCGCCCGCCCCGGAGAACAGCACCCAGCTGGCCAGACGCGCGGCATTCATCGCGCGCCAATCAGCCCACAACTCCAATGCCGTGGTGGAATGGCCGCGCGTCACCGCGGCCTCCATCAGGTCGATCGGGTCAAGCCGGCTCAGCACCGCATGGGCTGCATAATCCTCGTAGGGGCGGGCGGTGATCATCAGACCATCCCCAGTGCAGATTTGTAGATGTCGAGAATGACTTCTTCTTCGGCCAGATCGTCCTTGTCGCGCTTGCGCATCGCAATGATCTTGCGCAGCACCTTGGTGTCATAGCCACGCGCCTTGGCCTCGGACATGATGTCGGCCTGCTGTTCTGAGATGTCCTTTTTCTCGGCTTCCAGATGCTCGAACTGCTCGATGAACTGGCGCAGTTCGTCGGCAGCGACGGAATAGGCGGCGTCACTCATGCGGCACCCCCTGCGATCAGCGCGTGAACCGAAGCGGTCTGGCGCAGCCATGCGATGTGCGACAGGCCGTTCAGGACGTTGGCCTCAGCCAAGTCAGACATGCGCTTCAGCTCGGCTTTGGCGGCCCGCTCACGCGCGCCATGCTCTGCCGGGAACGCCTCGTAACGCCCCGTTTCCGGGTTCAGAAAGCCGCTCATTTCGCACCGCCTTTCAGCACCGCCCGACGGGCGGCATTGGCCCAGTTGGTCAGCGCGCCATGGCGTCCAGCGGTGCTTTGCGCGCGCACGCCAGCCATTCTGCAGACCACCGCGCCCATCGGACCCTTCGCGAACGCAAGGCCTTCTTCGGTTTCCAGCCGATGCACCAGGTCGGTGAAGTGTGTGCGGTGCAGCGCCTCGATGTCAGCCGCAAGCCGCGTCAGACGATCGAGCGCAAGGGCAGGGGCCGCCGAGGCCTCGGCCGCGTGTTCCTGCAGATCGGGCGGATTTTCCGCTTGCGGATCCGCACCCGGATCGACAGCCTCGGTGGCCTCGGTGGCCTCGGTGGCCTCGGTGGCCTCGGTGGCCTCGGTGGCCTCGGTGGCCTCGGTGGCCTCGGTGGCCTCGGTGGCCTCGGTGGCCTCGGTGGCCTCGGTGGCCTCGGTGG
>JAQTYE010000029.1:0-23357 GCA_028749255.1 Paracoccaceae bacterium | reverse complement strand
GCCTCGGTGGCCTCGGTGGCCTCGGTGGCCTCGGTGGCCTCGGTGGCCTCGGTGGCCTCGGTGGCCTCGGTGGCCTCGGTGGCCTCGGTGGCCTCGGTGGCCTCGGTGGCCTCGGTGGCCTCGGTGGTGTTCTGAGTGTTGTTCATGGCTCAGGCCTCCTGCTGTTCGAGAACCAGCCAGTCTTCGGCCAGCATGTCGGTCTGGCTTGCCAGCCAGCCGATGACCATCGAGCCATCAGCCGCCCGCATGTCGATGTGTGGCAGCAACTCGATTTGCAGCTCTGTGCCGTCATGCGGGACATCTGCGGTCAGCTCGTTCGCACGATGTTTGGCGGCATGACCAGCCCTTGCGTGATGTGCCGGGAAGATCGAACCGGGCGTCAGCGCAATCCACATATTTTTTCCGTTCCAGCCCACGCGGGCAACTTTATGGCCGTTTTTCAGCGCGGCCAGCGCCTGTCCAAAGTCCATATCAATCTCCATAGGGGTTAAGGATGTCGTATCCAGTGGACAGGCCGCCATTCCCCCCGGAAAGGGACGGCCCGCCGTTGTGGCCAACAAGGCCGCGTTGCTCCGGGGGAATTTGTTGTTCGGTGGTGCCGTCGGCGCGCACATGGCTCAGCAGCAGGTATTGCAGCGCATCCATGACGTTGGCCTCGGTCAGGCTTTTGTTCGGCACCTTGCGCTTGTCGCCGCGCGCATCGACTTCGAATGTCCAGACATAGCGGGCCTCGAAACCGGCGATCAGGAAGGCGCAGCTGGGGTCTATCAGCAGGCCGGTGCGGCCCGCGCTTGTCGGGGCCTCCAGCGCGGCGCGCACGGCCTCAAGGCGCGGCTGCAAGCGGTTCGTGCCGATCTTCTGCGGCCGCACGCGAAAGCCCGCTGCGCGGCCGACCAGCAGGTTCCAGGTATGGTTTTCATCCGCGGCCTGACTGGCGCCATGCTCGCCCGCCATATCCGACCAGCCCCCCGCCACCGGCAGGCCGGGAAAGCGGGTTTCCAGCAGCTCGCTCAGCCGGTCGCCGAAAGTGCGCGCCATCAGCCGTTCGCTGGGGTAATGCGCCTCGGCTAGGATCTGCCAGAATACCTTTTGCCAGCGCCCGGGGCCCTCGGTCAGCACCTGCCCGATCACGGCCGCACCCTTGAAGCCTTGGTCAAGCCCGACCAGCAGCGGCACCCCGGGCCATGGTGTCAGCGTCACGTCCGACACATGCAGGCGGCGGCTGAATTCGCGCTGGAAGACCGGCTCGCCTGCCTTGGTATGCACGATCTTGTTGAAGACCAGCCGCTCGATCTGGTCACCACGGCCCAGAAGGCGCAGCGTGGCGATCTGTGTGTGATAATACCCGGGCGCAAGGTTTTGCAGGTTCTCGCAACCGGCCTCGCTAAAGCCCGGCTGGCGGTAGAAGTTGATCACGATGGCGCTGGCGCCATCTGGCAGGTCGGCATTCATGACTTTCAGCAGCTCTGCGCGCTTCTTTTCATCGTGGAACAGGTCGATGGCCCAGTTGCCGGGCTCTGGCGCGTTGAAATCGCCGACCAGTTGGCCGTAGTTGCGCAGCTCGGCCGGGTAGCCGCGGTAATGATCCTGCCCCGGGTAGCGCGCGATCCGGGTGATGCCGTTCACGATCACGTCCACGGGGTTTGTGTCCATCTCGTGCAACCAGATGTCTGTGGCCTGATAGCCGCGCAGGCTGCCCTGAATGTCATCGCCGAAGGCCATGAACTCGACGGTGAACTGGATCTCGTTCGACCAGTCGCCAGCGAAGCCGGGCGGCGGGTCAACGTGCAGCCCGTCATCGAAGACCATCTCGAAGGTCACAGGCCCGCCCTTGCCGCCAGACCAGTCGCCAAGTTGCTTGGGATAGACCTTCAGGAAATCCGGGATCGTGGTGGACCACAGCTGGCGGTAGGTCGCGCGGATCACCAGCAGCTTGTAGCGCCGGCGCCCGTCGATCACCGATCGTGGCGCGCACATCGCCCGGCGCAGGCGCGACTTGAGCATGGTTGTGGTCTTGCCGGAACCGACCGGCCCCTGCAGGCCGACCACACTGGCATCGTCCCAATAGGCCGCCTCGGCGATCGGGCCCGGGAAGGTTTCCGGCGCATCGAATTCGATCTTGTCAGCGTCAAGATCACTCGATAGGCTTGCAATTGCCTGTTTCGCGTCCAGACCCATCAGCTCGTCGATGCGTTCCTCGCTCACACCGCCAACGCGATCCTGCGTTTGTCGGTCAGGGGAAAGGCTCTCCCCCACACCCCGTGTCGCTGCTTCAAGGTTCGCGCTCATTTCGACCCCCCAAGATGCCCAGAAAGGGCGACTGGCCTCACTGCCAGGGGCAGACACTTCGCGCGGGCCGACGCCCCCCCGGGGGTCGCGCAGGCAGCCGCAGCTGCGCGGCCGCGAAGGGGGTGTGGGTGGCAAGCCCTGCCCAGGGCAGGTCGGTCGAGGCCGGTGCGCATGTAGAGCGATTGATTTTCAATCAACTCTGCAACTGCAATTTTGTGCAGTGTTTTCATATGCTTATCTGCATAGTCCGCAATCATTCGTCCGAACCTCTTCTCGCTGATCCGCTAACGTCTTGATTTTGCTGCGTTTCATGCGGCATCAGCGGCGGCGTGATCCGGCGCGCCTGCGGGGTCACATCCCGCGCCCGATCGCCTGCGCGCACCGGCTGCGGCGCGGTCGCGGCGGGCGCCTGCACCACCACCTGGTTGACATTGGTGACCGCCACGTCTGGCGTGGCCTTGGGCGCGCCGTAGGGCATCAGTGCGTCAGCCGCCCGAAGCTTGGCCACCAGCAGTTGCTGGAACAGATCGAGCCGCTTGCTGGCAGTCGGGCCCTTGGGCGCACCCTTCGGGATCTCGGCCCCGTCATAGGCCCACAGCAACAGGGCCTCGACCTCGCGCATGGTCTGGGCGAACACCGTTTCGCCGCGCCCGGCGGTCAGCCCGGCCAGCTCGGCCAGCACCTCTTCGGGCAGGCGGTAACCGCGGGCCGTCAGCCACTCGCGCATCTGGCTCATGGCCTTGCCCTTGCCGCGCACCGGGCGCGCCTCGCCATCACCCTTGGCAGTGCCGTGCCGCTCGTCGGGCAGCAGCACAAGCTGTTCGCCCACCGCCCGCTGACGCTGCAGCCGCGCCTCGGCCTCGCGCGCCAGATTTTCGAACTGGTTTTCGGGCTTAGCCATGGGTCAAAATCCCCCCTTTTCCGCCCGCGTGTTGGCTAAGCGATTGAATTTGCAGGGCAAACGAGAACCCACAACGCTCATCTTTCAGGGCGTTGTGGGTTGCCGTGTTGGGTAAAGTGCTGAAATCACAGCATTTTTCCTTAGTCACAACGGAACAACGGTAAAAATAGGTATGCCTCGTGTGTGTGCACGGGCGGGCGCGCATGCGCGCGCATGTGTGTAATACGCGCGCGCGAGGCGTTGTGCCGTTGTGGGTGGCACATTTTCCAATGATTTCAATATATTGGCCAACACGCGCAGCCACAACGCCAGATTTTCGCCGTTGTGGCGGTTTCCGTTTCAGATCAATGACTTGCCCACAACGCCCAATTTTCAGGCATCCAGAGCGCCAAGATCCTGAACCCAGACGGATCGGGAACCATCTCCCCGGACCCGCAGGGGTGAAACCGCCGCGCAGCGCGATATTGGCACAGCCAACAGGGTGCGGGAAGCGCAAAGATTTGGGCGCGGCGAAGAAAGCCCGGATCATCCCTCGAAATCCTCCCACTCGCGCGGCATTGGCGGCGCCTCTGACCCAGACTGCGCGCCCGCGCGATCCATCGGGAACGACATCAGGCCGCCGCATTGTTTGAGCGGCACATAGACGCCGCGCGTGCGTTGCCCGGCCAATGTCAGGGGCTGCGCAACCGGCTCCGCGCCGATGATCCGGCGCGACGACTGCGCCCAGACACCGCTCGCCCAGGTCGATCCTTCGAACAGCTTCTTGAGGCCTGGCAGCGGGGCATTGGCGATGAACAGCGAGGCGCTATCGCCAGATCCGCGCACTCGCAGCCCCACCTTGGCCAGCTTTTCGTTGGCCCGCTTGGCTGCCTGCTTGCGCACCTGGTCGTCGATGTCGCCGCTATCGGTATCGGCCACCAGCTGCGGAGGTGCGGAGGGCAGCTGAGCCGCGGCCATGATCCATTGCGCGATCGTGAACAGCTCGCCCCGACGATGCACGTCGAACGGTTGACCCAGCAGGTGCATCAGCATGCTCTCTGCGTCTGATCCGATCTCCTCGGTCTCGTGCACTGCGCAGGACGCCACCTTGCGCGCCCAGCCTGCCAGAACCTCGGCCGAGGGCATGTCGGCATGCAACGCCATATCTGCCATCGCCATCGTGGTGGCGTAGTTGTCGCCATTCCGCCCCGACAGGCCCACCTCGGCCAGCGCCGCACGCCACAGCTCCAGCCGCTCTGCCCAGCTGGGCCAGCGGTCGATCAGCACGCGTTTGAGGGCAGCGCCACGCGCCCGCCAGGTGCGGGGGTCCAACGTAACCTTTGGGGCGTTCGGGTCCAGCGGCCGCAGGTGCAGCGTGATCAGGCGCGATCTGTCCTGGGCGCCCATCGCACCAGGGATCAGGATCGACGAAAACAGGAACGCCGAATAGACGTTTCCGCTGGCACCCTTCTGGTCGGCCGATCCGCGCAGCCATTGCCCGCCCGAGGCCGCAACCCGCGCCAGCACGATGATGTCGCGCTCCTTCGAGGATCCCTCTTCGCCCGGCTCCAGCTCGTCGATCGCCACCGGAAGCGAGCTGTGGCCCAGGCGCGATGTGATCCCGGATTTCGTGGGGTCGTTGGACTGGATCAGCCCTTTTTCGCCCCCGTGCAGGTGCTTGATCCAGTCCTGGAAAAACGATTTGCCATAGGCCTTGTCGCCAGTCAGCCAATAGACGGGCCGCCAGTCCATCGCACCGCACAGCATCTGCACGCCGATCATGCCCAGCACGATCATTGGTGTGGCCTCCTGATGCTCCCACCGCCAGGTGCCGGCCATTTCCAACGCCGCCCGCGCAGGATCCGCCGTGCCAACCTTTTGGGCGGGCTGCGGGATCGGCGGATAGGCCGGGTAAATCTTGCCGTCGATGTCGCCAGGCTCCTGCTGACCGTCTTCCGTCAGCAGCAGGTTGCCGCAGTGATAGATCAGGCGGCCGTCGTCATCTTTCCACGCGCCGACGCCGCGCACTGCACCGTCCGGGTTGAACAGCCCCTTTTCGGAACAGGCCGAAATCATTGCCATACTGGCCGTGGTCTGATCGAACCGGCTGTGCTTGCGGTTGCCGTCCTTGTCGAACTGCGGGAAATTCCAGCACAGCGCGCCGATCCGATCACCGAACAGGTGCATGATCGTCTGCAGCTCGTGCTTTTTTACCGCGCGCAGCTGGCCGTGTCGGTCCAGGTAATAGCTGAAATCGCCGTTGACCCCGAGCGCCCGAACCGGGCAATTCTCGAAAACCTCACCGCGCGGCCGCGACGGTTTGCGTGGCGGCGCTGCCCCTGATGCCGGCGGGTCGAGGCCATCGCCTGCTGGCGCAGACGCGCCAGCGCCGCCGTCAGGCGCGCCAGTGCCAGGTGTGGCTGCGATAGGCGCATCCTCCAGCTCGTGGGCCAGATCCTCCAGACGCGCGCCGCGCGAAATGGCGCGGCCTTCGGCGACCTTGCGTGCCTTTTTCTGGGCCAGATCATCAAGCGCGGCGCGCTTGCGCGCCTCCAGGTCGATCGGGGCCGATGGGGCAGGGGCGTCAGTCATGCTGCAGCCCGCTGTCCCGCGGCAGATCCTGTTGCTTTGCAGGCTTGCGCAGCGGGGGCGGTTCGCGCCGCGGCTGGGGCATAATGTCGTCCTGTTCCAGCAGTGACATCAGCCACTCAATCACTCGCCACGCTGCCGTCGTCAGATCCTGCATCCGCATCCTCTGCCCCTTCCGTCTGTCTGCGCGCTGTTTGCAGCGCGTCGTTGATGTCTTTGCCGCCGTGCAGGTTTTTCCAGACCCGCACGGTGCGGCCGGCGCGGGCATGCTGCTGGACGGCACGGTCCAGCGCCTCCTTGGCCTGCGCCCCAAAATCCTGATCGGCCACCAAAACCACCTCGGTCACAGCCGGGGGCAGATCGACATTGCCGAAATTCGAAATGCTGATAGCGGCCATCACACGGGCCTGCGGCAGCAGATCCGCCACGCTCATTGCGTCCTCGATGCCCTCGGTCAGGTAGACGCGCGCGCCCGGCTCGACCTCGGCCAGCGTCTTGCCCTTGCCGCCGCGTGGCCCCAGTCCGCGCCAGATGCGGATCGCAGCCCCCTTGTAATCGCCCAGCACCATCTTTGGCTTTGGCAGTGGCGCCTTACTCCACCTGCCATCCGGGCCAATGGTCAGCCAGGTGCGATGGCAGCTGACGGGATTGCCGCGCAGATCCGTGGCCAGTGCCAGCATCGCGGGGCCGCGCCCCTCGAACACTTCTCCGGTGTCCGGGTCCGTCTGGTTGTAATAGACCTCAGGGTGATAGCGCAGCGCGGCAGGCTGATGGCCCAGCCGGTCCAGGTTGATCGCCCGCGCGGTGCGCAGATAGGCCTCGACCGGCGTGCCCTTGATCCGCTCCTGCCCCGACAGCCACAGCGCGAAGGCACGTTTTTGCGCCTTGGCGCGCTCGACGCGCGCGGCTCGCTCGGCATCGGCGCGTCGGGCACGCGCCCGCTCGGCCGCCGCCTTGCGTCTCGCCACATCTTCGGGGCTGTCCGATTGCAGCCCCAGAAAGCTGCGCGCCTCGCGAAACGCGGTTTTCAGATCGGACCCAAGGTTCAGTGCGATCAGATCCAGCAGGTCGCCCCTCTGGCCTGTGGCATAGTCGTTCCACCGCCCCGCCCGCGGGCCGTCGATCCAGACGACAAAGCTTCCGACGCTGCGATCCGGGCGCCCCGGGTTCAGCGTCCAGTAGCCGCCCTTGTCCTCATAGGATCCCTGGGCCGTCGGCGCATAGTGATAGGCCACATCGGCCCGCCGTGCATGCAGCAAGTCCTTGATGTCCTCGACACTTAGCATCTGGCGATTGGCGGCGGTCATTTTCGCTTCCGCCCCCGCGTTTTCAGACGCTGCTTGCGCGCAGCCTTGACCGCTGCGCGTTCCGAGGATTGGGCTGCGCCAACCCTACGCTTGCGCCCGGTGGGCGCCCCGCACAGCGACACCTGGCACAACGACGGAAGGTTCGTATCCTCGATCAGGAACGGGGCGAGAAATGTCAGGTATGTGGGCAGCGCAGATTTGCTCATGCGTCACCCTCCATCAGCACCGCTACGGACACACCATCATGCGGTTTCACCTGCCTGTCAGCGTCGGCCAGCGACGCACCGCAGGCCGCATAGCCCGCCATGTCGACCCAGTTGTCATCGTGCCCGGGGTTTTCCCACGCGCGCGCAGTCTTGAGGTCGATCAGCATGATCGCCACCTGCGCGGGGGTGATCATCATATTCAAACGCACAGACCATAGCGCAGCCAACATCCCAAACGTGTCTTCGGGGGCACCGTGCGTTGCGGCCCGGTCCTTCAGCACGGCTTCGCGGGCGCAGTCCAGAACGGCGCTGCGGATCTCTCGTGCGCGGCTCATTTCGCACCGCCTTGCGCCCGATCGCGCAGCACCTGCAGCAGCCGTGTCTGCCCCTCGATCGTCACGCCGTCAGGCGTCAGCGCAATGAAACGAGCCTTGAGCGCGCCCACCTCGACACCCAGCTGATCGGCCACCAGCGCTGCTGGCGATCCGCTCGCCAGCCCCTCGACCAGTTCCAGGTCGCGCGCGACAGACCACCCGTCACGATAGCCCAAGGCATTCAGCTGGGCGTTCAGCTCCACCCACCAGCCGGGACGCGTGGTCTCGGTCGGGGCGCGGGCGGTGATGGGGGCAACCGGCGCAGGCTTGGCTTCGGCGGCAGGTCCGGCGCTTGGTGCGCCCGCCGACACTGCCGCCTGCACGGGGGCTTTCTCCGCGAGAACATGCAGCTGCAGTCCCCCCCGCTCTCCGCCCAGCATCGTTGATTTGTCGTTTTTCGCTTCAAACTTCGTCGCAGGCGCGGCAGGCACCTTCTGCGGGGCCTTGGCCTTTGCCGCGGCAGGGCTGTCCTTCAGGGAGCTGAGCTTCACCTGCGTTGCCGCCAGGGGGCGTCCCAGGCGTTCGGCGATCATGCGCGCCGTCAGACCTTCCGCACGCCAACGTTTCGCGTTGCGGCATTCCGCCTCGGTCCACGGCGCGCCCTTTCGATCGGCGGCTGGCGCCGCTTCGGACGCGGATGCAATGGGGGATGCATCCGCGTCCGGGTCCGTCGCACAGGGCGGCGGCGCTTCCCCGGCCGAGGAAGGGGGCACCGGGGAAATCGGTTGAAGGAACGCGGGAGCGTCCGCCGCCTGGGGCTGTTCGTCAGGCTCCGCAATCTCGCCCGCAGAATCCGCACCGCTTGACGGGACAGGCCGTGTCTGCGTGGTCTCGAACGTGGCGCGCTCTTCCAGGTCCTGTAGGTAAACCGCTGGCGGCGGCGGATAGACCCCGGGGGCAATCGCAATCTTGATGGACTGATCGGACGGTTGCGCCAGCACTCCGTGATCGGCCGCCCATCTCACGATGCGCTGCACCTTGGACAAGGCGCCGTAGTCACAGGCGCAGATGTCGCACAATTCGAACAGCATCGGCAGCGCGATGGAAAATCCTTCGTATTTCTGATGGTCAGGCATTGTGTTTTCCCTTCCTGAAAACCTCCAGCGCCTCGGCAGCGCGGATCTGGTGGAATTTTTGGGTCACGTCGCGCGCACCACTGGTCGCGCGGGCCATCGCCCGGTCATCGCCTCGCGCTGCAAGGATGTCTGCTCCATGCGCCGCAAAATCGCGCACCATCGGAATGGCGCTGTTGGTTGCCGGCATCACCTCGGCGATCACCTCGACCATGATGCCGTGCCATGGATCGCTGGACATCACATTGCAGGCAAGCCAGCCGACAGCGTGGATCAGCGCGTAATCCGCCGATGACGGGCGCGGCGCCTCGGTCATGGCAACCACCACAGAACAGCCACCGGAATGCCCAACCACATCAGCAGAAAGACCATCAGAACAACGGGCCACGGGGAATATTCCGTGGAGGTCATTGGCTGCGACAGCTTCTTGATTTCGTGGCGCTGCTCGATCAGGCGCGCAATCTGCAGCGCATGGGGCTGGCCAATGGTCATGGAGACAGAGCCGTGTCCGCAGGCCGCGATCACCCGGATGCCACGGGCGATGTCGTCGATGGTGCAATCCTCGGCCAGGCGCGTGCTCATCGGCACTGCTGGCACGCCATTCGCCAGATCATCCATGAATATCGACCCGCCCCAGATCCGGCGGCATCGGCACCGCGCCCAACTCGACCGCACGGCGCAGCTGCGCGCCCGCCTCGGCCAGCGCGTCCGCATCGAAGCGCACCATGGCGTATTGGGTGGCAAAACCGGTGATTTCACGAAACAGCGGCGCGTCATGCGCCAGCAGCTCGTCCGCCTGCGACACCAGCGCATCCACATCCGCGCCGTCCAGATCGTTGACCTGCGCGCGCAGCGCGATGGACAGCGCAGCCATTAAAACCCGTTGATCCTGAATGCCCATGGTTCCTCCTGGAAAAGGCGGGCGGGACGCATCCCGCCCGAGGCCGAGGCAGTAACCCCCGCGCATGACCCGGCACGGGTGCGGGATTGGTCGGGCTGGCGGTCCCCCGTCAGGGGTCTGCACGACCGCCAGCCCTGGGCGCGCGCGTGCGGCTGCCTGTTTCGCCAGCGCGCGCCCGTCTCATTCGGCAGCCACCGGCGGACGATCCGCCCCCCGCGCCGCCAGTATCTGTTCGATCTCGGCCGCAGGCGCGCCCCAGATCAGATGTTCCGCCGTCAGCCCAAGCGATTTGGACGACGCGTGCGCCAGCAGGCGGCGCATGTAGCGCGCGGCTGGAATGTCCCCCGCATCGCGGCTGCCGGATCCACGCCGCCACAGGTAGGTTGCCTTGTCATTCAAACCGACAATCGGTCCAACCGTCTCGGGCGGCCCGATCAGGGCTTCGACAACTTCGATTGGTGCGAGGTGCTTACTCATGACCCCAGATATAGACATTCACAATTAGTGATCGTCAATACAAAATTTGTAGAATTTACGCGTGAATTAGTAGTGCGCCGCGCATACTTCCCCACCATGGATGTCAAGTGGTTCAAGCAGCAGCAGAAAAAGGCAGGCGTGACGGCGGATGAGATTTCCGCACGCCTTGGCCGTGATCGGTCTCTAGTTTCGCGCATTTATGTCGAACGTCAGAAGATGACGCTTGAGCAAGCGCAGATCTTTGCGGAAGTGCTAGGCGTGCCGATCGAGGACGTGATCGAGCGCGCCGGAATTGCAGGGCCATCCGTGGCGCAACGTGTTGCGCTAGGCTTTTCAGATGGTGATGCGGCGCCATTCGTGCATCGTGGCCCCGAGGATCGGGCTACCCCCACCATCGCCCAAGCGCTTGGCGCCCGGTCTGGCATCGACATCTGGACAATCCGCACTGGTGCCCTGGCATTGATGGGCTACATGCCCGGTGACCACATGCTGGTCGATACCCTGCAGGCGGATCGTGCAGCGCCTGGCGATGTGGTTGTGGCGCAGGTCTATGACAATGCCCGGGGCAGCGCCACCACTCTGCTGCGACGGTTCGAACCACCCGTTCTGGTCGCGGCCTCTACGGCGCCCGCAGATCGTCGCGTCCATGTGGTGGACGGCAATAACGTGGTCATACGCGGCAAAGTGGTCGCAAGCTGGAGGGCTGCATGACGAAATTTTTTTGGGCAATATATTCGCTATGTAGTGCTTTCACCTTTATTTTTCTGATGTTTCTTGATGGCTATGTGTACACTTGGTGGAACTGGGCCATTGCTCTTCCGATCAATGCATTCCTTGCAGCTGTCTGGCCGATCTATTGGGGCATCCTGCGGTGGCTTGTTCAATAGAAGCGGGGTTAGCTTCATGCGACCACAGAACGCATCCACCAAGCCTGTGAGGCTCACCGATCGGAAATTCTACAGCAAGGCGTACGAATGGGGGCTGGTCTCCTGCGTGTTCCTTCCTGCGCTGCTCTTTGGGCCGATATGGTGGTGGCTTGTCGATGCCGTTTCCGGTGAAGTTGTGGCTGGCCTTGTCGCTATTTGCCAGCTGGCTCTTGTCGTTACCCTGCCGGACTATTTTGCAGACGCGCTGGTGAGTGCGCGCTTGCGTGCATCCATGGCGATTGAACAAAATTAGTAGCAAACTACTAAATTGGTATTGACAGTGCGCACTGCGCACTCCTAACTCTTGTGCAGGATATCTGCACAGGAGTTTCACCCAATGCCTCACTTTCCGCCCGTTGTTCCGCAGGCCAGCGCCGCGGTCTCTGACAAGGTTCTGGAACAGGCCATTGTCGCGGCAAACCACGTCGCGGCCGGCGACATCGACCGCCTCGACCCCGATACCGCCACCCTGTTTCTGATGGTCGCAGGCCCGGCCATGGCCGAATGCCTGCAATGGCGCCGCCGCGTCGGTGTGATCCGCGATCTCGCCTGTCCCGAAAACGTCATCCTGATGCCGGGGGCACGCTGATCATGATGATCCTGACCCCCGTTGAACTGATGACCGCGGCCGAGCGCGCCGGCTGGCGCATGGCTTGCGAGGCGATGCGACTGAACGGCGCCCGGATCGAACGCTCTGGCCAGCTGATCGGCGATACCGACACCAGCACCGTGCCCAAGGGCCAACTGCTCAGCCATTGCGGACGCATGGTCCAGGTTGTCGCAGATCTGACCGATGCCCAGCTGGATTACGCAAAACCGGCGCGCCCTGTCAGCCTGGCGCACCCTGTTGATCTGATGGCGCCGCAGGATCGGCAGATCATCGACGGTTGAATTCCCCGGAGGCCGCCCCGCGATGCGCCCGCTGCCGTGACGCCATCGCGCTCCGCCACCACTTACACCCCGGCTGCAGGCGGCCAGACGGGGGACAGGATCACCATGCAGAACTTTGCCATTCAGACCCGCGCCCTGGCCGAATTCTGCGGCGCCACAGCGCAACTGATTGCAGACATGCGCCTGATCGCGGATGCGGCCCGCGCGCAAGCCAGCACCCGCCATATTGCCCGCCAGCTGGACGCGGCCCTGGCGCAATCCTTTCCAGACTGCGCCGCCCGCAACGGCGCGGCACCGCTTTATCCCGTGCAAACCGAAAGGACCGCAGCATGACCGCCCCAGATCTGATCTTCCTCGATGCCGAGGCCGTGGCCCGCCGCATGGGCCTGCCCGATGGCCCGGCATTCCTGCGCCGCCGTCTTGATCTGGAAGACAAGCGCGGATTTCCCGTTGCCATGCCGCACTGGAAGCGCCCGCTGAAATGGCGCGCCGATCAGGTCGACGCCTGGCTGGCCAGCCAGGGCACCCCGCGCGACACCGCGCCCGATATCGACCCCGCGCTGATCAGCTCGGGACATGTGCGTATTCTGGCGGAGGCGCGGCGGGGATGATCGGTTTTGAACATTACGTCAGCGGCAGCGAGATTGGCGGCAAGCTGCAGCAGGACGCAGAAGAACTCGCCTACGCATTGATCGAGCTTTTCAATGATCCGCCGGAAAGACTGGCAAAAGATCTGCGCGATTATCTCGGCATCGACTGGGACACGATCGTGTTGAACCTGCGCCAGCTGGCCGATCAGATCGAGGCGGCAGAATGACGCCCGGTCTCTGGATCATCCTAATCATCGTCTTCGGTGCGCTGATCTGGCTGCAGGTGCTGCGCATTGCCCTGGAAACACTTCCCCTTCTCTGGAACTGACACAATGACCCGGCTGCCCATTCAGAAACCGCCCGTGAACCTGCGCCAGCGCCGGCGCGCCGACGGGTCCGTGCGGATCTGGTGGGAACCGCGCGCGGATGCGCGCGCCCTTGGGTTCGAGACGGTCGAACTCGATGAACGACGCCTCACCTGGTCTGTGCGCGAGGCCGAGCGGCTGAACCGCGAACTGGCGGCCGCGCGCAAGTCCGGGCGCCGTGCGGCGCCCAGTTCGGGCGGGCGCAGCATTGCGGCGCTGGCCGAAAAATACAGGGCATCCGCCAAATTCCAGCGGCTGGCGGCGAAAACCCGGGATAGCTACGCCAAGCAGTTTTCGCTGATCTGCGAAAAATGGGGCGTCTATCCGGCCGGCGATTTCACGAAGCCGGCCATGCATGAATGGTATGAAGCCTTGCTTGCGAAATCCGGTCCCGCGACCGCCAGCGCCAGGCTGCGGCATATGTCGATCCTGATGGCCTATGCCGAGCTGATCGGATGGCGTCCGGAAGGGTCTAATCCCTGTTCGCGCCTTGGCATGCAAACGCCCAAGGGGCGGCGCAGGGTCGTGACCTGGGCGGAGTTCGACGCACTGGTGGCCGCGGCGCAGGATCTTGGCATGACCTCGGTCGCAACGGCCATCATCCTGGGCATGCTGCAGGGCCAGCGGCAGACTGACATTCTGGCTGCCACCTGCGGCGCATTCAGTATTCGGCAGGTGCGCTTCTCTGGCTGGACCGCTCCACGTCCTGTCTGGGTCTGGCAGCTTGTGCGCTCCAAGCGTGGCAATGCGGGCGCCATGATCCTGCATGACGAAGCTGCGCCCCATGTCGCCGCGGCGATCGAGACAGCGCGCGCGCGTCTGAGCACCAAATCTCCAGGGCGCGCGCTCCGGCTCGATGATCTGGCGGCCGAACCCCTGTTGGTCGACGAAGCCCACGGGCTTCCGTTCGTTGGCCGGGCTGCAGAACATCGCTTTCAGAACCGCTGGGCTGTCGTGCGCAGCCACGCGATCGAGGCGGCACGCGCGGCGGGCGGGGTGCGCATGGCGGATGCGCTGGCCGAAATCACCTTCCGCGATCTGCGCCGCAGTTTTGGTGTGCACAGCCGCGCGGGCGGCGCCAGCAAGGATGACACGGCCGATGTGCTGGGCAACAGCGCTGCCACCGATCAGCTGCTGGGCGATATCTACATGGCCCCCAGCTTCGAAACCGCCAGCCGCGCCGTGCTGGCCCTGCAACGCGCGCCCGCGCCGGATGAAAGGAAAAAGGCATGAGACACAATAGCGACAGGATCAACCGCGCGATTGGGGATCTGATCGACGCGATGAATGCAGACAACGCATCCGGTGTGGACAACATCAAATCCATCTCGATCCTGCTTGCTCGAAAAGATGTTGTGGGTGTGGTTACCGCAGGATGTTCCTGTCCGGGGTGCCTCGACATGCTGCTGGACGCGCTCCAGCAGCATATCTCTGGCGAACCTCCGGTGGCGGAATACACGCATGAAATCCATCGGCGGCACTGATCATGGCCAGATCAGCGGAAGTAGAGATCCGCGGTAGCGGGTCCAGTTGGTCGGTGTTTCACCAGGGACAGCAACTCGGAAAACCCCAGAACCAATACGAAAAAGCCTGCATTTCCGCCGGCGTCTGGGAACGCCGCTTGTCCGCGCGCGACCGCGCATGCCTGTGCTGCGGCGCGCAGTTCACCAGCTACGGCATCGGACACAGGATGTGCGATGCCTGCCGGGAAGACGCACGGGGGGCGATGGTGTGATGCAAGGGAACAAGGTGCAAGCGATGTGGCCGAATAGGGGGGAAGATGGAAAGGAAGTCGTCGCATGGAGCGGGTTCGACTATCGAGAAAACAACGATAGCCCAGCTAGTGCGGCTGCTGACGCCCGCTTCATCGCTGCGGCTAGAAATCTTGTTCCAGCCCTTCGCGCCGCGCTGACTGCCGCAGAGGCAGAGCGTGATGCTCTGGAGATTTCCCTTGATGCCGCTAACACCGCCATCGGAAACATGTCTATTGAACTGAGTGACATGCGGGTAGCGAACGGCAGGCTGACGGCGCGTGTGGCAACCCTCACTGAGATGAGGGACCAATCTCAGAGGGACTACGGTGATGCAGTCTCCAGAATGGAAGACATGCTCTCCAGGGCAGAGAAGGACGAGGTAAGGGCCGAGGCGCTGCGCGAGGCGGTAGCATATGTTTCTCGAAGACGAGAAACCTACCATCAAGAGCACGGCAGCTACGACTATACGACCGGCGTCACGGAATATCCCGGAACGGGGGATGAATACGTGGCGGAGCTGGAGGAGATCGAGGAGGGGATCACCGACTTGATCAACCAGCGCAGCAAGGCGCAGGAAGGCGGTGACGCATGACAGCGCCGAAACTCAAGCACTTCGGTTGATAGCCGCGATCGTCTCGGCCGCGATATAGCCGTGACGCATGTCTGCAGCGCCATGCGCTCCGCAGACAGAGCAAACAGCCCGCGATAGAATTTCGTCACGCAGTCCAGGCTGTCTGGGCAGCGTGGCGCAATGCCCGCAGTGGCAGTAGATCCACGTCACATCACGTCCTGACATGTTCACCTAGTGAGTGGTTCGAAACAGATGCTATCAGATTGTCCGCATTCGGACGCTTGCGGACTGCGGACGGTCACTTTTCGTGAAATCCAAAAGCCCTTGTATTTTAAGGATTTTTGGCTCCGGCGGTAGGGATCGAACCTACGACCAATTGATTAACAGTCAACTGCTCTACCGCTGAGCTACGCCGGAACACGAGGGGGTGTATAGCGGCGGTGTTTTGGGGGTGCAAGGGGGTTTTGCGGATTTTTTCGTCTTTCTGTCACAAGGCGGAAAACACGGCGTTCTGATGCAGGTACGGCTCTGCCTTGGCGGTGTTTTCCTGTGTCATCTCAACAAGATGAGCGAAAACATTGCGGGCGGCGGCCCGCATCAGGGCAGGGGGTGTTTCGGTATAAATCGCGGCTGTCAGTGTGGAAATATCTGCCGGTGCCAGCCGCAGGGCCGCGCTGATTTGTGCGTGGCGGTCGCGGCGATGGGCGGTCAGTTCGGCAAGCCGGGTGGCAGTGTCGGTGATGGGTGCGCCATGGCCGGGGTAAAACACCCGCGCGGGCCGCGCCGCCAGCCGGTCAAGCGACCGGAAATAATCGCCCAGATCGCCATCGGGCGGTGAAATCAACGTCGAGGCCCAGCCCATCACATGATCGCCGGTGAACACCGCATCGTTCCAGGCAAAGCTCAGGTGATTGCAGAAATGCCCGGGCGTGTGCACCGCACGCAGGGCCCAGTCGCCATGCGTGATCTCGGTGTTATCGGCCAGCACCACATCGGGGACAAAGCCGCGATCCACGCCTTCGCCACCGCCCGCCATGCCGCGCGCGGCAAGCTCCGCCATCACGGCGGATCGTCCGGCGTGGGGCGGGCCAAAGGCATGCACCCGCGCGCCGGTTGCCTCGGCCAGCGGCCGCGCACCGGGCGAATGATCCAGATGCGCGTGCGTGACGAAGATATGGCTGATCCGTTCCCCCGGCGCCAGCGCGCCCAGAATCGCCGCCAGATGGGTGTTGTCCACCGGCCCCGGGTCGATCAGCGCGACCTCGCCGGTGCCGACGATATAACTGCAGGTGCCGCTCAACGTCATCGGCGAGGGATTGGGCGCCACCAGCCGCCGCAGTCCGGGTTCCAGAATTTCGACCGCCATCTTGCGCTTCCTTATGCTGCCGCCTCGGGCTAGGGTTGTGCCATGAATTTCGGCTGGCTCAAACAGATCATGCCGCGTGGGCTTTATGGGCGGGCCGCGCTGATTTTGGTTGTGCCGATCGTGACGATCCAGCTGGTCGTTTCGGTCGTGTTCATTCAGCGCCATTTTGAACGCGTCACCCGGCAGATGACCGAGACTATGCAGCGCGAAATCGTGCTGTTGATCGACCGGGTCGAGGCCGCGCCTGATCTGGCATCGGCGCGCGAACAGGCGGCGGATCTGGCCGGGCCGCTGGGGCTGCGATTTGCGCTGCCGGCCCCGCCAGAGGTGGTTGCGGTCACCACCGATCAACGCCCGTTCAGCGATTTGACGGGAATCGTGGTGATCGATTCGCTGCGCACGGGGGTGCCGGATCTGCGCGCAATCGACCTGACGGGGGGCTCGGTCGTACGGCTGAGCATCAACACCGTGCATGGGGTGCTGGACCTGAGTTTCTCGCGCGGGCGGGTTTCGGCATCGAACCCGCATCAGTTGCTGGTGCTGATGCTGGCGGTCAGCCTGCTGATGACGGTGATTGCCTATCTGTTTTTGCGCAATCAGCTGCGCCCGATCCGGCGTCTGGCGCGCGCCGCCGAGGCGTTTGGCCGGGGCCGGGCCGAGCCTTATAGGCCTAGTGGCGCGACCGAGGTGCGTTCGGCGGGGGCGGCGTTTCTGGATATGCGCGCCCGGATCGAACGCCAGATCGAACAGCGCACGATGATGCTGTCGGGGATCAGCCATGATCTGCGCACGCCGCTGACCCGGCTGCGGCTGGGCTTGTCGATGTTGCCCGAAGACCCCGACACGCACGAGGATATTGCCGCGATGGAACGCGATGTGGCCGAGATGGGGCGACTGGTCGATGCATTTCTGGATTACGCGCGTGAAGGGGCCACTGCGGGGGAGGCCGAGCGGATCGACCCCTGTGTTCTGGTCGCGCGAGTGGTCGAGGATGCCGGGCGCGCGGGCCAGCCGGTGCAGTTGCACGAATGCCCCGAGCCAGGCGCGGCACAGGTTTCGATGCGCCCCGATGCAATCCGGCGCGCGGTGGAAAACCTGATCGGAAATGCCGTGCGTTATGGCAACCGGGCCGAGGTCTCGGTGCTTTTGTCACCCAAGGCGGTGCGTATCGTCATCGAGGATGACGGCCCCGGCATTCCGCCCGAACGGCGCGAAGAGGCGCTGCGTCCCTTTGCCCGGCTTGATCCCGCGCGCAATCAGGACCGCGGGCAGGGGGTCGGGCTGGGCCTGTCGATTGCGGCTGACATCCTGCGCGGCCATGGCGGCAGCCTGCGCCTTGACAGCAGTGCGCGGCTGGGCGGATTGCGGGCCGAGCTGATCTTGCCGCGTTGAGCGGCCGGAACATCAGCGCGACGCGGCGCGCACCGCAAAATAGATCACGCTTCCCCAGATTGCGCCCCCAAGCAGAACCGCAGGCAAGATCCACCATCCCGACGCCCAGGCGGCAGGGGGCGTGTCATCATCAGAGGCGGGTGGTGTCTGCGGATCCGCCACGCCGTCGGGGCGTGCCTCTGGCCGCGGGGCAGAGGGGGCCGAGATCACAGACCCGGGTCGGCACAGGAATTGGGCAACACGATTCACAGTATACCTCCGGGTCGCCTGAGCCGGGACGAGCCCCTAAATCAAACCAGCGGACCAAACCCTATTGATCCACCCCAACCTTAGAATCAGATGGTCACACGTTAATCATTTCAATTCAACAAATGCGTGCCTTGCCCTCTGACGATGCTGCGCGCATTGTAAAGCGAATGTGACGGGCTCTGGCTGGTTGAACTGCCCGGTCGTGCCCCCTAGATATGGGCTTATCGGGAAGGGCCGGGGCTGCCGCAAAGCGGGGCCAGTGCCCTTTCGCCAAAGAGGAAAAATGATGACCGAAATCCTTTCGACGAGCTTTCCGGTCCTGCCGCTGCGCGACATCGTGGTGTTCCCCCACATGATCGTTCCGCTGTTCGTGGGCCGCGAGAAATCCGTGCGCGCGCTGGAAGAGGTGATGGCGGATGACCGTCAGATCCTGCTGGCGAGCCAGATCGACCCCGGCGTCGATGATCCCGACAGCGACGGGATTTTCCGCACGGGCGTGTTGGCCAATGTGCTGCAACTGCTGAAACTGCCCGATGGCACCGTCAAGGTGCTGGTCGAGGGCAAGACCCGCGTGCAGATCACCGAATTCCTGCCCAATGACCGCTTCTTCGAGGCGCATGCCCGCGAACTGGTCGAGGTCGAGGGCGACCTGGAAACGATCAAGGCGCTGCTGCGCTCGGTCGCCGAGGAATTCGAACGCTACGCCAAGATCAAGAAGAACATCCCCGAAGAGGCGCTGGCCGCCGTGGCCGAAACCCGCGAGGCCGACAAGCTGGCCGATCTGGTGTCAGGTCATCTGGGGCTGGAAGTCGGGCAAAAGCAGGAACTGCTGGAAACGCTGGATGTCTCGGCGCGTCTGGAAAAGGTCTATGGCCTGATGCAGGGCGAGGTTTCGGTTCTGCAGGTCGAGAAAAAGATCAAGTCCCGCGTCAAGAACCAGATGGAGCGCACCCAGCGCGAATATTACCTGAATGAGCAGATGAAGGCCATTCAGAAGGAGCTGGGCGACGGCGAAGAAGGTGCCAACGAGATCGCCGAACTGGAAGAGCGGATCGCCAAGACCAAGCTGTCCAAAGAGGCCCGCGAAAAGGTCGATGGCGAGATCAAGAAGCTTAAATCCATGAGCCCGATGTCGGCCGAGGCCACCGTCGTGCGCAACTACCTCGACTGGATTTTGAGCCTGCCGTGGGGCGTCAAGTCGCGCGTGAAAAAGGATCTGATCGGCGCCGAAAAGGTGCTTGATACCGATCACTACGGGCTGGAAAAGGTCAAGGAACGGATCGTCGAATATCTGGCGGTGCAGGCGCGCTCGACCAAGATGAAGGGCCCGATCCTGTGTCTGGTGGGTCCGCCCGGCGTGGGTAAAACGTCGCTCGGCCGGTCGGTCGCGAAGGCCACGGGGCGCGAATTCATCCGCATTTCCCTGGGCGGCGTGCGCGACGAATCCGAGATCCGCGGTCACCGGCGCACCTATATCGGTTCGATGCCCGGCAAGATCATCCAGGCGCTGAAAAAGGCGAAAACCACCAACCCGCTGATCTTGCTCGATGAAATCGACAAGATGGGGCAGGATTTCCGGGGCGACCCGGCCAGCGCCATGCTGGAGGTGCTGGACCCCGAACAGAACGCGACCTTCGTCGATCACTATCTTGAGGTAGAATACGACCTGTCGAATGTGATGTTCCTGACCACGGCCAACAGCTATAACATGCCGGGGCCGCTGCTGGACCGGATGGAGATCATTTCTCTGGCCGGTTACACCGAGGATGAAAAACGCGAAATCGCGAAACAGCATCTGGTGGAAAAACAGGTCAAGGCACACGGGCTCAAGAAGGGCGAATTCACCCTGACCGATGGCGCGCTGACCGATATCATCCGCTATTACACCCGCGAGGCGGGGGTGCGGAACCTTGAACGCGAAATCGCGAAACTCGCCCGCAAGGCGGTGACCGAGATCATCAAGGGCAAGGGCGCGGTCAAGTCGATTGTGGTCGATGAGGCGAAGCTGGGCGAATACCTGGGCGTCAAACGCTATCACTTCGGTCTGGCCGAAACCGAGGATCAGGTGGGCGTGGTGACGGGTCTGGCCTGGACCAGCGTTGGCGGCGATCTGTTGCAGATCGAGGCGCTGAAACTGCCCGGCAAGGGGCGGATGAAGACGACCGGCAAGCTGGGCGATGTGATGAAGGAATCGATCGAGGCGGCGTCGAGCTATGTCCGTTCGATCGCGCCCGAAATCGGGGTCAAACCGCCGAAATTCGAGAAGGTCGATATCCACGTTCACGTTCCCGAAGGCGCGACCCCCAAGGACGGGCCGAGCGCGGGGATCGCGATGGTGACCTCGATTGTCTCGGTGTTGACCGGCACGCCGGTGCGCCGTGATATCGCGATGACCGGCGAAGTGACGCTACGCGGCAATGTGCTGCCGATTGGCGGCTTGAAAGAAAAGCTGTTGGCGGCGCTGCGGGGCGGCATCAAGACCGTTCTGATCCCGGCCGAGAACGAAAAGGATCTGGCCGAGATCCCGGACAACGTGAAGCAGGGGCTGGAAATCATCCCGGTCAGCCATGTGCGCGAGGTACTGCCGCGCGCCCTGGTGCGGATGCCCGAAGCGGTCGAATGGGACGAGGAGGCCGAAGAGGCCGCGGCCTTGGCTGCCTCATCGGCCCGGGCCGAAGGGCAGGGCGCGACCGCGCACTGATCCCGACGCCATGAAAACCAGCGAACGCGCCCCACCGGGGCGCGTTTTGCAATGTAGCACGGGTTTTTCTGCAATCCCTGTGGCTTGTCACCCTTTGGCGCCGTAGTCTGTTGCGGAATCAGAAACAACGAGGCGGATCATGGCCAAGACCACGCGCACCACGACCACGGGCAGTAAAGCGACGGGAACGCGGCGCAAAACCACCACCGCGACGAAGACCGCCAAGGCGGCGACGCCGGGCACGCCCGCGGGTGCCGTCGCGCCCCCCGAGGACGTCACCGTGATCAGCGTGCCCATGACGGAAGCGGTGATGCCCGAAGCGAATGACGCCCTCGTTCCCCCGGAGGCCGCGGACACCGTGTCGGCGCACGACGCCACGCTGGTGCTGAAGAAAAAAGATTTCATCGAGCGCGTGGTGCTGGCCAGCGGTGTGAAACGTGGTGTGGCGCGCGATGTGTCCGATGCGGTGCTGAAAGTTCTGGGCGAGGCATTGTCGAATGGTGAAAGCCTGATGTTGCCCCCGTTGGGCAAGCTGCGCGTAGCGCGTCAGATCGACCGTCAGGGCACCGAGATCTTGCAGATCAAGCTGCGCCGCCCCGATTTGACCGCTGTGGCGGCAGACGCGGCAACGGGTGCAAAAAAGGATGCAGAAACCGACGAAGACCCTCTTGCAGAGGCCGACGACTGAGTCTAAAAGCCCCGCTACCGGGCGATTAGCTCAGCGGTAGAGCGCATCGTTCACATCGATGATGTCGGGGGTTCAAATCCCTCATCGCCCACCATCATTCCAAAACGCGCCCCCAAAAGGGGCGCGTTTTTCGTTCTGGCTCAGGGCGTTCGAGGGCGTCGAGCGGGCAGACAGGGCAGGGTATGCGGATTGTTGTTCCAGCGGTGCGCACAGGGCTTGTCAGCGCGTGGCAGCTTGGCTATCAGGGGCCGTCGTCAGACGCCGGGTGATTAGCTCAGTTGGTAGAGCGCCTCGTTTACACCGAGGATGTCGGGAGTTCGAGTCTCTCATCACCCACCACCTTACCCCTTTGATTTCCTAAAGTGAAAATGCCGCCGATGGCTGCACCTCAACGGGTGCATGCCGGGAAACATATTCTGCGTGGGAGAGTGTCAGGAGTGGCTAAAAATCAGCCCTGTAAAAATCCCCAAACTCTGAGCCTCAGGGCCGGGCATAATCAATGGCGCGGTGTCTGGAATAGTGAGACTGTGTGGCCGCGTCGTACGTCGTAGGCCCTCGGCTAGATCGAACAAACGGCTGCGCTTGATATGGTTTGCGATGACGACCATACTCGATTACTCTGGTGGAGCATGGAGATTGCCGATGTCCCGCAAGCGACCGTCGCAGGCTCTTGCCTCAGCGCGAGATGTGATCTGTCGACTGGCCGTGAAGCATCGTGTGCTGAACCCACGTGTTTACGGTTCCGTATTACGCGGAGAGGACCGGGAAGACAGCGATCTAGATATTCTGGTGGACCCGACGCCTGAGACCACTCTCTTTGATCTCGGGGGACTGCAGGAAGCTCTGGAAGAAGCTCTCGGTGTGAACGTCGATGTAAAGACGCCCCGCGATCTGCCCGAAAAGATAAGAGAACGCATCCTAGGCGAAGCCGTGGCGGTTTAAGCTCTATGCGCAGGTTTGGCGCCAATCACCACGCGGCGATCCTTGAAATGCCGAGGTCCGCCTAGGGTCAATCGACAGGTGAGAAACGCACGAGGCGAGCGGAATTTCTCAGCTTGCGGAGACGATTGGCGATCAATGCGAATTTGGAGACGAAAACGGCAACGGCGCGGAGTGTGTCGAAGACGTATCCCTTTGCCCAAATCCATGATTGCTTGCTGCGGAAATATCGCTCAGGTTTGACCAAGTCGTTTGCATTGAAGGCTGAGATGCTCGCATTTTTCATCAAGCTTATTCGGATCGTTTTATTCTACGGCCTTTACCTATTCATCTGCATGCTTGTGGTCGTAATCCTCCTGCAAAGCTGGCTCGTCGGAGAGCAGATGATCTTCGCGTTTGGGGTTCCGTTGGTGCTGGTCTGGGCACAAGAAAGGCGGTGGTCCAAGAAGAGGCGGCTACGCGCGATGCTGGACGCCGAGCGCGAGGCCTCGGCGGTTGACGAAACAACCACGAAGCGCGCAGTATCCCCAACCGGCCCGAGGCGGCCCGAGAGGGCTGTATGGGCTGACGCGACAAGCGGACGGCCCGAGGCGGCCAATCGGGAGACCGTGCCCGACGTTCCCTCCGCCCCCGCGAGTCCTGTAGTTACAGCTGCCGCAACACTGGCCGTATCGCCGAAACCGGCAGCGCAAGTGAGCACGGCGTCGGTCTCGAAAACTGCGCAAGCGTTTTCGCCGGCCACAAGGCCTGGGGACGGCTCCACGGCCACGGCCAGTTTACCCGCAGCCCCATCATACGAAACACGGGCCGTACCTCGGACTTCCTCCCG
>JAQTYE010000028.1 GCA_028749255.1 Paracoccaceae bacterium | reverse complement strand
GGATGATGGAGAAATCGGGCCGCGCCTGGGCGGCGCTGTTCGAAAAATCCAGCACCAAGGTCGAGGATCTGCGCGCCGAAATGGCGCAGGTCGGCCAATATGTCGGCGTCGATATTTCCGAATTCCGCCGCATCGTGAACCAGGTCCAGAAGGGCGAAAAAGAAGCCCGCCAGGCCAAGAAGGAAATGGTCGAGGCGAACCTGCGCCTGGTGATCTCGATTGCCAAGAAATACACAAACCGCGGGCTGCAATTCCTTGATCTCATTCAGGAAGGCAACATCGGCCTGATGAAGGCGGTCGACAAATTCGAATACCGCCGCGGCTATAAATTCAGCACCTACGCAACCTGGTGGATCCGTCAGGCGATTACCCGCTCGATCGCCGATCAGGCGCGCACGATCCGTATTCCGGTGCATATGATCGAAACGATCAACAAGCTGGTGCGCACCGGCCGCCAGATGCTGCACGAAATCGGCCGCGAACCGACGCCCGAGGAACTGGCCGAAAAGCTGCAGATGCCGCTGGAAAAGGTTCGCAAGGTGATGAAGATCGCCAAGGAGCCGATCAGCCTCGAAACCCCGATTGGCGACGAAGAAGACAGCCAGCTGGGCGATTTCATCGAGGACAAGAACGCGATCCTGCCGCTGGATTCCGCCATTCAGGAGAACCTGAAGGAAACCACGACCCGCGTTCTGGCCAGCCTCACGCCGCGCGAGGAACGGGTTCTGCGGATGCGGTTCGGCATCGGGATGAACACCGACCACACGCTGGAAGAAGTCGGTCAGCAGTTTAGCGTGACTCGCGAACGCATCCGCCAGATCGAGGCGAAGGCCCTGCGCAAGCTGAAACATCCGAGCCGGAGCCGCAAACTGCGCAGCTTCCTCGATCAGTGATGAAAGGCGCCCCCGCAAGGGGGCGTTTTTTGTTTATGATTTCACAAACTACATTGCTCGGTGCCGCAGGCGAACATTATGTCATGTCGCAGCTTTTGCTGCGGGGGCTTATCGCTGCTCTCGCCCCGCAAGGTGTGCCCAATCTCGACATTGTCGTCAGCGATATTGATGGCCGCCGTCAGCTTGGCATTCAGGTCAAGTCCCGTTTGAAAAAAGGCAGCGATGGCGGCTGGCATATGGGTGCCAAGCATGAAGACATTCAAAGTCCCACACTGTTCTATTGCTTTGTTGATTTCGGCGATGTGAGCGTGGATCACCCGGTAACCTATATCCTGCCGAGTGCCAAAGTCGCCGAAGTGGTGCGGGAATCGCATCGCGCGTGGCTCTCGCGGCCAGGTCAACACGGTCAGGCCCGCAACGATAGCAAGCTCCGGCGCCTGGTTCCCGATTACCGCTATGCCTACGCCCCCGACCCGCCACTCTATGCTTCAGGCTGGCTCGACCCTTACCGAGAGGCATGGCATCTTCTGGCGCCGCAATAAGCCTTTCACCTTGCCCAAATATCCCGGGGGAGGGCGCCGCAGGCGCACGGGGGCAGCGCCCCCTTTCCTCCGCCTGCGCCCCTTGCTAGGCTCCCCCAAACCAGACCGGAGCCCCTGCATGACCCGCCTTTTCCTTCTCGCGCCGCTTCTGCTGTCCGCCTGTGTCGAGGGCATGACCGCCGACCCTGCCGCTCCGCGCATGTCGCAGGCTGGCACCTGCTTTGCCTTCGTGACGGCGCAGGCCGATGGCACCTACACCCTGACCACGGGCATTGGCGACGGCACCAAAACGCCGGTGGGTCAGCAAAAGACCGGGCTCAGCGCGGCGGCTGTCGATGCCGCTTTTGCGCAGGAAAACAAGATCATGCAGATCAACCCGGAATGTCTGGCGATCTACGCCAAGGATCGGTCGCAGGCCGCCCCTGCCGCGCCCACGGCCTGATCGCCTGAGTCCGCCGCGCCACAGTCGGCCCACCGCATCTGGTGGGCTCACATTTTTGCTACCCAAATGCTCGGGTCGCCCCTATAGTCCTGTGGATAAGAGGGGCGTCAGACCCCATATGAGGCGGGATCAGGAAAAAGGGGGACGCCATGCGCTGCCCGTTTTGCGGTAATGTCGATACGCAAGTGAAAGATAGCCGGCCGGCCGAAGACCACGTTGCCATTCGGCGGCGGCGGTTCTGCCCGGCCTGTGGGGGGCGGTTCACCACCTATGAACGCGTGCAACTGCGCGATCTGGTGGTGATCAAAACCTCGGGCAAACGCGAAGATTTCGATCGGGACAAGCTTGAACGCTCGATCCGCATTTCCATGCAAAAGCGCCCGATTGAACCCGAACGCATTGACCAGATGATTTCCGGCATCGTGCGACGGCTGGAATCCTTGGGTGAAACCGATATCCCGTCAAAGGTGATCGGTGAGATCGTGATGGAAACGCTGGCCCGGATCGACACCGTGGCCTATGTGCGTTTCGCCAGCGTTTACAAGAACTTCCAGGCGGCGGATGATTTCGATAAATTCGTCTCTGAACTGCGCCCCGGGGGCGCCGAAGCCGAGTGAGCCAGGCTGACCAGCGCTTCATGGCGCTGGCGCTTGCGCTGGCGGGCCGGGGTTTGGGCAATGTCTGGCCCAACCCGGCGGTGGGCTGCGTAATCGTGAAAGATGGGCGCATCGTTGGGCGGGGGTGGACCCAGCCGGGCGGGCGCCCGCATGCCGAACGGCGCGCGCTGGATCAGGCGGGCACGGCTGCGCGCGGCGCCACGGCCTATGTCACGCTCGAACCCTGCGCGCATCACGGCAAGACCTCGCCCTGTTCCGAGGCGCTGATCGCGGCGGGGGTGGTGCGGGTGGTTTCCGCCTTGACCGACCCCGATCCGCGTGTCGCGGGGCGGGGCCATGCGATGCTGCGTGCAGCCGGGATCACGGTGGACGAAGGCTTGTTGGAGGCCGAGGCCCGCGCCCAGCAGGCGGGTTTTCTGAGCCGAATTACCAAAGGGCGTCCGTGGCTTGCCCTGAAATTGGCAACCAGTTTCGACGGCCGGATCGCACTGGCGAACGGACAAAGCCAATGGATCACTGGCCCCGCTGCCCGGGGGCGGGTGCACGCGCTGCGCGCGCGGTTCGATGCGGTGATGGTCGGCGGCGGCACGGCACGCGCCGACGATCCGCTGCTGACAGTGCGTGGCTTTACGCCTCTGCGGCAGCCGGTGCGGGTGGTGGCGTCAAGCGCGCTGGATCTGCCGCGCGCGCGGCTTGCCGGGTCGCTGGATCAGGCGCCGCTGTGGCTGGTGCATGGGCCGCAAGCGCCAGCCGAGGCGCGGGCGTTCTGGGCTGGAATTGGCGCCGAGTTGATTGAGATACCGTTTTCGGATCAAGGGCTTGACCCGCAGGCGCTGATGCAGGCGCTGGGGGCTGCCGGGCTGACCCGGGTGTTTTGCGAGGGGGGCGGGCAGTTTGCTGCCAGCCTGATGCGCGCGGGGCTGGTGGATGAGTTGATCGGCTTCACCGCGGGCGTGGTGTTGGGCGGCGATGGCCGCGCGGCACTGGGGGCGCTGGGGCTGCAAGCGCTGGGGAATGCGCCGCGCTATCATCTGACGGAAACGCAGGTGCTGGGCGGCGATATCCTGCACCGCTGGCGGCGGGATTAACGCCGCCAGAGCCCGGCGTGGCTCGCGAAAAACCCCTGCAGTTTCGCCAGCGCCCGATTGCCGCGCCCGGGGCGGGGCAGGGGCCCCTTGGCGAGGCGCTCCAGCACCACCTCTGCCGGGCAGGGCTGGCCCGAGACGGGATCGAAATAGCGCGGATAGGCGATCAGCGCGGCATGAACCAGTTGCAGCAGATCCGGCCGCGCCTGTCGGCGGGCAGACGTCGGGCCGAGGTCGCGCGTCAGGCCCCAACCCGCATAGAAAGGCGCGCCCAGACAGGTGGTCTGCTTGCCGCGCAAAAGCGCCTCGAAGCCCAGAAGAGAGGTCATTGTCCAGACCTCATCGACCGCATCCAGCAGCGCCGCAGGGTTCGAATTATGCAAGATTTTATCCGCATAGCGCAGCGCCTCGGCCTCCGCTATGCGCCCCGGACGCAGACCAGCCTCGACATCGGGGTGAGGTTTGAAAAGTATAATTTTATCGGGGTTTTCGGCGCGTGTGCGTGCCAAAAGTTCCAAATTTGTGCAAGTTTCTGGTGCCCCCAGTCGGATTGAGGCATCGTCTTCCACCTGCCCTGGCACCAGAATGCGGGGGCCATCGGGCAGGGGGGGCAACGGGCCACCGACATTGTATTTCGACAAACCTGCGGCGCGGATCGCGGTGATCAGCCGTTCGGTCCGGGCGCGCCCGCCGGGAAGCGGCTCACAGGCGATCAGATCTTCCAGATCCGAAGGTCGGCTCGGATCGTAATAGATGCCTTGGCGGTCGGTCACGAGCGACAGCGGCGGCACCAGATCGGCACCCAGACCGCGTGACCGCAAGAACCCGTCTTCAACCCGCAGAACTGGCACGGCGGGCGCAAAGCCCTGCGGCTCTTTCCCAGCCCAGATCAATAGGTTGCGCCCCGTTTTTGCAGCTATTTCTGTGGCCTTGGTGGGGTCGTTTGCGAAGCGTAAGGGGTGCGGCTGGCCGAAGAACTGCTGTAGCGGGCGGCGTTTCCACAGCCGCATGCCGCATGCGATATGACCATTGCGGTCAGTGCGGAAGGCACGGGTCTGGGCTTCGAGTTGATCGACGGCCTCTTCGAAGCTGCACACCCGCTTGCGGCAGGGATCGAACCAGGTCGGTGCCAGCAGATAAGCCGCAGCAAACAGTTGTGCGCGGGTCAGACGACGGCTGCGACGGGCGACCGGGTTTTCATCCTGCGTCAGGCCCCAGCCCGCGTAAAACGGTTGACCAAAGACGCGGGGCCGGTGTCCGGCAAAAATCGCCTCCAGCCCCATTTGTGACGAGACGGTATAGACCGAAATCGCACCGTCAAGCAGCTTCCACGGCGACACGGGCGCATTGAGCAGGCTGGTGCGGGCATCGCAATGCTCGGGGCCGTAATGGCCGGGGCGGTGGCCCGCACGGGTTTCTGGATGGGTTTTGATGACGATACGCGCGCCCGGATGTTCGATTTGCGCATAGGCCAGCATCTCGCGGAAGGTGCGTGCGTGGGCGCCGCCATGGGTGATCGAGGCGTCGCCCGCAGTCTGGTCCACCACCAGCACATAGCCCGGTGGCGGGGCCTCCAGCGTTTCGTCAAAATTGTTGTATTTGGACAAGTCTAGCGCCTGCACTCGCGCCATTCCGTCGCGCGCACGTTGTAAAAGGGCTGAATCATCCAAGGGCTCATGTGTCAGGATGCGTTCGGCCCGTGACGGAGTTGCGCTGTCGAAATGCACCCCGTCGGGGTCGATCAACAGGCCCAGGGGGGGCTCTCCGTCGCGGCCGGGATGGATCGAGCGCAGGAAGGCATCTTCCAGCCGCACGATACCGCACCCACGCCGCGCGGCCACGGCCTCGCCGCGTGCGGCATAGGGTGAGCGACCCCAGACGGCCACGCGGTCATCGGGCCCAGGGAGGCCGACCCGCAGATCCCATCCTGCCGCGTGCAGGATCTCGCGCAGTCGGGGCTGGCGCAAAAAACCCGCGTTGTAAAAGAAAAGCCGCCGGGAGGCCCCCCCGGCGGCGGTATCATTCCGTGCCACAGGCATCAGTTGCCGATGTTGCTGAGTGAGTTTGCCGTCCCCACTGATCCGGTCAAGGCCGACAGCATTTTTTGCCACTGCACATACGGCGCCTCGGTCACATAGACGGTGTCGCCATCGCGGATCGCGAAGTCGCGGGCCATGAACATGCCGTTCGGTTCGGTCAGATCCAGCACATAGATCAGCCGTTGATCGCCGATCAGATCGGTGCGGCCCAAGACCGCTGAGGCGATTTCAGCGGGCTCGTTGCGGAACACGAAGACGCCGGTCGGGTCGGCCAGATGCGAACTGAGCCCGCCCACCGTGGCAATCGCCTCCAGCGCGCTGAGCGTCTGGGTTTCGAACGGCACCCGGGCCTGTGCACCCGTAGCCCCCAGCGAGGTGAAGGCGCGGGTGTCTTCCTCGACCAGGATGACGTCACCCGGACGCAAGGCAATATCCATTTTCGGATTTGAATACAGATCCTTGAGCCAAACAGTTCCGGCCCGGCCGCCGCGTTTCACGGTGATCTTGGCGATTTCGGGTTTGATCGAAATGCCGCCCGCGCGGGCGATCATCGCCGACAGGGTGCGCGTCGGACGTTCGATTGCATAGACGCCCTGACCACCGATCGCCCCCATCAGCGATACGGTCGAGCCATCGCCCGGCACCCGCGCGACAGAGACCTGCGGATCGGGGGTTTGCGCGTCCAGTTTCTCGGTGATGACCCGGCGCAGGGCGTCGGGCGAATTGCCCGCAGCCTTGATGCGCCCGGCGTAGGGCACGAAAATATAGCCTGCACCATCAACCTGCACTTCGCTCAGCTGGGTGGCATTCGCGCCCTTTTGTGCCAGCAGGCCGTCGTCAACGTTTTCCCAGATCGTCAGGGCCAGCGTGTCGCCGGGGTTGATCGTGTCCGACCCCACGACGCCCGCGTTCTGAAACGCCGAGGAGAACCCCAGCGCAGGCTGCACCGCCGTGGCGCGGGTTACATGATCGTTAACCGATACCACAAAGGCGTCGCCTTCGCGCAGCACGGATCCGGCAAAAATTTCGCGTTTTGTCGGGCCGGATCGGGGCAGACCGCACGACGCGCTGCCCAACAGAACGACCGACAGGCCCGCCAGAAGGGCCCTCCGGGATGTCATAGCTTTCACTGCTCGAGCTCCTCTTTCGGGATGCTGCTTTAACTTTTGCCTGCAAACCTACAGAAAGATACGTAAAAAACCAAGTAGGGTTATGTTACGGCATGCAACTGTTGCCGAGGTGCCGCTTTGCCGGTGGTGAGCGCGTCATAGGGGTCTTCGGGGGTCAGCATCATGTCCACCACCCCGCGCAACAAGGTGCGCCGTCCCTTGGCCGAATAGAACCCGCCGGGCACTTGCGATGTCTCCAGCAGGAAATGGCGGTAATCGCGATAGGCGCGGCTGTCTGGGCGGTCGGGGCTGGCGAAGAATTCGGGCAAGGGCTGCGCCGAGACGAATTCGGGCTTGTCGAATACCGCGCGTCCAAAGGCCTTGAGCGGCAGTCCGCGCCACAGCACCTGTTGGGCGGCGGTGGAATTCACCGTCACGGCCGAGCGTGTCTGCGACAACAGCCCCGCAAGTTTGCCGCCGCGCACGAAATGCACGCGTCCCGTCAGCCCGTATGTTTCGGTGGCCCGCCGGATCGTGCGGGTTACCGGGGCGCGGCCATCTTCCAGCGGATGGGCCTTGAACACCAGATGGTGGTGACGCGGGGCGCCTTCGGCAAAGCCCGCCATCACCAGATCAATGAACTCGGTTTGCGAGGCAAACGGGCTGTGCATGCGAAAGCTGGCGTCATGTTCCAGTTGCAGCAGCACCAGATGATAGGGAAAACCGCCCTGTTTGATGCGCCGGGTCGCAAGGCGGCGTTCGAGCATCTGCAGCGGCATCAGCAGCAGTCGGCGCAAGTAAAGCCGGAATTCCTGAAAGACCGTCACGCCGCGATGGGGGGTGAAATTACGGTAGGAGCCGTTTTGCAGCATCACGAAGAAATGGTAGAGGGCGCCGTAGAACACATGCTGGCGCATGTCGCCCCAGCGTGGCGGCGCATCTGGCCATTCGATTTCGCTTTGCGCCAGCGCCGTGCGCATCTCGGCCACCGACATATCCATCAGTCGCGAATGTCCGTTCGAGCCGCCGCGTTCGTAGCTGACCCAATAGGGCCGCAAATAGCCTTCTTCAAAGACATGCACGGTGAGGCCCGCGGTCCGCGCCGCGTCGATCGCCTGAGCATGAATCGGACGGGTGTCGCCATACAGCACCAGATCTGTGATGCCCTTGTCGGCGATCAGGGTGCGAACCCGTTCGGGCCAGTCTTCGGGGCGGTCGGTGAAGCGGATATAGCTTGCCTGGTCACGCCAGAATGCCTCGTCGCCCTTGTTGAACCCGACGCGCCAGACCGTGCCGCCCGCCGCCCTGAGCATCGTGCCCAATTGATGAAAGAACGGGCCGTGTGGCCCTTGCAGCATCAGAAAATGGCGGTTCACGTAACGGTTCATCACTGGTCCTTGATCGTGCCTTTTCATGGCGACAAATCCCGTCGCTGTCACGCGGTTTGCTCGAATTTGCATCGGGGATTGGGCCGTAATGGGGCGGAACCATGGGTAAATGGTTCGTATGTGGCGGAGATACTGTGCACGAACGCAGCGCCGCAGGCACGGTCGGGGCCTTGCGTGGCTGGGGCGCGCGGGCTAGGCAGGGGGCGGATAAAACGGGGGTGCGAATGTTCACCGGGATCGTGACGGACAAAGGCGAGGTTCGGGCGCTGCAGCAGGCGGGCGATCTGCGCGCGCGCATCGGGTGCCATTATGACATGGGCGGCGTCGATATCGGGGCCTCGATTGCGTGCAACGGTGTGTGCCTGACAGTGATTGAAAAGGGCGCCGACTGGTTCGATGTGCAGATCTCGGCCGAGAGCGTGTCGAAGACCAATATCGGCGATTGGCACATGGGCACCACGCTGAACCTGGAGCGCGCGCTGAAGGTCGGCGACGAACTCGGCGGGCATATCGTGTCGGGCCATGTCGATGGCGTGGCTGAAATCGTCGCGATGCACGACGAGGGGGACAGCACCCGCTTTACCTTCCGCGCGCCCGAGGCACTGGCGAAATTCATCGCGCCCAAGGGCTCGGTCGCGCTGAATGGCACCTCACTGACCGTGAACGAGGTCGCGGGCTGCGACTTCGGCGTCAACATCATCCCGCACACCAAAGCCGTCACCAGTTGGGGGCAGGCGCAGGTGGGCGACAAGATCAACCTCGAAATCGACACGTTGGCGCGCTATGTCGCGCGGCTGCAGGAGTGGAACGCATGAGCAACCCGGTGGACAAGTCCGGCAATCACGAGACGCCCGGCCCGGTCGAGCAAAGCTATGGCGACGCGATTTCCTCGATTGAGGAAATCATCGAAGACGCGCGCAACGGCAAGATGTTCATTCTGGTGGACCACGAAGACCGTGAAAACGAAGGCGATCTGGTGATCCCCGCGCAGATGGCGACGCCGAATGCGATCAACTTCATGGCGATGCATGGCCGCGGGCTGATCTGTCTGGCGATGCCGGGCACGCGGATCGACGCGCTGGGCCTGCCGTTGATGAGCGCGCAGAACTCGTCGCGCCACGAAACCGCGTTTACCTTGTCGATCGAGGCGCGCGAAGGCGTGACCACCGGGATTTCGGCGCATGATCGCGCGCGCACCATTGCTGTGGCGATTGATGCGGCCAAAGGGGCGGCCGATATTGCCACGCCGGGCCATGTGTTCCCGCTGCGCGCACGCGATGGCGGGGTGCTGGTGCGTGCGGGCCATACCGAAGCGGCGGTGGATGTCAGCCGTCTGGCCGGGCTCAACCCTGCGGGTGTGATCTGCGAGATCATGAACGAAGACGGCTCGATGGCGCGGCTGCCCGATCTGGTCAGCTTTGCGCAAAAGCACGGGCTGAAAATCGGCACGATCAGCGATCTGATCGCGTATCGGCGTCGCTATGACAATCTGGTGCGCGAGAATGCGCAAAGCGCCGTGACATCGGTTTATGGCGGCGACTGGTCGATGCGGGTGTTCACCGACGAGACCCAGGGCGCCGAGCATATCGTGCTGACCAAGGGGGATATTTCGACCCCGGCGCCGGTCCTGGTGCGCATGCACGCGCTGGACCCGATGACCGATGTGCTGGGGCTGAATTCCGACCGCGTCGGCGATCTGGGGCGCGCGATGGAGGCCATCGCCGCCGAAGGGCGCGGTGTGGTTGTGCTGCTGCGCGAAACCGCGATGAAGATGGTGCAGCCGGGCGAAGCCAGCCCGCAGACGCTGCGCCAATACGGGCTTGGTGCGCAGATCCTGTCGGCGCTGGGCCTGTCGAAACTGGTTTTGCTGACCAATTCGGCGCGGCCCAAGGTGGTCGGGCTTGAAGGGTATGGCCTCGAAATCGACGCTGTGCGGGGGTATTGAGATGGCTGGGCATGAACAGCATTACACGCTTGATCTGCCGAAATTCGATCAGCCGGTGCGCCTGCTGATCGTCGTGGCGCCCTATTACAAGGACATCGCCGACAATCTGGTGGCGGGCGCGCAGGCCGTGGCGGCGCAGGCCGGTGCCGTGGCCGATCTGGTCGAGGTGCCCGGCGCGCTGGAAGTGCCGACCGCCATCGCGATGGCCGCGCGGATGGCCGATTACGACGGGTTTGTCGCGCTCGGCTGTGTCATTCGCGGCGAAACCACGCATTACGATACGGTCTGCAACGACAGCTCGCGCGCGCTGACACTGATGGGGCTGGAGGGCGTTTGCATCGGCAACGGCATCCTGACAGTGGAAAATCGGCCTCAGGCCGAGGTGCGTGCCGATCCGGCCGGACAAAACAAGGGCGGTGGCGCGGCCGCTGCAGCCTTGCATCTTGTCGCATTGTCGCGCAAATGGGCGGGCCGGAAAACCGGGATCGGCTTCAAACCGCAAGGTGAGTCGTTCCGCATCGCCGGGCAACCCGAAGGACCGAGCCGCGCATGACCGACGACACCACGCCCCCGACCCCCGCAGACAAGCCGCGCAAGCTGACGCAGGAAGAAAAACGTCAGATGAAATCGGCGGCCCGGCTGTATGCCGTTCAGGCGCTGTTCCAGATGGAGGCCGCAGGGCAGGGCGTGGACCGCGTGATGCGCGAATTCGAGACCTTCCGGTTCGGCGCCACCTACGACGAAAACGAGATGGCCGAAGGCGATCTGAACCTGTTCCGCCGTCTGTGCGAAGATGCGGTGACCTGGCAGGCGAAAATCGACCAGTCGACCGACCGCGCGCTGGTAGCGAAATGGCCGATCGACCGGATCGACCCGACGTTGCGCGCGCTGTTCCGCGTGGCCGGAGCCGAGCTGGCCAATCCCGCGACCCCGGCCAAGGTCGTGATTACTGAATTCGTCGATGTCGCCCGCGCCTTCTTCCCCGAGGGCAAAGAGGCGAAGTTCGTGAATGCGGTGCTGGATCACATGGCCCGCGAACTGCGCCCCGAGGCGTTCTGAGCGTTCAAATCCGGTATTTCATGTTGCGCTGCGGCGATATGCAGCGCAATTGGCTATTTGAAACCGCCAAACATGCACTACATTGAATGCATCAGAAGGAGAGTCGTTATGCCGGAACTGGTGCGTCTGTATATCCGCAATGTCTTTGTCGGGCTTGGCCTCTCAGTTGTTTTCGTCGGGCTTTTGCTGTGGTTCAACGTCGCAAACCTGTGGCATCTGATCTCGACCTCGGATGTCGGCTTTGTTGCACTGATTCTGCTGGTCGTGTTCAACACGGTCGTATTCTCGGGGGTGAACTTCGCGATCACCATCATGCGCATGGCCGAGCCCGAGGATGGTTCGGGCGGCGGCAAACGTGATGGCATTCCGACCGATCACGCGGCGCAGATGATCGCCGTGCCGGTCCCGGTCGAGGCCACGACCCAGCGGCGCAAATTGCCGCACTAAGTGGCCCTGCGGCCTGCAAGATCACAGCCCTCCGGTTTCGGGGGGCTTTTCTTTTGCCGAGAGGGGAAGGGTGGCGGAAACCGCAGCAGCCGTGAAGGCGTGAATTTCCCGAGAGCCTGAATATATCAGGTGGGAGCCAGATACCAAGACCACGATCCCGGCAGAGCCAGCCCCCTCGGAAATGCTTATCGGCCACTGGAAAAGGGCCTCGCACGAACCGAGCAGTAACCGCCAAGACCAGAGATAGGCGCGCGCGCGGCGTTCGGCAAGGGGGAACGGGGTTGACGGGGCCGCCGCTGCAAGGCTTGCGCGCGCCGCGCACCGACCCGCCACCCTCAGGAGCCTGCCGATGTTCGACGATGATCCGCACACCCTGCCGCCGCGCGAAACCGGCGTTGGCCATGTGCTTGCTGCCGGGCGTTATTCGCTGGGCGGTCTGACGCGGCTGTGGCAAGAGGCGGCCTTCCGCCACGAGGTGCTGGCGTTCGGGTTGCTGCTGCCGGTCTATGTCGCCGCCGGGGCCCGCCCGTTCGAGATTTTCCTGTTTGTCGGGCTGTTCCTGATTCTGGCTGCGATCGAGGCGCTGAACACCGCGATTGAGGATATCGTGAACCGCGTCTCGCCCGAGTGGTCCGAGATGGGGCGCGATGCCAAGAACCTGGGCTCGTTGGCGGTGATGTTCATGCTGTTGGCGCATGGGTTGTTGCTGGCCTGGGTCATCATCAGCTGACTGGACATTTGTTCTTGTTTCGTTCATTCTTTGCGCATGATGTCCCTGCCGTCGATCCCCACGCTTGGCACTCTGCCGCCCGGTCAGGTTCTGGCCCGGGGTGTGGCGCGCGCGCTGGACCAGCTGGGCCTTGTCTCGGTTGCGGAAATGCCGCTGCGGCCCCGGCTGCGGGCGGATCTGATGGCGCTGGGTCGCAAGGGTGAGATCTGGATCATCGAGTGCAAATCGGGCCGTGCCGATTTCACCTCGGATCGCAAATGGCAGGGCTATCTGGAGTGGTGTGACCGCTATTTCTGGGCGGTGGCTGGCGATTTTCCCACCGATCTGCTGCCTGCGGAGACCGGGGTGATCGTGGCCGATGGCTATGGCGCCGAAATCCTGCGCGAGGCTCCGTTTGCGCCGCTGGCGCCTGCGCGGCGCAAGGCGATGACGCTGGATTTCGCGCGGGTGGCGGCGCAACGGTTGCAGGGCCTGCGCGATCCGGGGCTGCGGGGTTAGCGCTTGCCCTTGCCTTTGCCTTTCCCCTTGCCGCCTGCGCCCATTTCGCGCGCGGCCTCGGCGGCGGCCATCAGCTCTTCTGCGATTTCCTCGGCCTCTTCGGGTTCGAAGTCGAGCGGCAGTTCCAGCCCGTCCCCCTCGACATAGATCCGCACCATCCCCACCGAGGTCGGGCCGATTTGCAGGTTCGCGGCGATGTCGCTTTGCTTGTCGATGCTCATGGGGCCTCCGGTGTGCGGCTGGGTTCGGTTTAGTTGGGTAACGCCCTTGCAGGACGGGTGCAACGAAAATGCAGCAAAGCCCGCCGGGGCAGGGATGCGGAAAATGCCGCCTCCGGTGCATTCGGGGCCTTGCAATCGCGGCGCGCAGCGGCTAAATCCGCGCCCAGTGCAGCTTTAGCTCAGTTGGTTAGAGCACCAGATTGTGGATCTGGGGGTCCCCCGTTCGAGCCGGGGAAGCTGTACCACTAAATCAATCCCTTAGATGAAGTCCGATAGGCCGGTTGCATCAGATTGCATCATGGCGGTTGCTTCACGATTCGTTGCGCATCTTGATGACTTGCGCGATGCTTATGTTCTGCTCTCGGATATAGCGGTTTGTCGTGTCCAGAGACGCGTGGTTTGCGGCATGCTGCATCAGGATTGGCGAGGCGCCAGCGCGCTTGGCGTGGTTGATCGCCCCGGCGCGGGTGTCCATCATCCAGACATTTTCGGGCACCCCAGCAGCCCGACGGTACTGCCGAAACTTGTCGCTCCAGGTGTAGCGGTTGAACGGCATCCCTTTGCGATCCACAATCAGTGGTCCGACGCGCTGCTCTGCCGGTATGGATAGTAGCCGCGCGCGAACCTCTGGCAGCAGGGTGAGGTCAAACTCCAGCGCATCCGGCGCACTGTCTTCGGTTTTCGAGGGTGTCTTGGTGAGGATTGTCACCTCACTGTCGATCATGCCCCAGGTGATGCCGTCCGCCCAGCGGAACCAGCCACGGGTGATCTCACCCTCCGCCTTGGCGCTGGCTGCCTCCTCCGCCGTCATGCGCAGATATTGGCCTCTCACGTCTACCGCGCGAAGGGTAAGCCACCATTGCAAAAGAATGCCCAAGGCAAACGCGGTGTCTCCGGCCGTGTCCGCTGCGGCGACAATCGCCAGGATCTGCTCGGGTGTCGGCGATACCTTGCGGGCCTTCGGTCCCTTGATCCTGATCTCGCCCAAGATCTCTTTCACTTCGCGTGCGCCCGGCGCTTGCAGCGCAACGCCATAGCCCGCGACGATCCGCAGCATCGTGAACATCCGCTTGATGTAGGAGGCGGATCTGCCCTTTTGTTGCATCCCCCGCTGCCAGCTTTTCAGTTCTATCAGGGTCGTGCTGGCAATCGGCGCGTTACCGATTGCCTCTTCCCATCGTTTCAGGCTGAACAGGTAGTCTTCACGCGAGTTCGGTTTGAGATCGCGAAATGGCGAGACGTCATCTGATTTATAACGCGCGATCAGCCATCCCCAGGTGCCCGGTGAAATTCGCGGCGCGATGTCCCCGGACGCCCAATTGAGCATGTCGATTGTCATCTCACGCGCCTTCGCCGCGCGTTCTGCATCGCGACCATCGTCTGCGCGCCCGGGCAGTCGGACATTGCCGATCTTGTAGCCTGACGCCCTGTATTTCTTGGGGGGCTGCCAATAGATCAATCCTTTCACGCGCCTGGTGCAGGGCGCATAGAGCGGGTCTGAGCCATCCCAGAGTGCCGGACTAAAGTGCATCGAAGTTCACTCCTTTTTGCATGCGGTTGTGGGCCCTGCTGTGTGCGGTCCCTTCGGCAGTATCCGGCACGCGCCGTCTGCGCCCGACCCATGCGATCACGTCGGCCTTGATCCTGTGTCCGGTGATCGGATCTGCAGGGGGAAAGCCCGCGGTCGCGAATTCATCCCGGTGTGCGCGCATCCATTCCACAGATCGTCCCAGGGTTCTGGCGACCCATCTTTCGCTGCCATACAAGCTGATCTCGTCGAATGTGGTGTCGTGCTTGCTCATTTGCGTAGTCCGGTTTTGAGGTGACGGTGATCGCGTCGGCTTCGACTGGTCCTGCGGCCGAAATGCGGGCTGGTGATGGCGACATGCGGCGCACGGATCATTCTCCTGTCCTGCGCAATTCTCTCAGCGCGGCCTGCAGCGGGTGCAGGGTCTCGCGTGGCGGGAGAAGGGGGTGAGACCGGATCACGCGGCTGTGCGGCGTGGTCTCGGTGCGCGCGCCATGGCTGATCTCGATCCCGCAGGGCGGGGCGGGTAGGGTGATGCACATTTCGGCGGCCCGGTCATAGCGGATGGTGACGGTGGTGCGGGGCTGCTGGGGGTGAGGGCGGTCAGTCATCGTATCAGCGCCCCTGTTCCGTATCGGCGATCAACGCACAGCGTTGCTCTGCGACGATTGCAACGGCATGTGTCACGCTGAGCCGTGTCCTGGTGGCGAACAGGGGCCTTGAGCGGGCTGCGGTCAGGTAGCATTTCTCGCGGCGGCTGTAGGCCAGGCGCCCGGGGTTCAGTTTGCTGTAGCTGCGCAGGTCCAGGGCAGCTTGCGGTGTGCTGATCCCGAACGCCTGCTCGATGTCGCTGCGATTGATCCGCGCGGCGCCGACCAGCCTCGCGTCGATCCAGATCATTCTGGTCAACTGTGCGTGGTTCAGTTCAGCCATTCTCTTGATCCTCCGGCATATTGGCGATCTTGATCAGCACATCGGCGTGACATGGCGCTCCGGGTTTACACCAGCACGCCAGCTGTTTGCCGCGCAGTTCCGGCATGCGGGCGAGTAGCTTTGCGCGCGCCTTTTCGCTTTCGGGCCCATCCCAATTGCAGCGCCACATCGGCCCAAGCCAGCAGCGGAAGGCCTCGACACAGCGCTCGGAGATTTCTTCGTCGGTGCCGCAGAACCCTGCTTCACGACAGTCGGCAACGGTGAATGGGTTTCCGAACACGGTTGATCTATCAACCTTCACCGCGCCGGTCGGCATGCGCCAGCCTTTGGCGCGCGAGAGCTGGATGCGAAGCGGAAGCGCCGTCATGCTCATTGCTCTCCCCAATAGTCCATGTCGTCCTCGGCGCAGGCCTCGGGGCCATCGGCGCGCCTGCCTGGATTGCGCCAGCAAATGGCGGCGACCTCGCGGGCGTAGTCCGCGACAGGTGCGCCATCATCGAAATGAGTGACCCCGCTGCGCGCGAGGCAATGCGCAACGAAGCGGTCGATGAACTGCGCTTCGGTCAGGATTTCGTTGTCAGCCATTTGCAGCCTCCTGTTGCTGTGCGTGCCCGCCCCATTGATCGGCGCAGGCGTTGGCGATGCCTTCAAATGTCCGGCTGCGGATCTTCCAGCGATCCGGCCCGGGCGCCGCGCGGTGGACGGCTGACCAGCGCTTGTGTTCTTCGGTGCCCGGGCGCGGCGGGGTGAGGCGGTTCGTTTCCGTCAGCCGGGGCAGCCCGCGCAGATAGAAGCCGGTCGCCTTGAAGAACGGTTCACCAAACCACCACGGCTGCACGATCTGCGGGCGCGGCAGATCCGCGGGCAGGCGTTCGCGCGCGTGCGGGTTCATCACCGGGTTCTCGATCGCCACGCGCGGAACCGGCGCACGCCAGCAGGCGGTGAACAGATCGACGCCGCGCTGCAGGTCGTACCAGAGGAAGGCCAGCCGTTCGTCGCGGCTCATGCGGCCAAAGGCTTCGCGTTCGCTCCGGGCGTAGGTTTCCGGCAGCCGTTTGGATGGCTCGGTCAGCCAGCGCACGCCGCTGTTGCACAGGCGCGTGCAGGGCGGGTGCATGACTGCCAGCAGATCCCAGCCCTCGGCCAGGTGGTCGCGCAGATCGCCGGTGATGTGGCGGTTGCTGCCATCCTCGGCGGGCAGCAGATCCACCGACCAGGCATCATGCCCGCGCGCGGCAAAGGCGCGGCGCATCACGCCCGAGGTCTCGCAGCCGATCAGGACGCGCATCATTGCGCGCTCCCTTTCAGTTCACCGCGTGCTATCTCACCCGCCGCCGGATCTTGGCGCAGGTAATCAAGCGCGGGATCAAGCGGGTCGATCAGCGCGATCAGGAATGCCCGCGCCATAGCAAGCGGGGCGCCCTCATCCGTTGACGCCATGAACGCTCCCGCGCCAAAGCATGCGGCGACGACAACGGGATTTGCCGCGCCTCTAAGGCTGTCGTCGTCCAGCGTGTCCAGTAGCGCCCGTGCATGACCTTCGATCATCACACCATCCCCAACGCGGCTTTGTAGATCTCGAGGATCGCCTCTTCCTCGGCCAGATCGTCCGTGTCGCGCTTGCGCAGCGTGATCAGCTTGCGCAGCACCTTGGTGTCGTAGCCGCGCGCCTTGGCCTCGGCCATCACGTCCTTCTGCTGGTCGGTGATGTCGCGCTTCTCGGCCTCCAGATGCTCGAAGCGCTCGACGAACTGGCGCAGCTCGTCGGCATGCACGGCATAGGCATGCGACTTGGCCGCATCCATTTCTGGGTCGGGCTTCATCGGCGGCTTGCCCGCGGTGCGCAGCTCTTCCAGTGCGGCCTCGAAAGCGGCGGGCGGGGCGGTGACCGTGCCGCCTGCGCTGTGCGGGGTGATCGTGGTGACATCCATCAGACCAGCCCCGGCGCGGTGAGGGCGGGCAGGGCCAGCGCAGTATCGAGCGCCGCGCGGGCGATGACCAGGGCGGCGAGGCATAGCAGACCCACCAGCAGCACCTCGGGCCAGCCCACGCGCAGCGCGGTGGGTTTGGGGGCCTCGGGCCGGGATTGGGGGATGCAGGAGGCGCGCAGGCTCATTGCAGCCCCTCCCGGCGGCGCAGGGCCGCGCGCAGCAACTCGGCCCGCATCATGTCGATGTGGTCGCCGTAGCGGGTCAGCACCTCGATCGCGGCGCGCAGATGCTCGGCGGTCGCGGCACGCGCTTTCAGTACATTGCGCCCGGTCTCCAGCAAGTCCGCCCGGCGCCGCGCCTCCTGGCGCAGCACCACGACAGCACAGGCGGGCGGGGCGGGGATTGGGTGCGGTTGGGCAAGCACGGCGGCCTCCATCGGTGGGTTGCGATGGGGGGGAGGATAGTGGGGGAATATTACCCCGTCAACATTTATGGGGAAAATTTACCCCATAAATGTGTGAATTGCCTTGCCATGATGTGAAACGGGCTGCACCCGCTTGGAAGTGGCGAGTGCTGAAAAGACTGGGGCTGCGGAGAGCCAATGGTCAGGGGGGTGTTTGTTCTTCGCATCCTGTCGGCGCACCTCCAGCAGGCTGACCCGAGGCTTCCCCAAGGATGGCCGGTCCGACTTCTAGCATGTGCACATGGAACATGGACTTTTTTTGACGGATCGTTGAGCTTCAATGGAGGTTAATTGAACCCCAGTGGAATCGACATGCAGCCCATTTTTGCTTTCTGTACTGCTCTCTTTTTTGCGTCTGGTGCATCAGCTCAGACGATTGTCATCACAGATGTTCAAGAAGTTAACGACACGGTTGAGGTCGCCATTGAGACGACCATCGAAGGGCCGATTGAGATCATGGTCGGTGTAGACTTGGCGGGTCAGGCGCCTGATGACATTTACATCGGCGCAGGGGAGCAGATTACAGTCCAGGACGGGTCTGCTGTTGCCTCGATCCCGCTCACGCGCAGGGATGGAACGGTTCTACCTGCCGGAAAATATGAGGCCGTTGCTGCTTTCCATCCACGGTGGGGCGCGAAAAATGCTCCTAAGGCGACACGAGCGATCAGTGACATCATTGCGGCTGTTCCTGTGGAGATCAATTTGCATGGATCTGGCCAAGCGGCCAGCGCCGTTGCTGCGCGCGATGAGATGCAGCGCTGGGTAATGCTCAACATTGTAGTTGGAACGCAATTCGACGCCGAAGCGCTGGAGGAACGCCTTGGTGTTGCGGAACGCATAACGGTGACAAACAGGACCGGCATCATTCTGGGATGGTACTACCCAGACGCCGATATGACGATCTTCGAGAACACACTTAAGGGTGAGGTGGCGACCTGGAGCGTAGGGCGGCAAAATGCTCTGTAGGCGTGATGTACACGGGGGGGCGGCTCCGTGAGAGGGACCGAGCGCCCGTAGTAAGTTTTTGATCCAGCCGGTAGGCATGGGCGGATAACTGACATTCGAGGCGGACCGCTTGAATCGTAGCGATGTGCAGCAACGGACCTTATCTGCACGCACCGTGACAACGCACTCTGTACGAAAAATAAATTGAGCAAAATAAATAGCCGATTTGAAAATACTCAGGAAATCTAAAATGCGAAATCTGAGATCCAACACCTTAAAGGATCAGTAAATATTTCTCAGGCATTGATCGCAAAAAGGCGAAGGGTTCTCAAGCGATTCGCTTCAAATCATTTGGCGCCATTTTCATTGCCTTAATGTCTAAAGGTCGTATTCGACCTTGACCTGAGACAAGCATGCGCCGCGTGTTATGTTTCCCCTTCCAAGTCTTTGACTGTGAAGCTCCTTACAAAAATGCAATTTCCAGATCGAGTTAAAAATTTTCTCTGCATTCGCCCCGTCCCAGTCGCTTCTCTGCCGCCATGCCGTAGCCCATCTTCGGCACATTTCATGGAACAGTTCCCTATTGAATGTGAGTACGAGTGTATCTATTGCTGCGATCAAGCTTTGGAGGCTTCCAAAATCAAGGTCAATTCGTTTGGGTGCTTTACTCGGCTTCGCTCCGACTTGAACTGCATTTCTGCCAGGAAGAATTCCTCCATTGTGGACTAGACCATGACGAAGATGGCAGACCCTGTCAAACTCAGCAAGAGGATCCTTGAAGTGAGAATCGCGCAATTCAAAGCTAATGTATGCGCGAGCGTGCTTCTTTATATCTTCTCTGGAGCAAAAAGTAACATGCTCAAACGCGCTTCGTCGAAACTCAGAATAGCCATGCCAAAGAACGCCACCCAGGTTAATTTGCTTGTCGGCAGCCACCTCGCGTGATATCGGGCACATCTCGAGGATTTGGGAGAATATCGAACGAAAATATGCTTCCGCCGCGGAAACGGCGCCAAGCAGCAATAAACCGCCTAAGTGCTCATTCTGGTTCAAATGATCCGGCGTCCCAAATCTCAGTAGGCTCCGAGTGTACTGCACATACGCATCAATAGGACTCGGTAAACTTGCATCTGACAGATACATGTCTATAGAACCGATTGAGTTCGAACTTGGAGCCTCATTGACGAAATCGGAAATTGATTGGTTCATGACACGTATTCTTCAGCATAACCAAGGATGGTTTGAGCTCTAACCTTGCCGATATAAGGGATCCCGAGCAGAGTTTCCTTACTGGAATCCATGAGGATATCACGAATTCGCCGGATGTTCGAGTTGTCTTTAATCCTCTTCTCCATCCTCGAAGAAATGGGTAGCGTTGAAATGTCTTGTTTCACCAGCGCCTCATATGTTGACGACGGCTTCAGTTGTGTCCCGCAGTTCGAACAGAATTTTGCGTCTGGATTGCTCCTTGGCGTGCTGCATGCATGGCAGAGCGGAAGTGCGAGCGTGAAGTCGTCAGTAGTTATTTCTGCGGCTTCAAGTAAGGAAGATGTCGTCAGTCTCGGCCAAGCTTGATACTTGGGCGCGCGGATAACTGTAAGGAAGGAGTCTATTGATTTGGTTCGATTTCCAACCAGAATGTTCTCGGTTGTTAGGTCGCCAATGTGGACTTGGAAATGCAGGAATGAACCTTTTTCGCCCTTTAGAATTGAACCAGACTCCATAATAAGTCCGGAGTATTGCAAGAACCCAAAAATTTTCTCCAAATCCGCTCCAACGGGAGACTTTATCGCAAACTGCGTACCTTGCTTTTCCAAGGTCTTCCCGTTATTGAAAGCCCTAATTTGAGACAGTATCGCTTGATACAACGAGGACCCATTCTCCACGTAACTCTTGTAGGATGGCAGCTTGGCATTGAGAGAGTCATACACAGCGTGAGACATGTCTCTACCCATCCGCGAAAGCTTGAGTATTTTCGTCTTATTGAGCTTGCCCGCTGAGTTAATATAACTCTCCGGAGAGTTGAATATGGATCGTAGCATACCTAGGAACCCGCGAGGTATTCCGAACGAAGCATATGCGAGGAACTTGATATCGTCCTCATTCTTGGAAATTATGTCGATACCTGTCCCCTCGAATCTTTTTCGGGCAAGTGAAATCATGAAGCCTTCATATTGTTCACCAGATGGCGCCGCCCAAGCATCGATTTGCTCTGCATCATGACCAACGTGAAAATTTGCTGAGTGTGAAGTAATCCCTGGGTAGATAGCTGCCTTTGGTGAAACATTGCGCGACTTTATTGCGCGGAAAAGATCGAAGAAATCTTCCTGCTGCTTCTCCGAAAAAGAATGCGCCGCGTCATCAATTAGAATTACGCACCGCCTTAGATTGTTCCTAGACAGCAATTCGTCTAGAATACTGCCCAAGAAGTGGATGTTAAACTGTTCAATCTGTCCACCGTCGGCGGAGTTAGCCTCTAGAGCCGAAATTATCGAGTCAATTTTTTTCTCTTCCGGAAGCCCCTCGGGAACTTCGAAGTCTACAAATTCTGAAATAGCTTCCCTAAGCGATCGAAGGATTTTCATCACAAGCCATGCGCGAAACCAGTACGATGCGTTGGGTCCCTTAACGTAATAGGGCTCCATCTTTAAAGCCAGCTTGAAGTTCACATAAACTGGCAGAGTGCTCAACGTTTGGTCGTCGAGTAAGTTGAAATACGCTTTCCTCATAAGAGTGCTTTTTCCACAACCCCGCGGACCAATCAGTAGTTTGGCCCCGCCTCCCATCAACTTCTTCATGATATCGGATTCGTATGGGTGCTCCGCCGCTAGACTTACGAACCTATCTCTGGCGATGTACTCCGCCTGCTCAATAAAATTTTCTTCTGCAGGTATCTCGTCAGACAAGTCCGAAGTGTTCTGTCCTTGATTGGTCATCACTTATCCTTTGAGGTCGGTTCCGCCTCGACATAGCCTCTAGTGAATGCTCAATTATCAATCGCCCGTCGCGCGGTTGGTTGCAACTGCGAATTGCTCAAGGCATCGCTCGCAGCGGGCTCGACTGGACAGAAAGTCCGCCCTGTCGACCTCGGACCAGAAGACGTCGGGGCACGCTGCCACCAAGGACCGGTTCGGGGAAGCCGCAACGCAGCGATTGCCAGCTTGGCTATGTCCGCAGAGGGCCGTTCAGGTATTCCTCACGCCGCGACAAAACTCTAGACTCGACGCCCTGCCGGGCGCGCGGCCCGCATCAATAGGCAAGAAGGTTTCCCATGGCTGTCAAATCCATGTTGCACCCCCGCAACCAGCACCGGGAGGGGTATGACTTCGAGCGCCTGATCGTGAAATCTCCCGAGCTGGAGGCGGTCACGACACGAAACCCGCGCGGTCAGATGACCATCGACTTTCAGGACGCGAACGCGGTGCGTATGCTCAACCGGGCCCTCTTGAGGGCGCATTATGACATTGATTTTTGGGATATTCCGGCCTCTTTCCTGTGCCCGCCGATCCCGGGCCGTGTCGATTACATCCACTATCTGGCGGATCTGCTGGCCGAGAGTAATGGCCAAGAGATCCCGCGCGGCCCGGCCATCAAGGCGCTGGACATCGGGACGGGTGCCAGCCTTGTCTATCCGCTCACAGGGCAGCATGAATATGGCTGGGACTTCACCGGCGTCGATATCGACCCCGCATCGCTCAAATCGGCACGGCAGATCTGCCAGCGCAACGGGCTGAAAATCGGGCTCAGACGTCAGCACAACCCCGAGGACATCTTCGAGGGCGTTGTCGGTCCCGATGACATGTTCCACGTCACCCTGTGCAATCCGCCGTTCCATGCGTCGCTGGCGCAGGCGGAAGAGGGCACGCGGCGCAAGTGGCGCAATCTTGGCAAGGGGCATTCGGCCGAGCTCAATTTCGGCGGCCAGAATGCCGAACTCTGGTGTCCGGGCGGCGAGATTGGCTTCATCGCCAAAATGATCGAACAGAGCATGGCTTTTGCCGAGCAATGCCTGTGGTTCACCTGTCTGGTGTCCAAGAAAGACAACCTCAAGCCACTGTCCAGACTGCTGAACAAGGCGCGGGTCGCCGAGTTCAGGGTTGTCGAGATGGCGCAGGGCCAGAAGACCAGCCGATTTCTTGCCTGGACGTATTATCCTGAAAGGCTGCGATCCCTGTAGGCGGGGCGGGTCCGTCGCAGGTTGCGGCGCAGTGCAAAGCGCATGGTAAATGTAGGGCCGGGCCTTCAGTCGCAGGCGCCTGTTGTCCCTGACTCGAGAAGTCAGCCACCTCACTCCACCTTTCGAACAAGTGCCTTTGGCAGGTGGAGGCGAACTGCCGCTGCCCATGTAACCTTTACGTCCAGAAGGTTGGCCCCTGCGGGATTAAGCGAGAGAAGATGGAACAGTCCCGGTGCGGTGCCGATCTTGAGCTGCTTCACCCAAACACGGCCATCATCTGTTTGCGCCACGACCTGCCTACCGATTGCTTCGATGGGAACGCCTTCCGCCGCAGCGCGGGAATAGAAAAGCACGTCGCCGTCGAAGAACATCGGCTCCATGCTCTCACCCATGACTTCGACTGCCACAATCCCATGGGGGCTAACTTCGGCGGGGCAGGCGACGTGATAAAGCCCATCACCCTTTGCATAGGCATCGCAGAGGTCGATCTCGGCCCCGGCGCCCACGCGTCCCGCGACCGACACGGACCTGGGGGCTGCTTGCAGGTTCCCCAAGAGGAAATCCTCGACCGAAACGCCAAACACCTTCGCAACCCTTACGCCGTCGTCGAAGTTCGTGCGTTGGGATTTCCCCTGCATCAATCCCTTGAGCTGATCGTAGGAAACGCCTGATTGGATCGCAACGCTCCGCAAGGAGCGGTTTGTCGCCTTAAGTGCGTGATCCAGGGCCGTTTTGAATGATGTTTCCATAAGGGGAAATATACCCGAAGCCGCGCTATACGTAATGGCGTAAAAATCCCCTTGAATTATGGGGTAAAAATACCCTATACTGCGCAGCATGGAACAGTTCATCTCAGACATCGAGCGCTATTGCGTGGCGCATGGCATCTCGCCCCAGAAGCTGTTGCGAGATGCGGTCAACGCTAGCTGGCGGCAATGGCAGGACTGGCGGGATGGAAAATCCAGCCCGACCTTGCGGGTCGCCGACCGCATTCGTGAGCACATGAAGGTTAACTCTGATCGGGCATGTCAGCCCAGCAACCGCGGTGGCGGTGTTTGATGGCTGCGATGGATTGGAGTTCTGCCAGGTCAAGTGTTCCATTCCCCGACGCTCTCACGCGGGTCTCTCTCTCACAAGAAAACAAGGTTTTGGAGGCGTCACATGTATGACGTTCGTCTGACGGTCCGGGCGCATATGCGGGCGATGTCCGAGCGGCTTGGCGGGGTTGAGGGGGCTGCGGCGGCGGTTGGGGCGCGGTGGGGCGATCCGGTGTCGAAGGGCACGATCTCGCGCAAGCGCGACGGGTCGCTCGAATGGACGGTGGCCGATGTGGTGGCGTTTGAGGATGCGCTTGGTGTCGATGCGGTGACGCAGGCGCTGGCGCGTCGGTTCGGGGCCGCCGTGGCGCCGCAGGGCGGCAATCTGACGGTGCAGGCGGGCGTGATGGCGCGCGAGGTCGGCGAGGCGGTGGGGGCGCTGTTGCAGGTGCTTGACAGTGCGCGCCCCGACGACCGGGCGCGGGCGATCCGTGAGCTGGACGAAGCCGCCGAGGCGATTTGCCAGGCGCGCCGCCTGCTGGAAGCCGGAGAGGCCCGATGATCCCCCGCACCGATCACACTTGCCCGGCGGTGCGGTGCCTTGGTGCGGTGGGGCTGGATGCCCGCCGCACCGCTTTTTCTTCCGATCTGGTCGCGCATGGGGCTGCGCACCGGATGGGCGCGGCGGCGCGGATCTCCTCCCCTGGCCGCCGCGCATCCTTCCCCCGCGCGCGGGGAAAAGCGCGCTTCCCTGTTGGACCTCGGGCGGGGGCATCCCAGCCCGCTTTTTTCGTGAGGGTTTCGTGATGGCTGACAGCGTGGTGCGCTTGGGCGAGGCGGAGATTTGGCAAGCGATTGCCGAGTACATGCAACGACAGGTTGAGGTTGCTGTGCGCGCGGATGACGTGGCGGTGATCGGCTCTTCCGGGCCGGGGGCCGTGGTGGCGCTGTGCAAGCTGCGCGGCGTGCCTCAAGCGTTTGCCGCAGCGGTCATGGATCCACTGCCCATGGTGCGCGCGGTTCTGGATGCGATTGTGCAGAGCACTGGGTGCCGGGTGGTGCGCCATCAGCTGACCGCCGGTGACGGACGTATCGAGATTGCCGTGCTCCCAGGCGCAAATGGTGTGGATCTGGATGTGTCGATTTCCTGCCTAGCTGGGGAGGTACAGCGATGACTGTTGCGGTGATGTTGCGCGCGGCGTGGCGCGACCTGACGGGGCCATGTGCAGAGTGCGGAGATTCCGTTCTGTCCTTCAATCTGGATGATGGGTCTGTCCTGCGGCTGACGGTTGACCGGGATGCATTGCGTAACCTGCGCGATGCGTGCGCGATGACCTTGGCGCTCTCGCCCGTTTATCTGCGGCGCCGCGTCCACGCTCCAATGGTGTCTAGGGGCGCGCAGATTGATGAACCAATGCGAGGTGAGCGAATGAGCGAGAGGGCACAGGCATCGGCGGCGATCCGGGCGGCGGTGCTGGATCTGGCGCGGCAGGCGGTGCTGCGCGACCGGGCGGCCACGCATGGCGCGCCCGAGGATACGTTCGGGCTGCTGGCGGGACTGTGGAGCGCGCGGCTGGGGATTTCCCTGAGCCCGGCACAGGTGGCGATCCTGTTGATCGACCTGAAAACCGCGCGCGCCTGGGGCAACCCGGGGCACGCCGACAACTGGGTCGATATGGCGGGCTATGCCGCCTGCGGCGCGGGGCTGGGCGGGGCCGATCCGGGGGATCACTCCGGGAGGGCCGGGTGATGGCCGGGGCCCCGGGCAAACGGACGCGTTCGAACAGCCGCGCCAGCGACGAGCGGCTGCTGCAGGCCCTGCGGCTGCGCGCGCAGGGCCAGGAGAATGCGCAGATTGCCGCGCAGTTCGGCACGACCACGGGCGGGCTGCGGCGCGATCTGAACCGCATCATCGGGGCCGATCTGGCCGAGAGCGGGGAGCCCGCCGCGCAGGTGCTGCGGGCCTATCCGTGGCGGGGGGAAACATGACCGCGCCACGCTGGACTGAGGAAGAACGCGAGTGGGCGTGCGAGTTGCGGGCCTGCGGCTATTGGCTGGCCGAGGTGGCGGGGTATCTGGCGCATCGCTTCCCGCGCGAGGACGGCGCGCTGAGCGTGACCGAGTTGCGCGACATGCTGGCAGAGAAAGGGGCGGGACATGGCTGAGGCGGTTAACGGGGGCGCAGCGGCCCGCAGCGCGCTGTTCACACCGGTCGGCGCGGCGGAAATCCCGGACTATCCGCTAAGCAACGAAGACCGGCTCGACAGCCATTATTTTGTGCCATGGGAGCGGCGGCGCTGGCTGAACTCGGACATGCGGCTGCGTGGCACGCCGGAGTGTCGGGCGCTCTATCTCGATCTGATCTTCATTGCTTACGATCAGTCGCCGGTCGGTACGCTGCCGGTTGAACCCGATGTTCTGGCGCGGCTGGTCTTTGTCGATCCGGCGCATTTCCGGGCGCTGTGCAGCCTGCCGTTCGGGCCGTTGCACCGCTGGGAGCGCTGCCGCTGCGAGGGCGGCGAATTGCGGCTGATGCATCCGATGGTGCTGCGCACGTTGACCGAGGCGATTGCGCGCAAGGAAGACAACCGCGCCAAGAACGAGGCGGCCAATGCGGCCAAGCGGCGCCAGCGGTTGCGGATCATGGTGGCGGGCTATTCGGCGGATCTGGCCAAGAACGACGCGGCGCTGCTGTTCATGGATGACTGGCTGGTGAAACAGGGCTGCGAATACCGCACCTCAATCTGGATCGAGCGCGCGCTGGCGTCCTGGTCCGACCACATGATGACGCTGACCATGCGCGCCCGGGCGGAGCGCTCGTAAGTGTCCAACACTGTCCGAGAGTGTCCGAAAGACACTTCAAGACAGTCTCGGACAGTCTTGGACTGTCCTGCTCGACAGGGAGAAGGACAAGAAATTGAAAGGGACAGAGGTCACTTTGCGCCGAAACGCCCTGCAAAACGCAGGGTTTGGCTGTGGGAAAGAGCCTGGAAAGGGCCGCGGGCGACACTGTCCAACACTGTCCGAGAGTGTCCGAAAGACACTTCAAGACAGTCTTAGACAGTCTCGGACTGTCCTGCACGACAGGGAGAGGGACAAGAAACTGAAAAGGACACTGGTCAATCCGCGACAAGAACGGACAGGGCGCGCCAGTGGGGCTGTGGATAACTGCTGAGAATAGGAGACAGGTGGAATGGACAGTGCAGAGCAGAAG